>NZ_JACHFQ010000016.1:0-1462 GCF_014201975.1 Treponema ruminis | reverse complement strand
ATACCAGTAGTGAAATATTTGTAGTATTCATCTGGAGAAAGTTTAGCCAACTGCCACTGATAACGTTCTGTGTTGTAATAATCAATCCAGTCATCAATTATTTTCTTTACATCATCAAAAGTTTTACAGTCAGAAAGATTTATCTCATCTTTCATGTGACCGAAAAAACTTTCTTGAGGAGCGTTATCCCAACAGTTACCACGTCTGGACATCGACTGCCGTAGCTTTTTATCAATAAGAAGTTGAATAAAACTGCAGCTGGTATAATGGCATCCCTGGTCACTGTGTATCAATGTTTCGGTAGTAAGAGAAATACCATGTCTGTCAACAAGAATATTAATGGTTTCAAGAACAAAGTCTACCTCAAGTGAACTGCTCAGTACATACGAAAGAACTTGCCTTGTGAAAGCATCAATGACGGTTGAAAGATAGCAGTATATTCCGTTATAGGGAATATATGTAATATCCGTCAGAAGTATTTTTCTGGGACCGAATTTCGTAAACTCCCGGTTTACAAGATTCGGGGAAACATTGTTTGTTTTTAATGCTTTAGCCATCCTTCTATAAGGATTCGCCTTTCTAATTGGACAATACAGGTTGTATTTGTTCATCAGACGGCGTATTTTCTTCAGGTTCATAACAACAGGTGGATTTTGATGTAGTAAATACATATGAATTCCTTTTGCCCCCTTGTCATATCCCCGATGATTATAGGCTGAAAGTATAATTTCAAAATCTTTTCGGTCTAGTTCCTCCTTCTTTTGTCGTTGCTCTTCTGACATTACCCATTTGTAATATCCGGATCTCGATACACCGGCAATTTCACATAACATTTTTACGGACAGTTTATTGTTCTTCTGTGATACAACATCATGGATAATCTCAAATTTATTTGAAGATGTCTCCAAAATTATTGCTTCTTTTTTGAGTTGTCCGCTGTAATAATTTTTTTTAAAAATTCAACTTCCTGACGTAGGTACAACAGTTCAGCTTGCATCTGTGAAATTGTTTGGGGAGAATTATCTGTTTCCGGCTTTTTTATACCAGTACGGTAATTATGGTTTTCACCTTCTGTAAAACCAGTGCCTGACAATGCCTGATTTTTTATTTTTTGAACAATGCAGTCTATTTGTTTCTGGGTAAATAAATCTAAATCATAACCAAGGTCTTTTATGATTTTTCTTGGTGCAATTCCGGCCTGATATCGTATCCAGAATTCTTCTTTGAACTTAATTGTAGGATAAAATTTACAATTTGAAACTTTTAGCGTATATTGATTTGATTCAAGTTTCTTTTTTTCTTCTGCGGTGAATTTCCTTTGCATCGCAGCACCTCCAGTGTAGATACATTATATCTTCTGGATTTTCTAAGTGTCTACTATTTGGGATTTTCCCTTTTATTTTAGTGTCTACTTTTATGGATCCCTTCTTCTAAATGTGTCTACCATTTGGGGTATATTTTA
>NZ_JACHFQ010000015.1:0-1486 GCF_014201975.1 Treponema ruminis | reverse complement strand
TGGTCTGACCCCCATTTACGTTACGCTTTTTAAGGGATGAACCCCATATAAGGTTACACCTTATAAAGTACTGAACCCAATTATAGGTTACAAATTTCGTGTTTTGGGACCAACATGAAATGACTGAACCCATTTATAGGTGACGTTTTTTTGCAAGGAGTTTTTATGAATGTAAGCCCTGCAACAAAAGCGGCTGCAATTTCTGATTATATGGCTGGTAAAGGCGGATATTTTCAGATTGCTAGAGAGTATGGAATTTCTCCATGTACCTTAAAGAAATGGGTTGAATCACCGGAAAAAGCCTTAAATCAAGCTTCTCAAAAAGGTATAATCGAATTACAAAGTTCTAAAAGCGATTATACGGGACTTATTGAGAGGAATGAATTGAAAAGCGAAGAACCTGAATTTAGGACAAAAGATGCCGAAATTCGATATCTAAGAGATAAGGTAGCCTACCTTGAAACGCTTACTGAATTGATGGGATATAATCCCAAAGAGATTCCTAAAAAAAAAGATTCGAATGCATTCTCCATCTTCTCAGATCAGGACGATGTACAAACATCACCCGACTCTGCTCTGTCGCAGGAGTCACCAGAAAATGTTTCTACGAATACGTCCAAAACCGAGAAAAAGTAAATCCTGACGCAGAATTGATAAAGCTTATTGGATCGATTCAGACGCAGCTAGATTATACTCTTGGCTATAGAGCTATGACCAGAAAGCTTATTTCTATGGGGTATTTGATAAATCATAAGAAAGTAGCTCGAATAATGCGTGAAAACTGCCTTAATTCGGTCGTAAGACGTAAAAAATATAGTCCGGAAGTATATGCGAGACGTAAACAGCTAAAAGAAACTGTACCGGCAAATGTGTTGAACAGAAACTTTTTTAGCCCGTATCCGAGATCAATATTTGTAACGGATATTACATATCTTTATACAAGTGATGGTGTTTATTATCTGAACATCATAGAAGACCTGTATAACCGCGAAGTCGTTGCCTGGAAAATTGGTTCAAGTCCTGATTCATATCTGTGTATTGAAACTGTAAGATTGCTGTCTGAATCAATTGATTTAACGGATACCATAATTCATTCAGATCAAGGCAGTTCTTATACAAGTTATGATTACAGAGATTTTCTTGTATCACTTGGAATTACACAGAGCTGTTCTGACGTTGGCGAATGCTGGGATAATGCAGCAATGGAATCCTTTAATTCAATTTTGAAAACAGAAGGATTCTATGCGAAATGGACTAAGAAAGCATTTAAGGAATGCAGGATTCCTTCTCAGGATGTATTTGAACAAGTAAGGAATTTTATTCTGTATTACAACAATTTCAGGCTTAAGAAACAATTAGGAGATCTCTCCCCTGCTATGTTTCTTGAAAAATATCCACTAGGAAAAGAATAAGGGTTGACCTAAACAACTATTTTTAGGATTATTGAAATCAGCAAAAAAACGTCACCTATTAGGGGTTCATGTCA
>NZ_JACHFQ010000014.1:1797-3335 GCF_014201975.1 Treponema ruminis | reverse complement strand
GATTGCCGCTTGGACCGGGACTACCGTCGCCCGGCCGGATTTCACCTCATGCGTCATTCCGTAGAAACTTATGAAGTATCGGACTCTTTACCGATTTCCCATCGACTACGCGTTTCCGCCTCGCCTTAGGGGCCGACTTACCCCGCGCAGATTGCCTTTACGCGGGAAACCTTAGGTTTTCGGCGGACGGGGATCCCACCCGTCTTTTCGTTACTTATGCCTGCATTCTCTCTTCCGCTTCCTCCAGGACCCCTCGCGGGTATCCCTTCTCCGGCCTGCGGAATGCTCCCCTACCAGTCACGGACTAATCCGTGAATCCGCGGTTTCGGTACCATGCTTAGCCCCGCTACATTGTCTGCGCGCGGATGCTCGACCAGTGAGCTGTTACGCACTCTTTTAAGGAATGGCTGCTTCTGAGCCAACCTCCTGGCTGTCTGTGCATCCGCACCTCATTTCACACTCAGCATGGTTTCGGGACCTTAACCGGCGGTCCGGGCTGTTTCCCTCTTGACTACGAACCTTGTCGCACGCAGTCTCACTCCCAGGGGCTGGCTTGCGGCATTCGGAGTTTGATTGGATTTGGTAGGATTTGACTCCCCCGCATCCATCCAGTGCTCTACCTCCGCAAGCTTTCCCTGAGGCTGTCCCTAAAGGCATTTCGGGGAGAGCCAGCTATCTCCAGGTTTGTTTAGTCTTTCGCTCCGATCCACGGGTCATCACTACCTTTTTTAACAGATTACTGTTCGGCCCTCCACAAGGTCTTACCCCTGCTTCAGCCTGCCCGTGGATAGATCACCTTGGCTTCGGGTCCATGTCATGCAACTCATATCCGCCCTGTTCAGACTCGCTTTCGCTGCGGCTCCGGAACTCCTGTCCCTTAACCTCGCCGCATAACATGACTCGCAGGCTCATTCTACAAAAGGCACGCCACCACCCTCTCGGGCCGTGACATCTTGCCGGTCCATGGTTTCAGGTTCTATTTCACTCCCCTCGCCGGGGTTCTTTTCACCTTTCCCTCACGGTACTCGTTCGCTATCGGTAGCTGTTCAGTATTCAGCCTTGGATCGTGGTCGACCCGGATTCGGACAGGGTTCCTCGTGCCCCGCCCTACTCAGGATACTGCTAGATGGCTTCGGCTTTCGCGTACGCGGCTCTCACGCTCTGTGGCGGGCCTTCCCATGCCCTTCCGCTAGCCTTGGCTCCTTCATGTCGCAGTCCTACAACCCCGCTCGAGGCGGTTTGGGCTCCTCCGCTTTCGCTCGCCGCTACTTACGGAATCTCTGTTGATTTCTCTTCCCGGGTTACTTAGATGGTTCACTTCACCCAGTGTGGCTCCGCACGCCTATTTTATTCAGCGTCCGCGGTGCGGGAATCGCTCCCCGCGGGTTACCCCATTCGGACATCCCCGGATCAATGGTCATGTGCACCTCCCCGGGGCTTCTCGCAGCTTGTCGCGTCCTTCATCGCCTGACAGCTCCACAGGCATCCGCCATGGACCTATGTTTGCCTGGCCATATCCTCCTTCCCGCCTTAAAAAA
>NZ_JACHFQ010000013.1:0-4156 GCF_014201975.1 Treponema ruminis | reverse complement strand
CTCTAAAGAAAGAAAATCCTACTGATATTTGAAAATTTTCTTCGGATTTTTTAATCCCTTCTTCTTATGTGTCCTTGACAAGGGGTACAATTCAACCGAAGGTCTTGCAAAAGGTGCACAACAGGCTTCCATTTCCAATGCGAAGAATCTGTTAAAACTTGGAGTAACACCAGAAACAATTGCTCAAGGTTGTTCCCTGCCACTTGACCAGGTGCTTGCCCTCAAAGACGAATTGAAAACAGAAAGTTAAAAACTGAAAATTTTCCAGACACGAATATTCGATTTATACAAAACAGCCCGCATGTACGATAGCTTGTCGTGTATGCGGGCTGTGGTGTTTTTGAATAATTTGCCCCCTTTTTATAATTTTTTTTTGCATTATTCTGACTTTTTTCCAATTGCATTGCCGAAAACGAAAAAATTTTGGCAATTAATATGTGTAAGGAAAAAGAGCTTACACATATTAATACAAAAGGAGTTCATATGAAAAAGAAAACAAAGGCAATCAAGAAGAATCGAACGAAAATGCAGGAGAAGGCAGTAAAAACAAAATCAGCTACCCTACCAGGCATTGACGCAACGAAAAGGACATTTCGTGACACTCTCTTCCGCTCGATTTACAGCGGCAAGGACGACCGGAGCAAACGCTGGCTTCTCTCGCTTTACAACGCCCTTAGCGACAAAAACTACACCGACATTTCAGCATTGGAGATTACCACGATTGATGACGTCATCTACGTCACCATGAAGAACGATCTGTCCTTCCTGATAAACTCGGAGATGCACCTCTTCGAGCAGCAGTCCACGGTAAATCCAAATATGCCACTCAGGGGACTGATTTACTTCTCCCAGCTTTACCAGAAGGAAGTCGCCAAACGGAATCTGGACATTTTCGGCCGGGCGCGAATAAAAATCCCTTCGCCGAAGTTTGTTGTCTTCTACAACGGTCATCAGGAACAAGACGATATCGTAAAATATAGGCTTTCTGATTTATTTGAGCTCAAAGATGAGAGCAAAGAGTTCGAATGGACGGCAACTGTAATCAACATCAATAAAAATCACAACGAAAGTCTTCAAAAAAAATGCGAGTCGTTGTATCATTACTGTGTCTTCGTTGACCGGGTAAAGGCGAACCTCGACAAGAGAATGGAGCCGGAGAAAGCAATCAACGAGGCCGTGGACTTTGCCATCAAGGGCAATTTTCTAGAGGGGTACTTTAAGGAGCAGCGGATGAACATTGTCGGAAACCTTCTCACAGAATTCAATCAGGAAGACTATGACCGCAACCGCCGTGCCGAAGGCTACGAGGATGGCTACAGTGATGGTGAACGACAGAATGCCATTGCCAACGCGAAGAACTTTCTCATTGAAACCGATTTATCCCCACAGAAAATTGCAAAATGTTGTTCCCTGCCTCTGGAGCAGGTGCTGGCACTCAAGAACGAAATCTTAATTATGCATTAACAAAAAACTCTCCTGCGGCTATGCGCAGGAGGGCAATTTTCTAGAGGGATATTTGTCCTGAGACTCCCTTTCTCAAATCCGTTGCTCCGGGACAGACGTTCTGGCTGCCCATGCACTGTTTTACCTTCAAGGCCTCGACCTCTACAAGGCTAGAATTAATGGATATTTTATTGACTAATACAGTCCAGTTTTATAATTATTCTGACAATTGAGTATTTGCATTGCCGAAAATGCAAAAAAAATGGAAGTAATAAGGCATGGAGGTAAAAGAAAACCATGCCAAGTATTTTCGACACAATCGATCCGGCAATGCTCGCACGAATACAAGCAATGCGACTCATGGACGATGACTTTATGACCGTGGTGTTCGACGGCGACAACGAAATCACAGAATTTCTTCTGAGAATCCTTCTTAACCGTGACGACTTACGCGTTAAGAAAGTCACGACACAGGAAGAAAAGCGGAATCTATTCGGCCGCTCTGTTCGGCTGGACATTCTCGCGGAAGACACTAAAGGCAAAGTGTACAACGTGGAAGTCCAAAGAGCAGACGAAGGGGCCTCACCAAGGCGGGTTCGTTACAATCAAGCGATGCTCGACAGTCACAGTCTCAAAAAGAAACAGGACTTCACTGAGCTTCCCGAAACGTATATCATTTTCATAACCGAGAATGACTATTATGGTCTGGGGCGACCGTTCTACAAAATCAAAAAGACAGTCGAACTGCCTTCAACCGCCAGCACATATTTGCCATTTGACGATGGGTGTAATATAATTTATGTGAATGGCTCATACAGAGGAAACGATGCGCTCGGCAAACTGATGCATGATTTTTGCACACCAAATGCCGATGAAATGAATTACAGCGAGCTAGCAGAAAAAGTCCGCTACCACAAGCAGGAAACAGAAGGAGTAAGAAATATGTGCAGAATCGTAGAAGAATATGGAAAAGAGAGAGCTGCAGAAGCCAGGAAAATCGCTCTTGCAGAAGGTTTAAAACGAGGCTTGAAACGAGGTACACAGCAAACCTCCATCGCAAATGCGAAGAATTTGCTCCGCATGAACCTTGGTTCATTAGAACAAATTTCTCAAGCCGTCTCCCTCCCATTGGAGCAAGTGCTTGCGCTCAAAGAAGAACTTGACCGCGAAGCCGTATCTGTAACGAAATGAACAAATCAATCCGTCAATTTTTATGGCTAGAATTGGCGGATTGATTCATTATTCTTATCTTACCGATAGCGTAAAACTGTTTTTCCCAGATTCTTCAAGCAAAACAGATATTTCTTTTCCAATATTTTGCTTAAAAAAATCGAGTTTTTTCATTATTTTAGAATTAGGTTCTGTTGGTAAAAAGTTAATTTTAGCATTTTTTAACTTAACCGCTGGTATGTCTGCAATAACTGTATATGTCTTACCAAATGCTGGTAATTCATCTGTTCTTGTTTGTTGCATTTTACACCTCTGGAGGAAGTGTAATGCTACATGGCGCTTTTGTTTACTTTGCTAGAATTGACGGATACATTATCTCATCAACATATAAAAAAAACAGGCTGCCCGGAAATTGGGCAGCCTGTCACTTATATAATGCTGAAAGAAACTTTAGAAAAGCTCAGACGGCATTTTTATAAGGTTTTGATACAGAACTTAGTTCTTGTAGTCGATTATATACTGTTTTGACTGACCAGCAGCATCAAATGCAGTAAGAATAATCTTATCACCAGTACCAGCTGTAGTTTCATCATCAATTGTAAGAGTGATTTCAGTGCGAGCTGCATTAAGCTCTACTTTTACTCTGCTTGCATTTGTAGGTCCAAGACGCTTGCCAGACTCTACAACAGTAGCAGCAGTTCCTCTTTGAACAGTTTTTGTAACATCAACAATATAACATGGTGAAGTAAACTTATATGTTTTTACTGTAACAGGAGATTCTGTTGTGAATCCAGAAGGAGTCAAAGCATTAGCACCTTCAGTAATTTTAAGATCAAGGAACTTGTCTTCTACAGTAACAGGAGCAGAATATATCTCTACGTTATCAATTGAACATACAAGTCTGTATACAGAAGTTTTAGCATAGTCAAATTCTTTAGCACTAGTTGTAGTAACAATTGCTGCCTTGCGTTTTCTAAGACGGAAGTCATTGATTACAGCATCTTTTATGTTGGTTTTCTTGTCAGCATCTGAAGCTGCAGCATCAACATCGATATACTGCAATTTAGCCTCTCCAGTACCTAGAGCAGTAGTAGGAGTAGCAGGAATAAGATATGTTGTATCTCCTACTTTTACCCATTTAGTAGCAGCAGTTGTAGCATCAGTAGCCTTTCTGTAAAGTGTGTACTTTCCGTAGTTTGGATCCTTAGATGTACTAGAAAGGATTGCATTGAACTGGAACCAGATTGAAGTTCCGTTACCAGTTTCATTTACATTGAACTGTTCCAATTCAAGAGCATTTTCTGTAGCAGCAGGTGTTGAGTCAAGAGCAGCAGAAAGGTCTTTATCGTTAGAAAGATCTTTAGCAATGAACTGCTTGTCTGCATTGTCTTTGTCGATAAGAGCTTTATCAGCAGCATCTTTGAGTTCAACAATTTCACCCTTTGCATTGACATGAACCCCTAATAGGTGACGTTTTTTTGCTGATTTCAATAATCCTAAAAATAGTTGTTTAGGTCAACCCTTATTCTTTTCCTAGTGGATA
>NZ_JACHFQ010000012.1:0-31813 GCF_014201975.1 Treponema ruminis | reverse complement strand
CGTTCGAACGGGCACGACAAGGAGAGTGCCCGCGGAGCGTAGCGGAGGAATGGAGCGGTCAGCGGAAGGGCGCAAAGCCGGGATTGCAGGTGACTTGCGCATTATTTTTATAAAAAGATTTAAAATTACTTGAAAATGTATAATCTTGCGTTAGAATAATTTTCTATAGGAGATTGTATGTCTAGAGTTGATGTTTATAATGAAGAATATGTTGGATTAAATCACGCCTACGTTCAAATGTATAAGTTTTATAATCGCCTTTTGGAAACTAACGATGCTGATGATGATGTCCTTAGCATTATTCGGGAGATTTTGCTTGTTTTTAATCCGACTTTGGACAAAATAAAATCCGAAATGACGGTTAAGACCCGCTACAAGGATGATAATGAGCCCGCTCAGGAAGCTGTGAACGGAAGTCCTATGCATTCAAAAAAGTCTGATTCTGTGATTTATTACGGGAATTTTACTGGTAACTAGTTTTTTGTTTTTTGGGATTTTAAGTCTTTTAGATAAGCGATTCAAATAAAAATGCCTAAGAAGCCCTGCATTTCTTTTGGGACCTCTTAGGCATTAATTTTTTATACTACAGAACTGGTTTCATTGCTGTCATGTATGCGCGGAGTTTGCGTCCTACAACCTCGATTGGGTGGTTGCGGATTTCTGCGTTTACGTTAACGAGTTCTGTGTTGTTTACGCTTGTGTCTTTGTTGCTCAAGCCTTTACCGATAACTTCTGTTGTTACTTTTGGCATGAGGTCTTTTGCCATCATTGGAGCGGCAACGCGAGCGAAGAGGTAGCATCCGTATTCTGCTGTGTCGGAAATAACGCGGTTCATCTCGTAGAGGCGTTTGCGGTCGATGAGGTTTGCGATGAGCGGAACTTCGTGGAGTGACTCATAGTAAGCGCTCTCCTCTTTGATTCCTGCATCAACCATTGTCTCGAATGCGAGCTCACAGCCGGCTTTGACCATTGCAACCATGAGGATGCCCTTGTCGAAGTATTCCTGTTCTGTGATTTCTTCTTTTGACTCTTCTGTCTTTTCGAATGCAAGACGACCTGTTTCTTCACGCCAAGCGAGAAGGTCTTTGTCGCCAGCTTTCCAGTCTTCCATCATTGTTGATGAGAATTTGCCTGAAATGATGTCGTCCATGTGCTTCTGATAGAGTGGAGCAAGGAGTTTTTTGATTTCTTTTGAAAGTTCGTTTGCCTTGATTTTTGCTGGGTTTGAGAGACGATCCATCATGTTTGTGATGCCGCCCCATTTGAGAGCCTCAGAAATTACGTTCCAACCGTGCATCAAGAGTTTTGTTGCATATTCAGGAGCGATTCCATCAGCTACCATTTTGTCGTAGCAAACGATTGTACCAGCCTGGAGCATACCGCAGAGGATTGTCTGCTCACCCATGAGGTCTGATTTTACTTCTGCAACGAATGATGATTCAAGAACGCCTGCTTTTGAGCCGCCCATACCGACTGCGAGAGCTTTTGCATAAGCCCAGCCTTTTCCTTCCGGGTCGTTTACAGGATGAACTGCGATGAGATCAGGAACACCGAATCCACGCTGGAACTCGTGCCAAACTTCTGTACCTGGGCCTTTTGGAGCACACATTACGACTGTGATATCCGGGCGAATCTGCATTCCCTCTTCAATCATGTTGAAACCGTGTGAATACCAGAGAGCTGAGCCTTTCTTCATGCGTTTCATAACTTCTGAAATTACGTTTGAGTGCTGCTTATCTGGAGTGAGGTTTCCGATGAGGTCGGCTGTTGGAACCAATTCGTCATAAGTTCCGACTTTGAAGCCGTTTTCTGTTGCGTTCTTCCAAGACTGGCGTTTCTGAGCGATTGCTTCCTCGCGGAGAGCGTAAGATACGTCCAAACCTGAGTCGCGGAGACAGAGACCCTGGTTCAAGCCCTGTGCACCACAACCAACGATTACGATTTTTTTGCCTTTGAGAGCGTTAACGCCGTCAGCGAATTCTTCTTTAGACATTGAGCGGCAGTGTCCGAGCTGCAAGCGAGCCTCGCGCCACGGAATAGAATTGAAATAGTTGTTACCCATTTTGTTCCTCTATTAAATTAATTTGAGATTATTATAATAGAGCAGCTACAGTGCGTAAAGTGCAATGTTTTTGATATAATGTTGCGTAATTTGCAACGTTGTATAAGAAGGGGATACTTCGAGTTTTAAATAGCCGGCAAATTGTAAATCATGCTGAAGCAAGGTTCGACCCTGAATCCACTTTGTGCGGGCGAGCGCAGCGAGTCCAATTTTCAATTTCGCACAACCGTGGATTCCTAAGGGGCGGTTCTTGCTGGGAGCATGATTTATGGATATCCCGTTAGTCAAAAACTCGAAGTTTGTCCTAGAAAACTCGCTGACGAAGCGATGACTTCCCCCTTTCTATGTGCTATAATTCATGCATTATGAAAAACTTTGAGAATTACGGTGTGCAGATTCCTGAAATCCTGCTGCCAAAAAATGTTGATTTAAAATCCTGGTCGGTGATTGCCTGTGACCAGTACACTCAGGATAAGGATTATTGGGCAAAGGCTGCTGATGCGGCGGGCTCAAATCCTTCTACGCTCAATTTGATTTTCCCGGAAGTCTACCTTAACGATGGTGGCGGGGAAGCGAGAATCAAAAAAATCCACGAGACGATGAAAAGCTACCTTGATGCCAGCACTTTTACAGCAGGCGAGGAATGCATTTATATTGAGCGAAAGACTGAATACGGTCGCACTCGAAAGGGCCTTGTTCTGGCCGTTGATTTGGAAAAATACGAGTGGAAGCCGGGCAGCAAGGCTCTGATTCGTGCGACTGAGGCGACTGTTCCTGAGCGAATCCCTCCGAGAATGAAAATCCGAACCGGGGCTGGACTGGAGCTTCCTCACATCATGCTTCTTGCAAATGACGAAATGGACCTGCTCGTTGGCGGTGCCGGCACGATTGCAAAAAAATCTGATCCGATTTACGACGGCGAGCTGATGCTGAACTCTGGCCATATCACTGGCTGGAAGGTTTCTGGGGCTGAGGTTGAGAGCCTTTTGGAGAACGCGCTTTCGGCTCTGGCCAAGGCTGGTACCGATAAAGATGGAAACTGCTTCCTTTTTGCTGTAGGAGACGGAAACCACTCTCTGGCTACTGCAAAGGCTGTCTGGGACGAGCACAAGAAAACTCTTTCTGGCGATGATTTGATTAATTCTCCTGTCCGATATGCTCTGGTTGAGGTCGTTAACATTTACGATGAGGGCCTTACTTTTGAGCCTATTCACCGCGTAATTTTCAATCAGGATGCGGGAAGTCTGATTCTTTATATAGAAGAAAAATTGGGCGGAGAAATCAAGAATTTCGCTTCGGAAAAAGAACTTGAAGACTTTGTTGCTGACAAAAATGCAAAGGGCGCCCGCTACGGCTTTATCACAAGCGTTGGCGGCAAGGAAAAGCTCTGCGTTTTGGAGACTGCAATCACTGATCTGGCGATTGCGGCCCTGCAGCCTGTTCTTGACGAATATCTCGACGCTCACTCAAAGGACAAAAAGAATGACATCGATTACATTCACGGAACGGAAGATGTCGTAAAACTCGGTCACAAGGAAAACGCGCTTTCAATCCTTCTTCCGCCGATTGCAAAAGATTCATTCTTTCAGACAATCGCAAGCCGGGGCGTTCTTCCACGCAAGTCCTTCTCAATGGGCGAGGCGAGTGAAAAACGCTTCTATGTTGAGGCCCGCCGCTTGTTCTAGTTTAACATTACGTTATCGTTGTTAACTTTGATTTTCTTGAACAGCTCTACGATTGAATCCATCGTGAGCTGTTTTTTTTCGTCTCCGCTGATGTCGGAAATAATTTCGCCCTTGTTCATCATAATCAGGCGGTTACCGTAGTCCAGGGCGTGCTGCATGTTGTGGGTGACCATCATGACTGTGAGATTGTATTCCTGGGCAAAGCGGCGGGTGAGCTCCATGACGATGGCGGCGTTAGTCGGGTCGAGGGCGGCCGTGTGCTCGTCGAGAAGGAGTAGGCTGGGCTTACTCATAACTGCCATGAGCAGGGTGAGGGCCTGACGCTGACCGCCAGAGAACTGGTCAACGTTGTCGCCGAGACGGTCTTCAAGGCCCATGTTGAGGACTTTGAGCTGGCTGCGGAAAAAGTCACGCATCTTGTTGTTGAGGGAAATCTTGAGCCCCTTGAAGCCTTTTTTGTAGCAAATCATCATGTTGTCTTCAAGGCTCATTTTGCCGGCTGTTCCCAGGAGGGGATTCTGGAAAATGCGGCCTATGTAGCGGGCCCGTTTGAATTCTGCGTCACCGGTGATGTTCTTTTGAACTCCGTCATCGCCTGTGAGCAGGATTGTTCCAGAAGTCGGCTTTAAAGTGCCCGCGATTATATTGTAGAGGGTGGACTTACCGGCACCGTTGGAGCCGATGACCGTGATGAAGTCGCCTTTTTTTATGTCGAGATTTATGTTTGTGAGCGCCTTGTTTTCGTCAGGCGTGTTTGCGTTGAATGTAATTCCAATATTTTCGAGTTTAAGCATTTGTTGCCTCCGGTCTCTTGAGATGTGCCTTGAACCAGCCCACCACATCCTGCTTGCTTATAATAAGGCAGAGGATAATCATGAGGCCTGTGATAAGTTTGAGGTCGTTTGCGTTCATTCCGATGTTGTAGCCGTATCTTCGGGCAATGAACATCAATGCACGGTAGATGATTGAGCCTAAAATTACGCGGAATGTCTGCCAGCCGATTTTGTTTGAATGGATTACGAATTCTCCCAGCATGAGGGAAGCAAGTCCTGAGACTACGACACCGCTTCCGCTTCCGACGTCGGCAAAGCCTGAATACATGGCAAAAAGGGCACCGGAAAGGGCCGCAAGACCGTCGCCAAAGCAGATTCCGACTCCGCGCACGATACGAGGGTCTACGCCCTGTGAAATTACCATCTGAGGGTTTGAACCCAGGGCACCCATTGTGAGGCCAAAGTCAGTTGAGAAGAATAAATTTAAAAGAACGAGAAGAATTCCGACGAAAATTACGAGGAAGATGACGATTCCCCAGTCAGGAGTGACGGCAGGAAAAGTTGTTTTCATAAACTGCTTAATAGAAGAAAAAATCGTAGGAATTTTGAGGAAAGACACGTTTGCCTGATTTGACATGACGCGCAGATTGACCGAGTAGAGCATGGTCATCATCAAAATTCCGGCGAGAAGATCCGGGATGCGGAGCTTTGTGTAAATTACTGTGGTACAAAAACCTGCAAGAATACCGGCGACAAAAACAATCATGAGCGCAAGGGCCGGGGAAATGCCGTGTGTGAGGCAGGCCGCAAGAACACAGGCTCCAAGCGGGAAGGAGCCGTCAACTGTCATATCACAAAAATTTAGGACGCGGAATGTCATGAAGACGCCCAAAACCATAATTCCGAAAATCAAACCTTCGATGAGAATACCTTGAATCATATAATGATTCTACTGATAAAAACGGAAATTTACAATTGCTATTGACATTTTGTTTCTCTTTATAGTAACATACTTGTGAAAGAAATCTTTATCTATGGAGAAAAAAATGAAACTCACAAAATCAATCGCGTTTGCTTCTATGGCACTCGCACTCTTTGTCTTTACAGGCTGCAAGGGAAAATCAGCTGAAGGCAAAAAATCTGTCAAAATCGGAATCGCAAAAATCGTTCAGCATATCGCACTGGACTCAGTTGAGCAGGGTATTGTAGATGTTCTCAATGAAAACGGCGTAAACGCAACTTTTGACCTTCAGAATGCGAACGGCGACACAAACACGGCAGCTCAGATTGCAATGAAATACCGTGACGAGGGCGTTGATGTAGCCGTCGGTATCGCAACTCCAGTCGCACTTGCACTTGCAAACACAATCACTGACATTCCAGTTGTTTTCGGCACTGTTACTGATCCTCTGGGAGCTGGCCTGGTTTCAACTCTTGAGCACGGCGAGCGAAACATCACCGGCATGAGCGACGCAATTCCTACAGAGCAGCACATAGCCCTCTTCAAAGAACTGACCGGAATCAAAACTCTGGGCTATATTTACACAAGCAACGAGGCAAATTCAGTTTCTTCTCTGGAACTTGTAAAAAAAGGCTGCGAGCAGGCAGGACTTTCACTTGTCACACAGGCAATCACCAATTCAAGCGAAGTAAAGCAGGCTGCAGAGGCAATCATCAATCGTGTTGACGGCTTGTATCTCACCACAGACAACACTGTTTTCAGCGCTCTTTCTTCTGTAAAGGAAGTTTTCGGCGAGGCTAAAAAACCGATTTTCTCAGGCGATGTAACAGGCGCTCAGGACGGTGGCTGCGTGATTGCCAGCGGTTTCAACTATTACAAGGCAGGACGCGCGACTGGTGAAATGGTTCTTAAAATTCTGAACGGCGAAAAACCGGAGAATATCCCTGTTCGATTTATGACTGACCCGAGCGACAGCGATTTGCTCTTCGACCTTGATGCGGCCAAAAACTGTGGAATCACAATCCCGGCCGATTATCTTGAAAAAGCTAACATGATTTTTGAGAACGGCGCACTGACAAAGAAATAAAAATGATGCGGGGAATGTGCGGCGTACCAATAATCCTGCACATCCCTCGTTTTTATTCATCGTATAAAAGATAAGGCTTGCGCTGTGCCTTGAATCCGTAAGTTCTATGCTGTGTTCATGAGAAGGGGGAAGTTGATCTGGTTCGGCCGAATTTGTGGCACAGCCGGAAAAAAAAATTGTTGCAAGGAAAATAAGCGAATTTGTTAAGCTTGAAAAAAATGTCTAGACATAGCACACCTTATTGAACAGGAAGAATTATTCCACCGAAATAATCTGGATTTCCATTGTTGTCGCTCAGAATAAAACCTCTGGTTGTTAGAACGACATAAGTTCCGTCCGCCTTTTTGGCCCTGTAAGTGAGCGGTTTAATCATATCCACGTTATCGCATAAAACTGCTTTAATTGCTTCGAGATATGCTTTCAAATCATCCGGGTGAAGTTTTTCCTGCCAAAGTTTATCTGCATGGTACATATACTCTGACGGCATAGCAAAATCATCAACAAGAGAAAGTGACCATCTTGAATAGTCAAAGCGCATGTCATTCAGATAAACATAGCCGCCGCCGCTGATTGTGCATAAAGCTCCAAACAAAGAATTCAAGAGAGTCCTGCGTTCTGACGTAATAGGCCGGTCGATTTTTTCCATATTACGGAAGCCTTGCGTAAGGTTCAGAGCTTTGATTTCTTTTTTGTTTGCGTACATTGATTTGTCGGCACGGTCTAATACGCTGGAAAAGTCTTTGTCCGTGTCAGGATCATAAACAGCAATGCCACAGGCAATGACAGGCCCGGAACGTGAAATTTTATTGTTGTAGGATTCGTCTTTCAGGACTTCGAGCAGATGCTCTCTGTGTTCAAAATCATGCCCTCTCAGAACAACAACGAATTCGTCGCCACCGATTCTGAACACCGGACTGTGAGTAAAAGTATTGCAAATCATGCGGCTTGCTCTCTGGATTGCTTCATCTCCAAAACTGTGTCCGCGCGTATCATTAAGCAGTTTGAGGTCGTTCAGGTCGCAAAGAATAAGAGCGAACTGATAACTTTTGGGATTTTTTAGTAATTTTTCGCTAATTGAATTTGAATATTCCTTAAATGCGTTTTTGTTCCGCACTCCTGTCATCTCATCGAAGCGAGCAAGACGCTTTTCGGATTCAAGATGATTTTTTTGAGCCATTGCCTGCTGAAATTCTTCTTCGATATTCTCAAGACAGCAGATTACATGGACTTTATCAGGGCATAGAAATTCTGAGTGTCGAACATGTACAGCTTTTCCTTCTTTTATTGCACGAAAAGTCAGAAAATTTGTATCTTTTTCTAACAGGCGCTTTTTCATAAGATTTTTATCAAGCAGATGCTCCAGGATTTCAATATCATTCGGATGAATACACTTAGTCAGAATCTTTCTGAAATCCGAGAAAAAATCTTCGCCCTGAAACGGAACTCCGAGTGTCTCAAAAAGTTTTATAGGCACGAGGTTGGTATATTTTCCTGTTTCAAAATCTACATAATGAACGCAGTCATAATGATTTATGAGCGTAATTGCGACCTGGCTGAAACCTTCCTGATTCTGATCCATCTCTTAATCCTTAAAATCGTTTTAATATATGTTTCCGGATTTGAAAAGTTTTAAATTTAAGATAGATTAAATTTTTTTGAGCCATGAAAACAAAAAAAAACGGGACCCGCGAAGTCCCGTAAAATTACTAAACTGCTAACCGCACATTGCTGATTAATTAGTTATCTCCGCAAATCAAATAATAAATTCTGTTCAGGTCGTCTTTTGTGAAGAACTGGATTTCTACGCTGCCTCGCTCCATGTTTCCTTTGATCTGGACTTTTGTGCCCAGCTTTTCGATGAACTGCTGTTCCAATGCAAGGAGATTTGGGTCTTTGTTGGAATCTTTTGATTCTTTTGGCTTTTTGATGCCGTTTCCTGCCCCTTCGTTGAGGGAGCGGGCCATTTCTTCAGCTTCACGGACGCTCATTCCTGTGCCTATGATTTTGGCAAAGAGGATTCGCATGTCAGCCGGATCTTTCACAGAAAGAAGGGCTCTCGCATGGCCGGCCGTGATATGTCCCTGAACTAGGGAAGTGCGCATGTCTTCTGGCAATTTCAAAAGACGGACTGCGTTTGCAACTGTCGAGCGGTTTTTGCCAACGCGGGCTGCGACCTGTTCCTGACTCAAACCAGAAATTTCCATGAGCTCGTAGTAAGCTTCGGCTTCTTCGATTGGATTTAAGTCCTCTCGCTGAATATTTTCGATAAGGGCGATTTCAAGCTTTTTCTGGTCAGAATATTTTCGTAACTGGACTGGAACTTCTGCGAGGTTTGCAATTTTTGCGGCTCGGGTTCGGCGTTCACCGGCAATAATATAGAAAGTGCCGTCGCCTGCGTCTTCAACCGTAATTGCCTGCAAGATTCCGTGCTCGCGGATTGACTCTGCAAGTTCGTTGAGGGCTTCTTCTTCAAACTCTTTTCGTGGCTGGTGAGGGTTCGGCTTGAGCAAATCAACGCTGAGCCAAAGCTGGCCGTTTTCATCGACGTTGATTCCTGCCGGCAATTTATGTTCGCCGCTCGCAACCTCATGAGAAATATTTCCGGCTTCGACCGCCTTTGTTACGGCCTGAGCCGCTGCCATTTGTTCTGCTGCAATATCCTGAGAATTTGCGGAAGCCTGCTCTGAATTCTGCTGAGGCTCATGGTTTGGCATAAAATCGTCTGCACTCAAACCTGCTTTGACCATGAGAGCGTCAACACCTGCTCCAAGACCGAATTTTTTAGCCACGACTGATTACCTCTTCTGCAAGTTTTTTGTAGCTTTTTGCACCGACACAGTTTGGATCGTAAAGACAAATCGGCTGACCGTGAGAAGGTGCTTCTGAAAGGCGGATGTTTCGTGGAATAATCGTGTTGAAAACGAAATTCTTGAAATATGCCTGAACGTTTCTTACGACGTCCTGGGCAAGTCGTGTGCGGCTGTCATACATTGTAAAGAAAATGCCGCCGATAGTAAGATTTGGATTTGTTGTAGACTGAACCCTTTTGACAGTCTGCAGCAAAAGAGTGATTCCTTCCAGGGCAAAATATTCACACTGCATAGGAACAAGAACTGCATCAGCGGCCGTAAGACCGTTGGTAGTCAAAATTCCCAGTGAAGGAGGGCAGTCAATCAAAATAAAGTCATAAATGCTTTTGAGTGGTTCAAGAGTTTCTTTGAGGATGAAGTCGCGCTTTTCGACAGGAACTTTATCCGCATCAGCAAACTCAATGGCAGCACCGGCCAGGTCCTCGTCCGCACAGATTGCATCGAGGTTTGCCACTGCCGTATGTTTTATCGCTTTTTCTGCAAGCGAGTCATCGTCCATGAATTCGTAAATTGATGGCTTGTCTTTTGTGATTCCAACGCCTGTAGACATATTGCCCTGAGAGTCGAAATCGACGAGAAGAACTTTTTTGCCAAGCTCAGCCATGTAGGCACCAATATTAATAGCGGAAGTTGTTTTGCCAACGCCACCCTTCTGATTAACAAAAACAAAAATCTTTCCCATATATTTATATTATCGCATTTTTAAATTAAAATATATAGTGTTTCGTGAAACATTTTAAAGTTTCACGGGGCGCAATGCAAGCAAAGCAAGAGAGGATTTTTATGATTTTATCTGCCACATTTTCAAAACCTGTCAAAAACATTTCTGAAATCTTGGGCGAGGATTACATCCGCGTAAAAATCAAGCTGCTCACGGCTTCTCTTGCCGCCTCAAAGAACGAAAATTACTTCGCGGAGTTTTACACGGCAAAGCAAGTCTTTCACAAAAAAATGAGCGAGGCTGAGCTTAACGAATTTATCGCCGCTCATGCAGGCTCGACTTTCAAAAATTGCGTCCAGCGTACGGAATCCGAGGAAATCACGATTCTTGCAAACAAAAAGGGAAAGAAGACTGAAATTAGAAAACCAATAAAAGAATCCACAGATTTACACAGATTAACACAGATTAGTAATGTTTCTTCGGGAAATATTTCTTCTGTGGAGGTAGGTGCTAACAAAATCAAGAAATACCTTCTTGCGGAAGGCTCGCCGGTTCCATTCCTTGTACACCTGGGCGTAATGACGGCTGAGGGAAAAGTCGTTAAGGCTAAGTATGACAAGTTCCGCCAGATTAACCGCTTTCTTGAAATGCTGGACGATGTTCTGGATGATGTAATCCGGCTGCGAGAGGGCGAGAAAAATCCTATTTCAGAAGATTCGCCGCTCAATATCGTGGATTTTGGTTCGGGAAAGAGCTACCTCACTTTTGCTGTGCAGTATTATCTTACTCAGGTCAAAAAAATCCCGGCTCAAATCTTCGGCCTCGACCTCAAAAAAGACGTAATCGCCTACTGCAACACTCTGGCTCAAAAACTGGAACTCAAGAATCTTTCATTTGCGGTGGGGGACATCGCATCTTTCGGCGAGGAAAAGCATCCTGACATAATCGTAACCCTGCACGCCTGCGATACTGCCACCGACTACGCCTTGGACTACGCAATCCGCCGCAAGGCAAAGTCAATCCTCTCAGTCCCCTGCTGCCAGCACGAAATCAACAGCCAGCTTTCTTCAAAATCTGTAGAGACTGATTCTCCTTTTGCACCGCTTTTGAAATACGGCCTTATTAAAGAACGCTTTTCTGCCCTTGTAACCGACGCCATCCGGGCTGAACTTTTGGAAAGCAAGGGCTACAAGGTGCAGATACTGGAATTTATAGAAGAAAGTGCCACTCCAAAGAACCTGCTGATCCGCGCAGTCCGTAACAGGCAGGAAACTTCTGATTTTAAAAGCCCCCTGCTTGAAACTTTGGGAGCAAGGCAAACCTTAGCCGGCCTATCTGATTAATTCACTTTAATCTGCTCGAAGACCTTGCCCAGCGAATCGTGAATGACCAGGTCGGCATTTGCGTCCGCAGTTGTCGCTGTTTTGTTAATCAGAACGATGTTGTTTCCGCGGAAGTAGCGGATAAGTCCGGCCGCAGGATAAACAATCAGCGAAGTGCCGCCAATAATCAGTGTGTCCGCATTTGCAATCGCATCTACGGCACCGTTAATGACATCATCATTGAGGCTTTCCTCGTAAAGAACTACGTCCGGTTTTACAAGTCCGCCGCATCCACAACGGGGGAGAGTGTCTTGCGAGTTTTCACTTGCTGCGATAAAATCTATATCGTAACTCTTTTTACATTTCATGCAGAAGTTTCGGAGAGTGCTTCCATGAAGTTCGTAAACAGTTTTGCTTCCGGCCAACTGGTGCAGGCCGTCGATATTTTGTGTGACAACAGCACTTAGTTTGCCAGCCGCTTCAAGTTCAGCAAGCTTGTAGTGGGTGATATTCGGTTTTACGTCCTTTATAATCAGTTTTTTACGATAAAATCTGTAAAATTCTTTTGGGTTGCGATCAAAGAATGATCTGGAAATAATTGTTTCCGGCGGATATTTCCATTCCTGCCGGTACAAGCCGTCCTGACTTCTGAAATCCGGGATGCCGCTTTCGGTAGATACTCCTGCACCGCCAAAAAACACGATGCGATGAGATTCATCAATTATTTCCTGAAGTCTAGAAATCTTGTCATTCATTGTATTGCCCCCTTCTGACATTTAAAACTCTATTGAATTAATTTAAAGAAAATGGAGTTTTTTGCCGATTTTATAAACAGGAATCTTGTGAAATTTTAAAAAAAATTTTTATAGAATTTGCTTTAAATTTCCACATGCTTTAACATTTAAGAGATTACAAAAAAGAATAAGGATAGTAAAGTATGAAATTAAGCCTTAAGAAAAGCATTTTTTGTTTGATTTTGGGGGCTAGCTGTTTTTCTGCATTTACTCTTGGCAAACGCGATGCAGAATACCGTGATGTCGAAGAAATGGACAGCTGGCAGGAAACTTTCGACATAAATGAAAAGAAAGAAGGAAAGTACAATATCTATGTTGAAGCAAAGGATAAGGGCGGCAACACAGAAATCGCAGGTCCTTATAACCTCTTCATCGATCCGGATTCTGACTATGCAATTTCCGGAATTACAAACCCTATCAACAACATGCGCGTTCCTGGCAACCTCAACATTGTCGGTACTTGTGTTGATGATGACGGCGTTGCTGAAGTCTGGCTTATTCTTGACGGCGGAGAGCCTGTAAAAGCCGAAGGTAAGGAATTCTGGTCATATTATCTCGATACTAATGAACTTGCAGAAGGCCCTCATACAATCGAAGTCTGGGGCGTTGATATTAACGGTCTTTCTTCTCAGGAAAAGCCAAAGAAAAAGGCTTTCGTAACATGGAACCTTGACCGCCGAAAGCCAGTCACAACTGTAACGAATCATGCTCTTGGTGAGCTCGTTTCTGGCAAAATCAGTCTCAAAGGTGATGTAACCGACGGTAACGGAATCAAAGCTCTTTACTATTCTCTTGATAACGGTGAGACATATCTCGAAACAAAAATTTCTGAGTACAAAACTCGTGACGGCGCAACATTTGATGTTCCTATCGATACTCGAATCGCAAAAGACGGTCCTGCAATCCTCTGGTTCAAGGCTGTTGATAAAATGGGCTCTATCGGTGTTTCTTCATTCCTTTATTTCGTTGATAACACCAAACCAGACGTAAAAATCATTTCACCTGCTGAGGACGAAGTTTGCAACGGTAAATTCGTTGTAGCCGGTTTCGCAAAAGATAAGGTCGGTATCCACAAGCTCTCTTGGTCATTCAATGGCGAGAGCGAAGATTTCGAGCTTATTCCTGGTAACCCATACTGGAGCAAGGAAATCAATACAATCGGCATGAACGTCAAATCTGTTGATTTCACTGTAACTGCCGTTGATACTGCCGGTAACGTTGTTGTCCTCAAAAAGACAATTCCAATCAATCAGGAATCAGACAAGCCAGTAGTAACAATTCAGAATCCTGCAGAAGGCTCAGTCCTCACTGGTGCTGCTGACACTCTCTTTGTCCGCGGTATCGTAGCTGATGATGACGGAGTTGCTTCTATTGAATACAGCCTTGACGGCGCAGAACCTGTAACTCTTGAGTCTCAGGGCGTCTTCTGTGCTCAGATTGAAAACGAGGCTCTTCCTGCTGGCCTCCACAAAATCACTGTAACTGCAACTGATATTTATGGTGTACGGGGCAATCCTGTAACGGCAACATTCACTTCAATGGGCCCGAAAATCAGCTTCGCAACTCCAAAAATCGGTGCTGAGGATGTAACAAACGGTCTTCTGGTTCACCCGGAATCAAATCCTGTTTATGAAGTTTCGGCAACATGTCCTGCCGGAATCGCTTCTTACAGCTATAAAATTGAATCAGGTTTCGATGACGTCTTTACTTCAGAAGAATTCACTCCAAAAGCACCGGAAAAATCTATTTCCGTAAAGATTCCGCTTTCAAACGCTCCTTGGGGCCTTGTTCAGATTACGGTTTCTGCAACTGATATTTATGACCGCACTGTTGAGAAAAAGTCCCTCATCAATATCAAGGATTTGACTTACATCCATGAGGATTTGCTTGATGCTCCTCTGGCTGACAAACTTATCGAAGGTTCGGACAATTCAGGCGTTGCCGTTGACATCGTCAGCATTAACGGCGAGGAATACAAGGCCGGCATGAACGTCCAGATTCCTTATGGCAAGTCAACTGACCCTGTCGTAGCCGTATTCAACGTTGAGACTGCTGAAAAATCAGTTTCTGTAAACTACTTGATTGAAGGTGATGCCGAAATCGGTGGTGATGCTCAGCAGACAGGCAAAGCTGTTCTCGTAGACGGTCAGTATGTCGTAAAACTTGAAAATCTTCCTTCTCGCGTAACAACTTTGACTGTAAAGGCAATAGCCGGCAAAGTTGCTTCGGGCAGCAGCAAAGTTACATTCTGCGTAGTTCGCCCGGAGCCAGAGAAGAAGAGCAGCTGGAAGACTGGTGAAGTAATCTGGATTCCAAATGAAAACGCAGTCTACAGCAATGACGTAAATGCTTATGTAATCGAATCAGACAAAGAATTTACAGGCTATGCAAATATTTCAGGTCCTGTAAGTGCAAGCGTTTCTTCAAACGCAATTGAGCTTGCAAACGAAGGCAAATCAATTGAAATCAAGGCGCTCAAAGACGGCACTTACAAGAACGTAGCTGTTACCGCAAAAGACGGCAGCGGCAAATCATTCACTTCTCCTCTCGTAAATCTTGTTGTTGATACAGAGGCTCCAAAGGTTGAGATTGTATCTCCTGCAAATCACCTCTGGGTACAGGAAGGAACAAGTATCACGGCAAATGTTACTGATGCCAATGGAATCGCAAAAGTCGAGTATTCTACAGACGGCGGTGAGTCATGGGCAGAAATGAAGGCCAGCGGAAGCCAGTACACGGCAAACGTCGGCGTCAAGAACCGTGATGACGGACTTATCGGAATCGATGTCCGCGCTACAGACACAACAGGCAAATCAACAGTACGCTCTGTCGCAATTCATAAAGATTCAACAGCTCCGGAGGTTGAAGTCCTTCTCCCTGGTCCTGATGACATCGTAAACGGTGACAACCTCATTGCATTCAAGGTAAAGGATAACGGACGACTCGACAAAGTCCTCTACTTCCCGCCTGCTGCAAAGGGAACAACTCCGACACCGTCAGACATTCCACTTGCTCCGCTTGTCACAACCCACATCGGTACAAAAGATAAGCCTATCGATGATTTGATGTCTTTCAAGTTCGTCGATGCAATTGGAAACACAACTGAAATCAAGCAGTGGAACTTCATCATTGACAACGTAAGCGACCTGCCAATCGCAGAAGTCCATGTTCCGGAAGAAAATGCCGTAATCACCCGTGACTTCGAATTCTCAGGCGTTATCTATGATGATGATGGAATCACAAAGGACGAGCTGGGTGAAGTCATTGCCGGTCCAAAGATTTTCTACAAATTCGACAATGGCCGCTATGAGGCACTTGATCAGATTGGAACAAGCTTCATCATTCCGAAGAAACTCACTGACTTCACTGATAACGAGCACTCAATCACAATTTACGCAGAAGACATTAACGGCGTAAAAGGTCCTGAGTTCACACGCAACTTCCGCATTTCTCTTGAAGAGCCGAAGGGCGCTGTCCTCACACCACCAATCAGCGAAACTGTAAAACAGACAGTCAAAATGACTGGTATCGCAACTGATAAAAACGGTATCAAGGCAGTTTACATTTCTGTAGATAACGGAAACTCATTCAACGAGGCTGTCGGCAACTTCGGTCACGAAATGACTCAGTGTAACTGGAGCTACGAGCTCGACACCCGTGTAATCGAAGACGGTACACACGTTGTCTTCATGAAGGTCGTTGACTGGTACGGAATCGAGGGCTTGTATTCTTCTTTGATCAACATTGATAACACGCCTCCAAAAATCGAGCTCATGCTTCCATTGGATGACTCAAAGACTACCGGCATGGTATTCCTCTCAGGTCAGACAATCGATAACATCAACCTTACAAAACTCTTCATTACAATCCGTTCACTTGACGGCAAGGTTGTAAACTCTAAGCTGGCACGCACAGACTTGAAGCCTGATGAAATCATCACTCAGGCAATGGACATCACAAACCTTGAGGACGGATTCTATAACATCGAGCTTACAGGTGTTGATGCCGCAGAAAACATCACCCGCGTCAGCCGAAACATCCAGCTCAACAAAAAGGCTCCAAAGGCTAAAGTTGACTTGCTCTATCCTCTCAACGGTGAATTCGTCCAGGGCGTATTCAACATCTATGGTACTGCAGTCAGCGAGACAGACATCCAGAGCCTCACTCTCTTCGTAGATGGAAATTCTGTTGCAGAGACAGAACTCAGCGAGAGCGGATTCTTCAAATATACACTTGATCAGACAATGATTCAGGAAGGCCAGCACACAATTCGTGTCGAGGCTTACCTTGCAGACAATTCAAAGATTGTTTCTAATACCCAGTACCTCAACTACAGTGCTGTAGGTCCGTGGATCACAATTGACAACTTCACTTACGGTGACTTCGCATTCGACCGACCTTACATCATTGGTAACTCTGGTTACTCTTATGATGAAGATGAGGTTGTCCGTGCAAACGCAAAGGGTGCTCCAAAAGAACTCAAGGAAGCAGTTGCTGCAAAAGTTGTAGACAAGGTTGAGCTTTCTTTGGACAACGGTAAGACATTCAAAAAGCTTTCTTCAAGCGGCAAATGGCGATTCCGTGTTGAAAACGAGGATATTGCAGAAGGCTACCACTTCCTGCTCGTTCGTGCCACAATGAAGAACGGTGAGATTGCAGTTACACGCTGTATCGTTCAGGTTGATAGCACTAAACCTACAATCAAGCTCATTTCTCCGGGTGCCGGCGGTCATTACAACCAGCAGATGGAATTCTCTGGTCTCGCAAAAGACGATATCGCACTCAAGAGCCTCACTCTTGCATTGCGAAGCGGTGACAAGGCTATGTACGAAATCCCAGGCTTCATCCAGGGATTGTACTTCGACTGGCAGTTCTGGGGAGCAACATTGTTCAACGTTGGTGCAGGTCTTACATTCTTTGATGACAACGTTAAGCTTCAGGTTCAGTGGGGACAGTTCACTCAGCAACAGCGTGACCTGTTCGACCAGTCAAACATGCGTTATGGTGGCGACAATGTATTGGGTGTCAAACTTTTGGCAAACGTTTACTATATGCCGTTCAGATACTACTTTGGTCCAGACTGGGAATGGCTCAGTTTGAATGTTGCGGTCGGTGCTAACTTCACGCGATTCAACGAATCCGGCTCAGGAAAGGCTCAGATTCTTTCTGCAGGTCTCTTCCAGCTGGAATTCCCGCGAGTCACCTTCTCTAGACAGAAGATGTTCAGAACAATCGCATTCTACACCGAAGGTCAGCTTTGGTTCATCCCAACCGATGTTTCTTCGGAAGAAGATATCAAGAGTCTTGTTCCACAGATTTCATTCGGTTTGCGTGTGAACGTATTCTAATCAGTAAAAAAAACAATTACAGGTCAGGAACTGTTTAAGGCAGGGCCCCTGAAAGCCAGTCGAAGAATTTATTGCTGCTAATTACTTCGTCTGGCTTTTAGCCTTGTTTAAAACAGCCACAAGTCGGGTCAAATTATCTTAAAATCCTTAAAATAATTTGAAAATCTCCAAAATCTCTAATTTAATCTATTACGAAAAGGTTTTCGCTGTAAAAAAGGGGAAATTATGAAAAAAGTGTTCTTGAATGTGTGGAAAAAGGCTCTTGTTTTGTCACTTGCTGTTATTCCTTTTGTGATAACGGCTTGTGGTGAGGATTCCGGATTGGGTTCAACCGTTGATACGGAGGCACCTAAAATCGAAATCACTTACCCGCCTCTGGGAGCTAATATTCGGGGCACTTTTGTTCTTGCCGGTAATTGTGACGATGATAAGAGCGTAAAGAGCATCATCGTTACCGTTACGGACACGACGACCAAAAAAGTTGTTGGCACAGTTCCTGCATCAATTGAAAATGAAGGAAAATCTTGGAAAGCC
Organism: Treponema ruminis; assembly: GCF_014201975.1. Classification (NCBI taxonomy): domain Bacteria; kingdom Pseudomonadati; phylum Spirochaetota; class Spirochaetia; order Treponematales; family Treponemataceae; genus Treponema; species Treponema ruminis. The sequence goes on along the minus strand of NZ_JACHFQ010000012.1, from coordinate 13,716 downwards.
AGCATCAATAATTACAACGATAAAGATAAAAAATACGACTATCTTGACGGAAACTATCAGTTCACGGCGGAAGTTCATGATGGCGCAGGTCATAAAAGTAATGCGTCACGAGTTTTCGACCTTGATAACACGGCTCCGGTTTTTGTAGCTTCAAATCCTGGCGTAATCAAGTCTCAGGGCAAAAAAGCTTCTGCTTACGGTTCAATCTTTACAATTGACGGTACAATTGCTGATGACCACACAATCGCAAGCCTTACCGCAAAAATTTTTGATGAGAACGGAACTTTAATCGGTGATTATAAGGAAGAAGACATTGCAACGGCGGGCGGCACAAGCGTTACAATTGCTTCTCATTATGTTGATAAGAATGACGGAACTGCTAGAACAGTTCAGAACGAGCGTTATACTCAGATTTACGGTGACAATGATGCAGCCGGAACTAAAAAATACTATTGTACGGTTCTGGTAGAAGACAATACAAAATCATATACAGATCCTGGTGAAAGCGATAACACTACAAGCGGAAACATCACTTCAAAAGTCTATCTCTATGATTCAGTTTATAAATCACTCATGAGCTCTAAGAGCGGAAACAGATACGGTCTTAGCGCAGCTGACTTTATGACTCTTTTGAACGGAACCCGCGCGGCTGATGAAAAGACAGAGCCGGCCCTCAAAATCTTGAAAGAAGTAGTAGTTGATACAAGTGCGGAGGCAGAGGACAAGGATGCAAACAAACTCAGCTTCTCCCTCAATCCAATGGCAAACCCGACATACAGCGTAAACGGCTTCTCAGTATCTAAAGATATAGCCGGAAACGTCACATATAAAGAAGCATTCAGCGACAGCACGGTTGTCGTAAGCGTTAATGCAGGTCTTGATAAGACGGCAATCCTTCCTGGAAACCTCAAGGTCTGGACAGTGCTTGTTGACGGCTTGACTCCAGAAAAAGCCCTGGAGCGGGTCAGCAAGGTTGCAAGCAAGATTACGGCAGTCCAGAAACTCCATTATGAAGAAGTTCTTGAAAAATCAGAGGAAATCATCAATGAAGTAATGAAGTATGCAGAGGCCGAAAAACTCGATATTGTCCTCGTCAAGGATAATTCTACTGATTCCGGTTCTTCTGTTCAGACAGAAACCTTGTCATGCGTCCTTCCAAAAGAGGCTTACATTTCTGGAAAGGTCTACGCATTCATTGTTACAGGTTATGACGAAGACGACGTTGCCTTCCTTCAGAACACACTCTACGCATTTAAGGCAAATGAAGCAGGTCAGGCTCCAACCCTTATAATTACAGAGCCTGAGAATCAGTCTTACTTGAAGTCAACAGAAGGTCTTGTATTCAGTGGTAAAACATCTCTCCCGGACGGCTCAACACTCAAAGTCGCTGCATTGATTATTAATCTCCGCGTTCAGGATGAAAACAAACAGAATATTGCCGTAGGAAAGACTGACGGATATACAGTCGACCTTACTTATAATGAAACAAGCGGCTATTCTTCTACAGATGAATCATTGACTTATGACCCTTCAACAAAAATCTGGACATTCACTCCTTCAAAACTTGCTGATTACAATGATATTTCTGCAAGCGAAGGCGAAGGAAAGTCTTATTTCTATACGGTAGACATTTCATCTGAATCATCTTCGCGCAATGCTACGTCAAAGACAATTTCAGTCCATGTTGATTCGACAATGCCTAAAGTCTCGATTGCGAATGTAACTCCATATGTCAGCGGTAGTAATTTCTATTCAGAAGCCGGAGAAAATATCAGAAATTATGTAAACGGCGACATTACTGTAAAATTCAATATCGAAGAGACCAACCTCAAGGAAGTTTCATATAAAGTTCTTGTAGACGGTGAAGAAAAAGTCTCTCCTGTCAGCCTTGGCAAAGTTTACTCCGGTTCAATTGACCTCGACACTACAAAATGGACGGAAACTGCAAAAGAAAAGAAGAATATTGAAGTTGTAATTACGGCTGTCGATGTCTGTGGAAACACAACTTCTTATTCTACAACAGAATACAACACAGTCACCTATAAAAATGACAAAAATGAGGAAGTAAATTTCAACAAGCCGATTATAATCTGCCAGGAAACTGATATTCCTCAGATTAAATTTGCAAACGCAGAACTCTCTTACAAAACTGGAAAAGATGACCAGATTGTCGAACATTCATTCCTCGTCGTTGAAGAAGAGGCAAAGAATGATGCAAACAAAAAGAGCATTGTTGCAAGCCACAACCTCTTCAACATCAAGAACAACAACACAATCCAGATTGCCCTTGATGATGATGATAATATTGCCAGTGCAAAAGTCGTGCTTTACGATGAGGCCGGAAAACTTTATGAAGCAGACGGATTTGAGAATCCTTCTATAAAGCAAATCGGCAAACCTTCTTTCACATGGAACTATCTGCTTCCTGCAAAAGAAGGAATCTATCAGGTTTATATCGAAGTAACAGACTCTAAACTGAAAGATGATTTGAGCGAAACGGTCAAACTCTGGAGAACCAATAAAGTCGGAAAATTCTACGTTGCCGTTGATGACGGAGCTCCGACAGTCGAGATTAAGAATCCTGTCGCCGGTTCATATCAGAAGAAAGCATTTGCCGCAAACGGAACTGTTTCTGAAAAAGATAACGTTACACTTACACGTTCTATTTACAAGCTTGATGCAAAAGCTGAAGATAAAAAATCGGTTGACATTACAGCAAAAATTACTAAAGACAAAGACGGAAACTTTATCTGGGCAGAGACTGATGAAGACATTAAGGACCTTGCAGACGGCGAGTACATCCTTTCTTACACTGCAACTGACCGATACGAACAGTCTTATACAAGCGATGTGCGCGTAAAGGTTGATACAAAGGCACCTGTCTTCAAGGACGATAAATCAAAAGTCTTCGTTTCTTCTAATGCAGAGGCTGGAAAAGCTTATGTTGAAAAGACCTGGTTCAACAGCGAGGCCCTCAACCTTTCCGGCGAATTTGAAGAGGCAAACGGCATTTCAAACGTCTACTACTGGCTCGACACAGATGTAAACACTGTTGAGAAAGACGGAAAAACTCAAATTGTATTCAGCGATATTCTCAATGAAGATAAAACTGTAAAAACAAAAGGTGCTTCAGGAAGCTTCACGGCCGTAACAGAAAACGGCATAAGCACATACAAGACGACTATTCCTGATTTTACTGAATGTTCAGCTGCAAATGCCCACAAACTCACACTCATCGCAGTTGACCTTGCAGGAAACGAATCGGAGAAGATTGAATACACGTCAATTAAAGTCGATATGACGGCTCCGGTATTTGAAAATTACTACTATAAGATGGGCGCTGTAAAGGGTGAAGTAAGCGGCAACATCCTTACAAACGGTGAAAACGACGTAATTCTTTACGGACTTATTTCTGACGCCGCTTCTGGTGTTGACGTAAATAATTTCGTGCTCAATGTAATTAACGGTACGACAAAATCAATTCTTGCTGACACACAGACAGTCAAGAACATTACATTTACGACAGAGCCTACTTCATGGACAGAGGTCGATGGCGAAAATCAGCAGACCGTAAATGTTGATACAACAGCCGGATTTGAAAAGTGGATTGAAAAAGCAGACGCTGCAACAGCTACTACATTCAAAGATGGTGCTTCAATTGAAGATACTACAAAAATCACCGGATGGAAGGCTGTAATTGATAATGACAGGTTCAAGGCCGGTGAAGTCCGCACAAATTACTTCGATAATGCTGGAAACGGCAACAAGAACTATAAGATGTTCTCAATCCGAGTGGATAAGGAAAAGCCAAAAATTTCAAACCATACTCTCACGGCAGAAAAGAAGACTGGAGAAATTATAGACTATACGGCTTACAAGACTGCGGATTATACATTCCCTGCCGGTTCTGATACAAAGATTCCTCATTACTACGTAAATAACAGTGACGGACATACATTCTCGCTTTCAGGCGTTGCTACTGATAACGAGGGAATTGCAAAAGTTGAGCTTATTACCGGAAGCGGAGTCACAAAAGATGCCGATAAAGGTGAATTCAAGTGGACTGGAATTGACCTTTCAGCCCTTGATGCAGACTCAAACGTTACAATCAAGATTACTGATATTGCAAACAACGTATTTGAGCAGAATATTCACATCACTCCTGATGTAAAGGCTCCGGAAGGCAAGCACAGTACAGGAAATGTAGACAATTACTTCAGAATCGGAGACTCTAAAGTTGGCGAAGTCAGCGATGTAGGACTCGGACAGTCAGCAGAAACTTACGGAAAAGACAGCTCACTCAAAATCCGCGGTTACTTTACAGAAAATGGAAGCGGTCTGAACATGATTTATTACAAGACCTTCGCTTCTATTCCAAGTGCTACTGACATCGATGAATTCAAGAAAGATTATGAAGGAAAGAAGAGCGGCTATTTCTCTCCACTTGAAGTTGAGGAAAGCAGAACAATCGGTCAGGAAGTGATTCCGACAAACTTCAAGACTAATATCCCTGGATTCAAGGAAGGAAAGAACTATCTCGTACTCATTGCCGTTGATAAAGTTGGCAACGCAGAACTTGATAATGTTACTTATAAATATACACCGGATGGCACGACGTCTGAAATTTCTCTTGCCGGCTGCTACGAAATCAAAGTCGATATGACCCAGCCACGCTTCGAAAGATTCTATTACAAGATGGGAGCAATCAATGCGGAAGTAAAGGGTGACATTCTCACAAACGGTGAAAATAATGTAACTCTCTATGGACTTATTTCTGATGCGGATTCTGGTGTAGATGTTGAAAAATTGCAGCTTAAAGTACTTACCGATACTGAAAAGAAGGTAATTGCAGATACCTCAAATATCACGTTCACAACTGAAGCTACTTCATGGACTGCAGGTTCAGTTCAATACACAATGGCTTCATCAAATGGACTTGAAAAGTGGGTTGAAAAAGCTGATAAAGACGGTGAGTCTACATTTAAAGCTGCTTCTTCAATTTCAGATACTACAAAAATCACCGGCTGGAAAGCAGTTATTAACAAGAAAGCTTTCGAAACTGGAGAAGTTAGGGCGGATTACTACGATAAGGCCGGAAACAGCAGCCTGAATATCAAGATGTTCTCGGTACGCGTTGATAAAAAGCCTCCAAAACTTAACAACCACAACTTCGCAGACACGACTCCAAATTATACGGCTTACAAGTCAAAGACAGTAATCGAAGGTACAGGGGATGATGCAAAATCGGTTCCTTATTACTTCATCCACAACACGGATGACCACAAGTTCACCCTTTCTGGTGTTGCGACAGATAACGAAGGTGTTGCAAGAGTTGAACTTAAGAATGGTACAAGCGTACTGAAACATGCAGAAAAAGGTGATTTCAACTTTGATGATCTTGATTTCTCTACTTTGTCTGCTGTAACAACATTGACTCTCAGTATCACGGACGCCGCAAACAATGTTTCTGACTACAAGATTGTTCTTACTCCAGATGTAACAGCTCCAAACGGAATCCACGACACAGATTCACTTGGCAAGGATTTGCAGTTCCGAATCGGCGAACAGGTATACGGAAGTGAAAAAGTTGGTGCTAAGTATTCTAAGGGAACTTACGGAAATTCCAACTCAATCATGATTCGCGGTTACTTTGATGAAGCAGAAACTGGCAGCGGATTGAGTATGATTTATTACATGCTCAAACAAACACCTCCTTCAGTGGATGATATTACTGGCACGACAGGCTTCTTGAAGAATTATCAGGACAAAGCTACCGGCTACTTTGCCCCAACAGAAAAAACATCTCAGACAATCTTGAAGAATGTTGGAACAGGGGCTTCTGCAACACAGGAAAAAGTAACTGTAGCCTACAACTTCAAGACCCTGCTTTCAGGATTCCAGGAAGGAAACAACTATCTCGTTCTTGTAGCCGTTGATAACGTAGGAAACGCTGCGGTTGATACAAAGACATTCTCTTATAAGGCTAATTCTACAGACACGGAAGATACTGTTGTAAACTGCTACTCAATCAATGTTGATACGGCAGTTCCTGAACTCAGCGACCAGGTAACTGTAGAAATCGCAGGTTCAAGCGACGGCCTTTCTGCAAGCCAGATTCTTACGAACTTCAAAAAAGGCGACATCACGCTTAAAGGTTTTTGTTCTGATGCAGCGGCAGGAATTGATTCCGTTACTCTCTATGTCGAAGGTAAGGGAAAAAATTCAACAGACGCAGAGGTCGTAATTGATAAAACTACAAGCGTAACTGTAGGTACAACTTCGGTAACATCTAGCGTTGAAGCAGACTTGACCGGTGCCACAGAACAAGCAGAAACTTGGTCTGGAAAAGTTGCCGCAAACTTGTTCAGCAATGTTGAATCCGGCACATTCGCAGTCTATGCAACTGTAAAAGATAAGGCGGGCGACGGAAACACAATTAACCGAAGCGTTGCAACAATCATTGTTGATAAGACAAATCCAGGCGTAACTCTCAAAGCACCGGCTGATGCTGACTCATCAACGACAGATGTTGAAATTAACGGAATTATTAGCCTCAGCGGTGAAATCACGGACGGAAACATCCTGCCGGATAAAGCAATTACTGCAATTCAGTATGTAGTTAAACCTGCAACTGATCCTGAAGATTTGAACACCCTCAGCTGGACAGACGCTTCTTCTTCAACGATGACAGGTTTTGACCTCTCAGGTAACTACACGTTCACTGCAAGCAATTTTGACACGTCAAAACTCACGGACAAAACTGTTTACTACATCCGTGCAAAGGCAACTGATAAGGCTGGCAACGTCGGATATTCAGCTCCTGTAACTGTCACAGTTGACCAGGACACAGACCGCCCTGTTATCAAGATTACAAGCCTTGATAAAGCCGGTGACATTATTTCTGCCGGAACAATCATGGGTACAATCTCTGATGACGACGGAATTGATGCTGATTCATTTAAGTATAAGGACGGCGAAACTGGCGAGCCTAAAGACTTTACTTCATTCAACAGCGGAAACTGGCGAATTGATGGACTTGAAGCTGGCGAACGCAATATTTTCTTCGTTGTAACAGATAAAGCCGGTACAACATTCGAGACTAAAAAAACAACAAAAGACAGTTTTGCTTCTTCTGGTGAGCCATACGTTATTTTGGAAAAAACACCAAAGGCGTTGAATACAGATGCCGTTTCATTCAAGGTTGACTTGAAGGACCCGAAAATTACGGCTTTGTACTTCGCAAGTACAGAAGCAAACGCAATCCCTGCATATCCTAATACTGCTGCATCCGAGCCGTGGCAACCGACAGGCAAGGTAAGCTATGGTCCAGCCTCAAAATTCATGTCAATCTACTTTACTGTAGAAGAAGATGTAGAAATGGCTGCTGTTGGCAGTGACGTTGAGATTAAGGCTCCGAACGGCACTATTTCTTTGGATGAAGGTAAAGTAACTCGTATAGATCCAGAAGGTGCAACAACTGACTACATCTATAAGATTGGTGTAATTGATACTACTGGTGGATTCCAGACATTGGTTTCAGAAGGTAATAATACAATTACAATAACCGTAACTGATAAGTCCGGCAGAAAGAGCTCTGAAACATTCAACATCTTTGTTGATAACGTCGCACCAACGGTCAAGAATTTCTATAATGACACAGAAACTGGAATTACAGGCAAAGTCACAATTCCTGGAAGCGTAACAGATTCTACAGGAATCAAGACCGTCAAATACCTCATTCCAACTGCTGAACAGCAAACAACTTATGAAAATGACAGAACGACTGATGAAAAAACTGCCGTTACTAATTTGGCTGCAGTTTCTGGTTGGAAAGATATTTCTGTTGCATCTTCAATGTATGCGGAATTCGACATTAAGTTTGAAAGCTCTTCATTCACAGAAGAAACCAATGCAACAACTGGCAAAACAAGCTTGATTTACTATGCTTCAAAAGAATCTTCAACAGCTGGAAAACTCGAATATGCCGTAACTCGAAGCGGAACAGGTACAACGGAAGACCCGTACACTTATGCACAGGCCTCTACAACAGACGCAACGATTTACGTTCCGATTTTCTTCTATACAGAAGATTCTAACGGTAGCAAAGGTATTACCAAGTTCTACTACAGGGTTTACCCGGACGGCGGTATTCCAAAAGCCGAACTTACTTCACACGCTGAATCAGTAAATGGATTGGTTAAGACAGGAAACAAAGTAAACCTCATGGGTACAGCCGAAGATGACGAAGGCGTTGCTTCCGTAAAGATTACAAAACTTGAGTACACAACTGAAGACGGTGACTCAATTACAGATTCTACGACATGGAAAGAAATCGACATTTCAAATCTTTCTTCTGATTCAAGTGATACTAACCGTGCCGTTACCCGCGGAACTGTGGAAGGAAGCACAATCGTTTGTGACGGAACTACAAGCTGGAAGGCTTCTATCAATACGGCAAAAATTAATACTGGCACAGATGAACTCAAGGCAATCCGTGTCACTGTCGAAGCATTCGATGAAAACGATACTTCAAGTTCAAAAGCTCATGCAAACGGTACATCAGCAACATGTATAAACCGAATCGTAGTTGATAAGACAGTTCCTGTTCTTGAATCGGCGGCAATCGTTGGATTTGCTTCTGCCCCTGCTTCTGTGACTGCAACTCCTGTATTTGAAAAGTCTTACGAGGCCGGAATGTACTTCTCTGGCACAAAGGCTACAAATTGGTACTTGAAGGCTGAAATTTCTGATGATTCAAGCGTAACGGGATTTGAAATCTCGAGCATGACTGGAAGCGGTTATATTTCTGCTATCTCTGATGGCGGCGTCGATTCCGGGGATTCAACTTTGACCGCAATAACAGGTCTTGTTGAAAATGGTCGGGATACAAAAACATACACCATCCTTATCCCGATTACAACATCAAGTGAAGGTCACGTTTACGCAACGCTTGAAATGTTCGACGGCCAGCACACAGACGTTACGACCGCGTTCTCATTCTTCATTGATAACACGGCTCCTGCCCTGTATAAAACAAAAGCTGGAACAGCTGGCGTTGCGGATGACAAACTTGCTCATGCAGATACGCTCCGCTTGAAGAGCAACGGAATGCAGATTGATACAGGAAACAACGTAGTTGAAAACTCAGACGGTTCTTACACATTCGGTGATGAACTTGTAGAAGCCCGCTCTGGCCTTGCTTACGTCGCATTCTACTTCAAGAAAGCCGCAAGTGAAACGCACCATACTACAAACCGGATCTACAGCCCGATGTTTGGAACTGACAACATGATTACACTTGCAGCCTCAAAGACTGCCGATGAAGTCTACATCAACTCTGAAGGCTTGCCTGCACTCGTTAAGACTGTAACAGTCACAAACACAACGACAGATGGAGTTACAACAAGTACAGTTAAATTTACACGTTTAGGAACTAATAAGTTCATTAATAATGCTGCATGGAATACTGGGGCTACATCATTCGGACTTGTAAAGATTGGCGGTGCATATCACAGAATCAAGTCAATTACAGATGATGTTGCGACACTTGCAGACGAAGTTTCAGACAAATACACTGAAGCCGAATTCATCTATGCAATGCTCGTTGACCACCAGATTGCCGAAGGATTCTCTTCTGCTGATCCGACAGGTGTTTCAAACGATGACGGTGACGGCTTAGTCGAAATGGTTAAGCAGACAGGAAGCACTTACAAGTGGACTGCAAGCATTCACTCTGACAATATTCCTGACGGTCCTGCAGAAATCCATATTGTTGTATTCGATGATGCGGGTAACTCAAACTCAGGCTACGTCAAGACAAGCATCCAGAACAACCGCCCGAGAATCGCACGAGTCTACCTCGCAACCGACTTGAACGGAAACAATTTGTTCGACTTCGACAACGGGGAAGTTCCTGAACTTGATTCAAATTCTGAACGATACACAGAAAACGGAACAGAATACGGCGAGCTTGCATATTATTCAACGCTCACAAAAGACTCAAAGATTCAGGCAACGGCAACACTCAAAAAGAACCAGTGCAACTTCGTTGTTTCAAACAGACTCCTCGTATTGCCTGAAATCATCGGTGGAAACGGTGAGGATGCAGAGCTTAGATATGCATACAGCGTTTCAGATAATTCACCGGAGGCTTTGACTCCTGAAGATGCGGAAGCTGAAAGTGTTGGAATCACACAAGCCACGGGAACGGCATTGAAGTCATTCTCTTCAAGTTTGGCAGCTCTTCAGCTTGCAGACCGTGGAAGTACTGCTGCTTCACCTGTAACGACAAATATTTCTTCATTCCTTGGTTCAAGAACTCCAACTGATGCAAACGGCTACTTCGTTAAGAACGGCACTGTTCCAACAAACAACCGCGGTTATCTTGGCTTTGTCCTTAACAATGATGATTTGAAAACTCATGAAAGCTGGGTTGGCGATACAAAGATTAAGAAATACTTTGCATTCACAATCTGGGACAAAACTCCTGAAACAACTCAGGGTGAAGATTCCCTCTATGCACTCCTCAAGATTCCGTTAGTAATCAACGTAAAGGATGACGTCAGACCAAGAGCTGACATCACACCGTTCTACTGGAACAGCAAGGAAGACGGCTCATTCGTATATGCTGAAGACGGAACACCGGAAGGACACATTGATCTTGTCGCTGAAGCAGACAAAAACAAGACAACTGTTAGACCGGGTGTTTCTGGAACTGTATACATTGAAGGTACTGCTTATGATGAGACACGATTGTCGAAGATTGAGGTAAGAGACCCGAGCGGAACAGCATATACTATTGCTGAATACGATTCTGGTGCTTGGAAAACTGCTGAGAATGCAACAGAAGCTGGCACAAACGGCTGGCCTTGGCCTGATAACTATATTTCTTCTAAAGTTGAAACAATTACAGAGCCGAGCCAGAAAGGTCATAAGGTTGCATGGAAACTTGAAATCAACATGACCAAGTTCGGAATTAAGACTGACCAGAGTGTTTATGTAACTGCATACGATGCAAGTACAATTCCTACTGGTAAAAACTCTAGTATCAATTCGAGTGTACAGACTGTCTGTGATGCTCATACATCTCGTTATAGAATGGATTTCGTGCCATACATCAAGAGCATTTACCCTGCAACAGAAAGCAGCGCAGCCCGCTCTAGGTTGGGCAAATTCCCAGTACAGGCAGGAAAAGATATGTATATTGAAGGAATGAACTTCTCAACAGATCTTGAATACAGGATTGGATTCAGTACGACACCAGAAAATGAAGCTCTCATTTCTTCTCCAAATACATATGAAGGTAAGTTTATTGAAGATGATGATGTAAGTAAGGTTGAAAATGGTAAGATTAAAGTAACTGCACCTCAGAATTCTTGTTATGTCCGTGTATGGGTAAAACCTACCGGTGGTAATTGGACTTATACAAAGAATAACATGAATGAAAATGCCGGCTGCAACATTGAAGAAGGTTATGTAGCTTCAGATGACAACGGCAAAGGCAACATGGACAGAGGCTTTAAGCGTGCCAACGATGCCGGAACCAACTTCTGGACTGACGACAGGTATATTGCGGTATGGAACACGGGAACAAAATTTGATAATAGTGACAATCCTAGAAGCGGTACTCTCGTAAAATATGAGAAAGATGGTTGGCAAACTAGGGGTGGTTCACTTCCTGATGATACATACTCAAAGCAAGACCGATTGTTCGGATTCTGGGGGTCAACACATGAAGTTGTATATGATGCATTCTTGGGAACTTCTGCTTCTACCTCAATGTGTAGGGCTGCGACTGGTACATTCTATACTCCTACAGAATATACGGATGTTTGCCTTGTCTGGAATGCACCTTCTGTAAATCCAAAAACTGCAAACCAAGCTACCGACACAAAGAACAGAGCTGCTTACATTCCGTTCTATGTATTCCTTGAAAATGGTTGCTCGCTTGGTGAGACATGGGGAACAGGTCTTACTATTACCAGAGACGGTTATAAACTTGATAAGAATTTGCATAATGAACAGGGTGTAACAATAGAGTATCAGGGTGATGACAGTATGATGGATCAGTTCAGAAATCCAAAAATGGTTGGAGTGTATTCTTCTGAAACTGAAAAGTTTGGAGACGATTCTATAACTGGGCTATACCATTTTTATATCACCTATTATGATGCATATACTCATTGTTTGAAGTATGCAGCTGTTGATTATCCTGCATACTTTGCTGATAGTAAGCAGAATTATCAGCGGGCAACTTTCAAAATGTCTGCAAATTCTAAAACTCCGACTTACAAAATTGGTGAATTCGGGCCGTCTGATGCTGTAATTGCTGGCAATGATTCAGTGGGTTCTGGACACGACACTGGTATGTGGAGCGATGTTGCACTTATTTATGACAGAACAACGGCTGTTGCTCAAGGTGAAATAACAGCTCCTACGCCTGTTGTTGCTTATTATGATAAGACAGACAAAACTTTACATATTGCTGTGGGCAATTCTTCTATTCCAAAAACAGCTAGTGGCTGGACTGACAATAAAATTACTCGTCCAAGCGGACTCAGTGATTTCGGACGATATGTAACTGTTGAAATGGATGACAATAATGGTTTGCATGTTGTGGCACAGGGTACAAAGAATAACAAGGGTGCGTTGTACTATATGTACTTTGAAGCTAACAAATATGACAAACCTGCTATTACAACGGTTGTTGATTCTACAGACAATGTCGGTGTTTGGTGTGAGATGACTCTGAACGATAAGTCTAAGACAGGACTTGAAGCACTGCCTGTAATTACACATATGGCACAGGGAAGTGCACGTGTCGCAAAGGTTGCTTATATCGAAGACGGTCATTTTGAATCAATTTCTGACCCGTCAGATGCTGAGCCAACAGATTATAAATTAAGTGTTGTAACTGATGCGTATGAAGGTGTTGTATCTGCGGGAGGAAAAACTGGAAATAATACAAAGAGTCCATACGCAATTGGTATCAATTCAGATTATTTCTATGTAGACTTCCTCCGTGGAGAGGAATAAAAAAATTGCCGGACTTGTTCCGGAGCAAATAACGCCAAGCGACATTGGCTGAGAGTAATTTTTTAAGCCCGGAAAGCAGAAAGCCTCCCTGCTTTTCGGGCTGTTTTTTTTGTCTATGCCGGAATTTGACAGTACCAAACGGGTGATATGACAGTACCAAACGGCGATATGGTACTGTCAAACGGGGGCTTTGGTACTGTCATACCGGGTGACAGTTCCTGTTTCTCTTCTTTTGTTCTTGATTTTTGCATTTTACACCGCTGGGAGAAGTATAATACTGCATGTCGATTTTTGTTACGAGGTTAGAACCGACGGATACCATCTTGCGGCACGTGTTATATCCCTGTCGTGTAAATTCATAGCAGCGTAATCCCTCCTGAACATTTCATTTAAACTGTTGCTGTAACTCTCGTACAGTTTCAAGCGGAAGCCCTTCCGCCTGTGCAATCTGCTCAGTAGAAAGAAGTTTCATTTTCAAGAGATTCTTTGAATTGTACCCCTTGTCAAGGACACATAAGAAGAAGGGATTAAAAAATCCGAAGAAAATTTTCAAATATCAGTAGGATTTTCTTTCTTTAGAGGATAGATACCAGTAGTGAAATATTTGTAGTATTCATCTGGAGAAAGTTTAGCCAACTGCCACTGATAACGTTCTGTGTTGTAATAATCAATCCAGTCATC
>NZ_JACHFQ010000011.1:20710-36330 GCF_014201975.1 Treponema ruminis | reverse complement strand
CCACCCTTTGATTGCGAATCTTTTAGCTAGTCACTTATATAGTATTATACAACACTATTTAGCATTAGTATATCATTGAAATATAAAGAATTGCAAGAGACTTTTTATTTTTGCTTGTGATTTTAGCGTTATCCCGCTATATCTGATGCTATATAAAATATGCGTTTTATGTGACACTTTTATGTGACACTTTTATTTATGAGACAAAAATAAGGCTCCGCCGAGGATTATTGAAGAAGCGCAAGCTCCGATTGCAATGCCCTTATAAAGCTGGGCTTTCTTCCTCTCGCTCTCCGCCTCGTTCCTTAACTCGCTGGATAATTTCTGTAATTGTAAGAGCTGACTGTTCTGCTCGCTCACGATTTTCGTCAAGTTTTCCGTTTCCTGCTGAATCCGGTTCAACTCGCTTTCCTTTATTTTGAAAACAGTTTCTGACAAGCAGGCCGAGCACGAAAAGAAAAAGAGCAGACAGACACAAGCCGACCTTTTCAAAAAATGATTTGATTTTTTCATTCACTTTTATCTCCTTTTTTTGCTTCCAGATGCTTCTGCACCTCAGAGACGGCAAAGTAGCTGAGAATGACACCGCACAAGGCAAGCGCAATTCCGTAGAAATCGACTTTGTTTTTTATGACGATATAGGAAATTAAAAAGCAGCTCCAATAAGTAAGCTGATTTTTTACGCTGGTAAGTTTTAGCAGCAATCTTTTTTTCAACATGACTTTACAGTCATTTTTAAAGCTGACTGTAAGTATATGAATTATATTTTCACATTGCGGGGCGAGGTTCCGGCGAAAAAAAACAACCGCCAAACGCTGCCAAATAAAAAGACAATTCCTTCAAAAAACTATCAGAAATGGCACGAAATGGCCCTTTTTTCGCTTATTTTTCAAAGAAAATCGCAAAAATTAGAAAAACCGTTGAATCAGGAACTTCATATAGAAATTACCCTCACTCATGGAGATTTCAGGCGCAGAGACGGTGACAATGCCACAAGTTCTATCCTCGATACGCTCATGGATTCAAACATCATCGAAGACGACACATGGCATTTCTGCCGAAAAATTACAGTCGAAAACCTTTACAAAAAAAACGAGCCGTCGTGCACCATAAGAATCACAGACTACAAATAAAAATGACTGTAAAAGTATGTGGGAAGCAATCGAAAAAATCTTGACTGACAAAAACTCGTGGCTCGTGCTTTGCTTTGTTTTTGTAGTCATTGTCATTTTCATTCATGAAGTAAGAAACGGTTTTTTTTCTTTCAGCTCGAATCATCTGAGAGTCGGCAACGGAGAAAAAGAAAGGAACATCATAAGGCAGCAAGTGGAGTGGGCGCATATTTATATCATGTCGCTGGAATCGAAAATCACGCCTGCAACAAATCAATACAATGGGTATTTCACGAAATTCATTCTTGAGAGAGTTTACGATGAAGTTGTGGATTGGGTGACGTTTAATCATTTAAATCTGAATTCCGCATATATCGAAATAAAGCAGGAAAAAATATGTGCTTTGGTATATAGCCTGCATGTAAAGCCTGAATTCCAGACGAAAGAATTTAAACAACGGATGAACAACTGGACCAGGGAAATAATTGAGGGATTAGTCAGAATCCGACAAATCTATAAATAGCGAGGTGAAAAAATGAAAAATCCGCAGACCAGGGCTTTGATGATTGGAAAATATGGATGCCTTGCCATGTGCTATCTCTATTGCATGGGAATTATCCCGGAATCTGAGGGGGAGATGATCAAGCACATTTCAACGGCAATGGATAAGGGCCTGCTCGATGAAGAGTGCACCGTCCTTAATGCTTCGGCTTTGCTCCACTTCTTCACGGGGAAAAATTGGCATGTCGAAAAGAAAGAAATCAAGGATATAAGCAGGATTAAAGGGCCCACGCCCGTGAGGTATGTTTATTTCGATGAAAAGGGAAAAGAGCACGGGCACTGGGTTGTAGTGGAAGACGGAAAGATTGTCTTCAACTCTATCTCTAATTCCGTCTGCGTGAAGATTGGAAAACCTGCAAGTGCAAGAATTATCACGCTTTATAAATAAAATGACTGTAACAGTATGAAACTATTTGGCTTTGAAATCCGCAAAACTCCGTCAAATACGACGGTTAAAAATGATACAGATTCAATCCCGCTGTCTCATTATGACGGCGGAGATATTTTCTATTTCTCGCCTTACATGACAGTCGGGGAAATGCTCGCAAACACAACGCTTGCAAGCTGTGTTTACATCATTTCTGATGCAGTCGCCTCACTGTCCTTTAATGTCTACAGGAATGTAAACGGCAGCCGGGAGCGTGCCCTTGATCTGCCGCTTTACCGCCTTTTGACCCGCCGCCCGAATCCAGACGACACGCCTTTTATTTTCAAAAAGAAAGTACTCCTTCACCTTCTCTTGAAAGGAAACGCTTTTATCTTCGTTGAGCGTGACAGAAACTATAATCCAACCGCACTTTATACACTTGACCCTTCAAGCGTTGACATCAAGAAAACGCCGGAAGGGGAAATCTATTACATTTACCACACAAGCACCGGCACATATAAATACAATCGAGACACAATCCTTCACATTCCGGCCATCCGTTACAACAGGCTTAAAGGATTTTCGCCGATTGAATATGCCACCCATTCAGCCAAGACAGGGCTGGAGCTTGACGAATACACGGCGACCTACTTTGACGGCGGAATACATTCAAAAATGATTCTCACCGTACCAAAAGAAGTGACGAACTGGACCAAGGAAAACAGTGATGAGCTTGCAGAACGGTTCTTAAAAAGCTACGGCGGCAAGGAAAACGCAAACAAGCCGGTTATTTTAAACAAAGGACTTACAGCGCAACCGCTCCAGCTGGGAGGGAATACTGACAGCCAGCTTGTGGAGTTAAGGGCTTTTTCTGAGAAGGAAATCGCAAAAATCTACAGGGTTCCTCTGTTCATGCTGGGCAAAGACTCCGCGAAGTTCACGAACATGGAGCAGTTCAATACTTTCTTCCTGCAGCACACCCTTACGCCTTGGCTTGTCCTTTTGAATCAGTATTTTTCTCAGCTTATCCCTTCATGGATGCAGGATGACTGCTATGCAGAATTTGATCCGAACACAATTCTTCGGGCTGATGCAAACACCCGCTTCAACAATTACATCAAGGGCCTTACAAACGGCATCTACACGCTCAATCAGATTTATGCGATGGAGAATTTGCCGAGGGTTGATGAGCCTTTCGCAGAAAAGCATTACATGCAGGTCAACATGGCACCGATTGACGGGAACGGCACGAGCTCAGATTCAGACAATCCCGACAATCAGGAGCCAAAAGAAGTAAATCCCAATGAAAACAATGATTTTTCTAATCCTAAACAAGAAGAATAATATGGAAAAAAAATCATAATATTTTATTGGGCTGAAAAAATAAAAATGACTGTATTCTTAGGAGAAAAGAAAAATGGATGAAGAACTTGAAAAAATCTCAAAAAAACTTCTTCAGGGGCGGCAGTATCGCTCAATGAAACTTGAGTGTCGTGAAATGGGGACGCCTGACAGTGAGGAAAGAATCGTCGAAGGATATGCGGCAACATTCAACGAGCCTTATATCCTCTGGGAAGAAGATTATTACATTTTCAAAGAGCAGATTGATTCAAGGGCTTTTGACAAGTGCGATCTTTCTGACGTCATTTTCCAGTACAACCATGTCGGGCGGGTTTATGCCCGAATCTCAAACAAGACTCTCGAAGTAAGGCCAGACGGGCACGGCCTTTTCATCAAAGCCAACCTTGGCGGCACTGGTGAAGGACGTTCGCTTTTTGAGGAAATCAAAGGCGGCTACACGACAAAAATGAGCTTCGGTTTTGTCGTGCGCGGGGAGCGGATGGAATCAATCAAAGACGAAGCAACAGGAAAAAGAATCTATATCCGTACAATCACGGATTTTGAGAAGGTTTACGATGTTTCTGCCGTTTCGTCACCTGCAAACGACGGCACGGAAATCTCAGCCCGAAGCTGGTGCGAGGGAGTTATCGCAGGGCTTGAAGCGGAGCGACTTAAAGCTGAGGAAACCGAAAAACGCCGTAAACTTGAATCGGATGAGCGTGAGCGTGAGCTTGCGCTGCTTGAATTTGAATCTAACTGAAGGATTGAAAAATGAACAAAAAAGAACAGCGTGCAAAACTTATAGCTGAGCTCCGTGCAATGCACGAGCTTGCACAGAAAGAAAACCGCGCTTTTTCTGATGAAGAGTCAAAGATTTTTGCCGACAAAGAGGCAGAAGTCCGAAAGCTCTCTCTTGAAATTGCCGCAGAAGAGCGTGAGGCAACGCTCAACGGTTTTTCAACAGAACTGCCAAAAGACGAGGGTGAAACCCGCGGTGAAATCTCCGAAAAGATGAAGGAATTCCGCGCTTACCTTAAAGGCGAGAAGCGTGATATTTCGGTCGGTTCCGGAGGTGGCGCACTTTCCCCACAGGAATATGTCGCCGAAATCATCAAGAGCGTAGAGGATGAATCTCCGCTTTACGGCCTTGTCCGCAAGTTCCCTCTAACTGAGGCGAAATCTCTCGGGGCACCGTATGAGTCAGCAGATGCAAGTGATGCTTCCTGGACCGCAGAAGTCCCTGCAAGTGACATTTCCGCTGATGCAACCCTCGCATATTCGTTGCGTGAGCTCTCACCAAACACTCTCGTCAAGCTGATCAAGATTTCTGACAAACTCGTCAAGGTCTCAGCCCTCCCGATTGAGAGAATTGTCCGTGAGAAAATCACTGAGAAACTCATTGCCGCTTTTGAAAACGGAATTACAGCCGGCACAGGCTCAGGCCAGCCGCTCGGTGTTTTCACGGCTTCGGCAAACGGCGTCCCAACATCGCGTGATGTTACAACAGCAGGCGCAGCACTTACAGCTGACGACCTCATCAAGACAAAGATGAGCTTGAAACCTGCTTATCGTCGCCGTGCCCGCTGGGTAATGTCAACGACAATCCTCACCGACTGTTTCTTGCTCAAAGACAAAGACGACCAGTATATCTGGCGGCCGGGTCTTACAGAGGGCGAGCCGGACCGTCTGCTCGGTCTCCCGGTTATCGAATCGGCTTACGCTCCTTCTGTAAAAACATCAGGAAGCTATATTGCTGTTCTCGGTGATTTTAGCTATTACTGGTGGGCTTATGTCGAAGGGCTTGAAGTCAAAAACCTTTATGAGCTTTTCGCTCTTAAAAATCAGATCGGCTTCAAGGGCATCGCATACGCTGACGGTGCGCCGGTTCTCGCGGAAGCATTCGCACGAATCAAAGTCGGAACTGGTGAGTAACTAAAAAAAAAGCAGAGTGCCATACACTGACACTCTGCCTTGATACAGGAGCATATCAGTAATGGCAAATAAACAGAATTTAAAAGGAACAGGAGAAGCCGTTTCTTCTTCTGAAACTCCAGGCAAAAAAAGGGTAAAAATTAAAAACCTTATTTGCCGCCCGGAAGGCACATTCCTTGCGGGAAGTGTTTACGAGCTTAATGCTAAACTTGCAGACCTTCTCATCAAAAACGGCAACGCAGAAGAGAGTAAATAATGGCATATATCACACCCGAAGACTTGAAAAAATTCTCTGACAAATTTCCTTCTGATGAATCGCTTTTGCAGAATTATTGTGACTCTGCTGAAAAAATCATTGAGGATTATCTAGGCTACAGCCCGGAATCACAGAATTATGAGACTTCGGCGCGTGGTATTAACTCCCACTTTTTCCCGCTTGAGGCAAAGCCAGTCACGGAGATTACCTCAGTCACACAGGATGGGGAAACAGTGGATCTTTCACAAATCCGTGTGGTAAAAAACACAAATTACATTGCATTCGACGATGATTCTAAATTCCTTGACGGCGTAAAATACACCGTCAATTATACGGCGGGTTTCAGCACTGTTCCCGCTCCGATTGTTACGGCAGCCTTGCAGATTGCGTCTTTACTTTGGGAAAGTGCAGGCGGCAATGTTTCCGTCACGAGCACGAGCTATCTTGATTCGGCAAGCCGGACATTCCAGTCTTTCAAGCCTGACCGTTTTCTAGAGCCGAACATAGGCAAATACAAACTTGCAAAGGTTGATTACTGATGGCAAAGACAGGGCAATTTCTTTCCGTTGAGCTCGACATCAGCAGGGCACAGGCCGCCCTTTCGGGCACTTCAAAAAGCCTTGTGTCAATCTCGCGCCAAACGCTCGGAATAATCGGGCGCGGCACCGTTGACGTCGTAAAAAAAGAAATCCGGGCAACGACAAAACGGCGAAGCGGAGAGCTTTTGCGCTCTTACCGCTACAAAGTCAAGAAAGACGGCTCGGAAATGAATGTCTTCCCGAAAGGAATAAAGGGAGAGAATATTTTTTCCAAAGTCATGGCATTAAGCTACGGCACGGAAAACGGACGGCTCCGTCCTCGCGGGTTCGTGCAAAAGGGCAACAACTTCATTGAGGGCTCTGAATACGAAGCCAGCATTGACAGGATGATTGACAGGGAACTCGCCAAATATTGGAGCTGAAAAAATGACTGTATCTTTATATGAAAAACTACGGACTCCCATATAAAGGTTCTAAAAATCAAATCGTCAAAAAAATAATTGATTTATTTCCACAAAAAGAAAACTTCTATGATTTGTTTTGCGGCGGATGCGCAGTCACTCACGGAGCCATGCTTTCGGGAAAGTTTGAGACATTCACGGCTAACGACATCTCGGACTATCCCTCTGTTTTTCTTGAAGCCATAGCGGGCAAGTTCGGGAACGAGAAAAGATGGATAAGCCGTGAAGATTTTTACAGGCTGAAAGATTCAGAGCCTTATATCCGCTATTGCTGGAGCTTCGGGAACAGCGGCGACAATTATCTTTACTCGAAGGAAGTCGAGCCGTGGAAGAAAGCCCTGCATTATGCCCGCGTTTTCGGCGACTTATCTCTCATGGAGCAATTCGGAATAAAGACTGACGGCACAGGGGCGGACATAAAACGGAACATGGACGAATACAAGAAGAAATATATCATCTGGTACTGCTCGACTGTCCTGCATTCTTCTCTTGATGTCCTTGAACTCCAGAAGAATCTGACGGAACGCATAGAGCACAACAGCGATGAGTTGCGCTCTTATCTTCTCGAAGGGCTGAAAAGAGCAAACAAACGTCCTTGCGATGTTGACAGGTTTTTGGGCACCAACGGCATGGCGGGTCATTATTTTAGCAGGTCTCAGTGGGAATTTCCGACAAGGGAAGTTTATGAGAAATTGCAGGGCTTTTTGTATCTGCCCCGGAATTATAATGAAATCTACGGCTTACAGGAACTTCTGCAAAGCCTGCAAAGCCTGCAAAGCCTGGAAAGCCTGGAAAGACTGGAAAGACTGCAAAGCCTGCAAAGCCTGGAAAGCCTGGAAAGACTGGAAAGACTGCAAAGCCTGCAAAGCCTGGAAGTTTTACGGGGCGACTACAGGGAAGTAAAAATCAAGTCAGATTCTTTAATTTATTGCGATATTCCTTATAAGGGCACCTCTGGATATGCCGGAGGATTTAACCACTCAGAATTTTACAAGTGGTGCGGAATGCAAAAAGAGCTTGTCATCATTTCCGAATATGTAATGCCGGAAGGATTTGTGTGCGTTGCTGAATTCAGCAAAAGGCAGCTTTTGAGTTCTGGCGCTGGCAAGAAAATCAAGGAAAAATTATTTATTCCAGAACATCAGCTGGACTTATGGCAGCAAACAAAACCGCGTTCCTATAAACAGCTTGAATTTAATTTTGGATAATCCGCACAAAAATGACTGTAAGGATATGGAATCAATTTTCAATTACATAAAGCAATTCATTCTTTCGACCGTGAACGGCTATCTTCCAGAATATGCAGATGAAAATACGCCGATGAACGCAATCGAAGAAAAGAACATCGTTTTCGGGGCGGTGGATTTGTCCCGCTACACTGACAAGATTGTCTGTGCAATCGTTCCCGATAGCGAGGATGATGAAGAAGCGGAAATAGGAGCAGACAAAGAAAGCTCCGATTTCACCGTTTCTTTTTTATGTCGAGGTTATGCCCAGGATGTACTTGTCCGCCAGATGTGCAGGTATGGCGCGGCATTTCGCCGGGCAGTGCTTGATGATGTGTCTTTGAATGGGACGGTCGAACAGGCAGAAATCGGACGGCGCAATTTCTTTACCGATGCAGGAACGGTTGAGAAGCAAATGACCGCCGTGGAAATCTCGCTGACAGTCATAACCGAAGACGAAATCGAACTTTAATTAAGGAGTAAAAAATGCCAGAACAGCAGCCAACAACGCTTATCAAAAAGCATCTTATCCGGCCGTTCCTCAACGACGGCACGCCAGCCGTGCCAGCGTGGGTTCAGATCAAGAAGGCGACAGAAAACACTGTCAACATGAATCCTCAGACAGAGGACCGTGACTACATCTCGGACGAACAGCCGACAACCGAGCTTATTTCATACAAGATGAATGTCGCTTATGGCGTTACAACCTACAAGGGACAGCCCGATTTTGAGCTTTTCTACAAGCTCTACAAAAACCGCTATGTCGGTTCAGACGCTCAGAAAGAATTGCTCCTGGCCTATCTTTTTGACAAGGTGCAGGTCGGCGATACCGTCAAGTATTTCGCCCAGAAATGGAATTCGACAATCGTTGTCAACGACTTCAACACAACCGGCACCGTCATTGATGTCACAATCAACGCAAACGGCACTCCGACAGAAGGTTACATCACCATCGAAAACGGCGAAGTGACTTTCACGCCACACGAGGGCGGTCTTCCGACTTTCAGCCTTCTGGCATCTGAGCCGGACGATTGGGCAACAAATTACACGGACTATTACACCAAGGACGGCGATGTGTATGCCGCCGTGACAGGTGCGGAAGCTCCAACTTTTGCCGCTGACACTTACTACAGGGCGGACTAAGAGTGCTTGACCTTGCAAAAGCAAATGCCCCGGAAGCCGTAACGGTTGCCGGGGTGTTTTATCCAATCAAAACAGATTTCAGATTTTGGCTCATGTTTTCCCGCCTGCTTACTTCGCAGGAATCCTGCTTTGCTGATTTTGATTTTCTTTATCAGAATCAATGGCAGATTCCGGAAGACAGAAAAGCGGGTTTTGATGCCCTGCTTGATTTCTTCATCAATAAAAAAGAGCTTCCCCGCATCCTTGAGGAAAACGACAATAAAAATGTGCTTGATTATGAGCTGGACGCGGAATTGATTTATGCTGCATTTTACGAGCAGTACAAAATCGACTTGCTTGATGAAAAGACGCGCCTGCACTGGTGGAAGTTCAAGGCCCTTCTTTCGGGGCTTCACGGCACGAAACTGAATGAGATAATGGCTTTCCGATGCTTTGACGAAAACGACAGAACGGAATGGAAGCAGGCGCAGATTATGAACAGGAAACGCTGGGAGCTTCCCGAAAAAGTCACAGCCGAAGAAAAAAAAGCGGCTGATGAATTTGACCGCCTTTTAGAAAAGAAGGGCTAAAGCATTTCCAGAGGCACGACAAAATCCTCATCTTCCTGCTCGTCGGGAAGATTTTTTGTGCCCTTCTGAGCCACAGAAAAAAGGACGATAAAAAGCAAGAATAAAACAATGCCTATCATGCCTACAGTGTAAGCCTAAAATGACTGTATTGTAAAGGAATTTATAAATGGCAAAAGATAAGCATGTAACGATGAAATTCAAGGCTGACACAAAGGAAGCCGAGAGCGGAATCTCAAAAGTAACATCTTCCTTAAACAAGCTGGCAAAAGACGTAGAGAAAAATCCAATAACAAAACTCAGCAAATCCGTCACAATGTTGGGCGGTGCTTTTCATGTAGCTACAGGAATAATCAATAAGGTTTCCGGGGCCATTTCAGATGTTACGGAAGCATCTAGAGTTCAAATCACGGCAGAAAAACAGCTTGAGGCCGCCGCAAAAAACAATCCTTATCTTTCAGAATATTCAGTTCAGCAGCTTAAGGCGTATGCAGGCGAATTGCAGTCAATCTCAACCGTAGGTGATGAGGAACTTCTGCCGATGATGGCTCAGCTTGCCGTCGCCGGAAGGACTCAAAGCGAGATCCAGGACATTATGACAACGGCTTTGAACATGTCGGCGACAGAGGCAATCTCGCTTGATACGGCAGTAAAGCAACTCAACACTACATATTCTGGAAGCGCAGGAAGACTCAGCCAGATGAGTGGTGCTGTAAAAGCTCTTTCGGCTGATGAACTAAAAAACGGTGATGCCGTCAAAATCCTTAAGGAACAATATTCCGGCATTGCCAAAAGTGTCGCAGAATCTACAGGCGGCTGGCAGCAGTTCAAGAACACATTCGGAGACTTAAAAGAGGTTATCGGCTCCGCTTTTATGAGCCTGCAAAATTCCGCCGGAAAAGTACTCAATAATTTTTTCGGCACTGTCATTGAAAAGTTACAAAGCGCAGGAAAAGAAGCCGAAGAATTCAAGAAGAAACTCAACATCACAGCCACCCTCAAAGATGAAAAGGCAAGTGTCGCAGACTTGGAAGGCGTGGTAAATCAATTGACAGAAGATTTGGAAGAAATGCAGAGAGTTCAAAAAGCTGCAAATTCTGACCAGAGCAAATGGACAAAAGACCTCAAAAAAGAATGGGAAGAGTCAAAATCTGCATATAAGACACATCTGGAAGAATTGCGAAATGTTGAGAGTCAGCTAAGAATCAATAAGGAAGCACTGGAATCTCAGCGGCAGGCAGAACTCCTTAATAGTTCAGGAATAGAAGAGACGACTCGAATTTACAGTAAATACGCAGATTCGATTGCGGATGCAACCGCTGAATATAAAGAAGCAAAGTTTACCGCTGATGAATA
Organism: Treponema ruminis; assembly: GCF_014201975.1. Lineage (NCBI taxonomy): Bacteria > Pseudomonadati > Spirochaetota > Spirochaetia > Treponematales > Treponemataceae > Treponema > Treponema ruminis. The sequence continues at coordinate 25,470 of NZ_JACHFQ010000011.1, read as the reverse complement.
CGCTAATTCTGAAATAAAGAATGTCAGCGAAATTGAAAAAAAATATAAAAACGCAAACGCTGAATTCTTGAAACTTAATTCGGCTTTTCAAAACGGATGGAACGGGTCGAGCAACAGACTGCAAAGGGACATTGATTCTGTAACAAAGCAGCTTTCTGAGGCTCAGGAAAAACTTACGGAAGCTCAAAAAAACGCAGGGGAAGGAACAGTTTCAGAAGCCGACAAAAAAGCACTCGACATCATCACCAAAAACAACGCCGAGCTCCAGAAGAATATCGAAGCCATAAAGCAGAAATATGAGCTTATGAAGTCCGAGGGAAAGAAGATTGATGAACTTGCGGAAAAACAGGAAATTCTTTCTGTTAAAGAAAGCGCCTATTTGAAATTGATTTCTGAGGATGCCTCTGTTGTGACTCAAAACAATTCCGTCGCACGTGCCAGGCTCAACGACATTAAACAAGGCTATGAGGAAATAACGGAAGCCATAAAGAAAAAGGCAGCGGCGGAAAAAGACAAGGATGCAATAAAAGCCCTTAAGGTAGAAACGGAAAAGCTCACCGAAGAGGCAAAGAAATTCCTCGGAGTATTCGACGAGACTAAACTTTCCGAGTCAATTTCTGCATCAATCCAAAAACTTGAGGAAATGAAAGGCTCTGTAAAACAGGGCTCTGCTGAATGGGAATATTACTCTACGCAAATTCTCCGGTTGTCGGGCTTTCTGGATGAAGTTTTGGAGAAAGAAAAGGAAATTGCCGCCGTAAACAATGAAACAGAAGTGCAGGAATGGGCGAAGTTGCACGAGCAGAAATTTCAGATTGCCTCTGAGTTTGCCGGAAAGTATGCAGAAATCATGTCGGGCATTTCGGACTTAGTTGCAAAAAACGCTGAGAACGAATCGGCCGTAAAAATAGCCGAACTCGACAAGCAGCTTGAAGCCGGGAAAATTTCTGAAGAAGAATATGCCGAAATGAAGGAAAAAATCGAAAATGAATCTGCTGAAAAAAAGTACAAGGCTCAGATGTGGGAATGGAGCGCGAATATCCTTAACATCCAGGCACAGACTGCACTTGCCGTCGTTAAGGCACTTGCGGAGGGAGGCCCTTATGCAGGCCCTGCAATGGCGGCAATGATCGGGATTTTGGGCGGGGTTCAGCTTGCAACGGCAATTCAAAGCAAGCCGATACCTCCATCATTCGCAACCGGCGGTGTTGTCGGCGGATTCGTTGGGGCTTCCAGCGGTGAAGACAACACCTACATTCACGCACGGAACGGCGAAATGGTGCTGAATGCAGCCCAGCAGAAAGCTCTCTGGGAAAGCATCGGAAATGGAGCCGTAAAAGGTGACGTCAGCATGAATGTTAAAGTCATAAACAACACTTCAAACGAAGTCAGAAGCAATGCCCGGCTTTCTCCGGAAGGCCTTATCGTAACAATTGATAAAATTGTCAATTCGTCCATGCAGCAGGGGAAATACACAGATTCAATGAATATCGCTCAGTCACAATCTCAGGGGGTAAGATACCTATGACAATAACAAATTGGAGTGAAAGCGTAAACTCAAATTTCTTCGGCTTTAATGAGAGGCCGAAGAAAAACACAATAGAAACGAAATATCTTTCCGGACGCGTCACTGCCTATCAGGCAAACACTCGCAACATAATGACATTCTCGTGCAGTCTCCAGCTCTCAAAAACCGAGCTTGAAGCCTTCTGGGCATGGTTTAATGATGAGCTTGGCGGACTTTCCGGGGTTTTTACTTGTCCGATACTCGGCAGCAGATACTATAGGTTTGCTGAAATCCCTGAGCCACAGGATACAAACCAGAAGTTCCGTGTCCTTTCCATGACTATCGAGGAGGTTTATTAATGACAGACGCAGAGCTTTTTGACACTTTTTTTAATGGCGGGAAATTCTGCCTGCCTTATCTTATTAAGTTTACCCATCCCCGCATAGGTACAATACGGCTCGTTAATAACAATGAAGCCGTAATTTTAAACGGAGAAACCTTTGAGCCTTCTTCTTTTGAATATATACCGCCCGATATTACTGGCAAAGGCGCTAGTCTTAAAATCACGGGAATCGATAACGACCTTATTGATTTTGTCGAAAACGCAAACTATCAGTACCGGCTTGAAGTTGCGGGCGCAATCGCTTCGGACGGCACAATTCAGAAAATCAAAAACTATACTCATTTTTACGGCTCCGTTTCTTATGGCGATGACATGCAGCTCAACTTCCAGCTCGGCCGTGATGATAAGCTCGACATGACTTTCTGCCCTTATACCTACGATACCGACAATAACCGCGCCAATGCTTAACAACAAAAATGACTGTAAGGACATGGAAACAGATTTCTCAGACATGATAGGAGTACCTTATAGGGACGGCGGGCGGGATTTGTCCGGCTTTGACTGTTACGGGGCCGTGATAGAAGCTGCAAAACGGCGCGGGAAAACTCTCCGCGATGTGCGCTATAAAAATCATGCTCCAGAGCTTGCCGATGAAAATGCGCCTACCTTAAATGTCGAAAAAATCAATGCTCCTGAAAAAGATGCGCTGATTGAAATGATATTCAATGGAGAACTTCATATCGGATTTTGTATTGATGAAAAAACTTTCCTTCATGCAACTAAAAATCAGGGCGTAAGGATTTCGCGCATTGGAGTAATTCCGGTTAAAAACTTTTACAGGATAAAATAAATGGGACTTCTTCACATCTATAATACAGTATCAGACGAACATACAAGCAAAGAGGCAGAAGGAAAGCTCCGGGATATTCTGCCGGACTATGATTTTTCCAAATGCGTGATTGTAAAAGCCGGAGAAAAACTCACGCCCGATTATATCGTTAAAAAAGAAGACGTTCTTTATATCCGTGCTACTCCTGGAGCTGCAACGACCGTTGCAATTATTGCTGTTGCAGTTGCAGTTGTTGCTGCCGGTGTCGGCGTTGGTGTAGGCATTTACTCTTATAAACTTGCAAAGGAAGCTGAAGAAAAAGCAAAGCAGGCAGAAAAGAACGCAAAGAAACTTGCCCAGCAGGTTGAACAGTTTCCTTTTGTTAAAGGCGCAAACAACACCAACGCCCTCGGCCAGACAATTCAGTATCTTTTCGGCAATATCTACAACACTCCATACAAGCTGAATGAAGGTTTCTATTCAATCGGCGGAACAAACGGAGACAATCAGTATTACAACCTTATTCTCTCGGCTGGTTATGGAAAACAACTTATTCAGTCTCTTTCAATCGGAAATGAAAAAATCAAAACTTTTTCTGATTCTACTCCACAGGAAACCGTTACAACTTTTGATTCGTCATCACTTTATTATGATGCAAACAATCTGATTGAAATTGCTCAGACCCATGAATTTCAGTCACAGATTTTCAGGCAGAAAGTAAAGGGAACTTATTCCGGAGAAGAAATAAAGCATGAACACGGAGAGGCATTAGAACCTCTTATCGTACAGTGTGCGGATCATACCATGAAAGTTGAGGTCTGCATCCAGTTCAACGGCCTCCGCAAATTCTTCAACAACAACTGGATCGGAAAAACCGTTATCGTGCATCCTTACTGGTCCAATGACGGCGGAGCCACATGGAACCGATTTATCTTCGACCGTGGAAGCAATGAGTTTACTTTCAACTCAAACAAAACCCTCCGTTTTACCGCAACAAAAACTTTCACCTATGCGCAGGCATACGGCAAAAATATTTCCATAAAACTTGAGCGTGAGACGGAAAAGGAGTCTTCAAACTCACAGGAAAGCTGTTACCTCCTTTACTACAATTCTTTCTGTTATGACAACAAAAAAAGCGCAAACGGCACTCTTGTCGCATGTGCTCCGCTGGAATCTCCGTTCATGGAGAATACTACCCGAATCGGAATCAGGATTATTGCGAACGCAAACACAAGCGGAATGCTGGATCAATTTAATGCAATGTGTTACGGCGTCGCAAGGACCTGGAATAAAGTCCTTCATGTATGGAGTGAAGGAAAGACAACCACGCGGAACGTTGCAAGCTGGCTCCTTGAAATCATGGGAAGCGGAACACATAACCCTTCCAAAATTCCAGATTCTCAGATAGACCTTTTGTCATTTGGGGCCCTTTACAAATACTGTGAGGAAAATGCCTTTTTCTGCGACGGTATAATTACTCAGGGTATTAAAAAAGAAACGCTGATTTCGAAACTGTTACTGCTTTGCAATGCCGACATGTATATTGACTCAGACGGCAAATATGCAATCGCAATCGACAAGAAAGAAACAACTCCGGTTGCTCTTCTCAACGCTCAGTGCATTAAGAGTGTCACTACAGCGAAATCATTAGAACGTCAGCCGGACGGAATCAAAGCCAGCTTTACGAACAGACAGAACTGGCAGACAGATACAATGTATGTCATGCGTGACGGCGGACAAAAAGACATTGACGACACCTGCACCGAAACAAGCATAGAATACGCAACTGAACCGAACCATATTTATAAACTCTGTCAGAGGCGTATGAGGCAGCAGATTTTACAACCGCGTGAGGTTGTAGTCGGTGTAGGACACGAAGGTGATTATTATCCACTTTATTCTACAGTCCTTCTCCAGCTTGAACAGTTGCATCAGGGCATAAGAAGTGCCGTTATTCACAGTGTCATAAGAAATGGAGACGGGAAAATAACCCGGCTTGAAATTTCAGACATGCTTGATATGGGAGACGATTTTTCTCAGGAAGCCTATGCCGACGAAAATAATACATCTTACATGGATGA
>NZ_JACHFQ010000011.1:17280-20615 GCF_014201975.1 Treponema ruminis | reverse complement strand
GCCGTAAGTTTTAATGAGAAAGATTTTGTCGATGAAGAAAATAAAAAATATATTGATGAAAGCGAACGCATCTATTCCTCAGCCGGTTATTCTGCAAAAGCTACTTTTGGCGTCATCATTCAGGCACAGTCGGGGGAAGGAAAGAGAAATATCTGTGCAAAAGTAATCGGTTTCGGTAAGACCCGCACCCTTTATTTCTTAACTCCGCTCGATGATACTGACGGCGTACAGGTTCAGTCTGGCAACATCCTTTCCGTCGGGCTTCTCAATCAATACGGACAGTTTGACCGCATTACAAATACAATGAAAATTACTGCTGTTGCGGCGGATGCGGGCGGCTGGAAACTCACTCTCAAAGATTATTCTGATGAAATCTATGAATACGGAGTAATTCCTGAATACAAGTCAAACCTTACATCACCGGGCATCCTTCAGTTACCTGGTGATGCAATCAGGGAAAGTGAGGAACGTGCCGAGCTGGATAATCAAAATGCACAACAAACAGCCGCATTGTCCAACGTTGCCGAAATAGCCGAAACAAAGCTGGAACTGTCCAGTACAACAATGTCCTTTCACCTCAACGGCGAGGATAACACCCTTTACAGTGAAAGCATGTCGTTTACGGCCGCCCTCATGTACAACGGCGAGGGGCTTTCGCCTGATTCCGTGTCCGCCGTATGTGACAGCCAGTCATTCACCTGCACGGCTTCGGTTGACGGGCTGGTAATTACCGTTGCCGTAAGCTCTTTGTATGGAGCTTCCTTCCCGGCAAAGGCAACGGCAGGCGTTACCCTCACAGCCGTGAAGAACGGCATCACATATTCCGCAACCTGCACCATTACAGCTTCTGACACAGGCAAATATCTTGGTCCAGTCAATGAGGTTGCCTCCATTCCGACAAGCCTTGTTTTAGGTGATTACTTTACATGGACCGGAAGCAATACTGATACAGGGCTTACTGAAGACGGACATCTTTACACATCTTATCTCTATAGGTTTACAGGACAGCATGGAGGCACGGCTAAATGGATTGCAGACCAGCGGATTGAACACAATGCCAGCGCCCTGAGCGACATTCTGAACATGCTTGACGAAAACCTCACGAAGAAAAACGCTTACGGCATCACATTTATGGACAGGCTCGCCGTGAATGCCGTTTTTGCGCGTTTACTTATGGCAAGTCAGGCCTTTATTCACTATCTGGAAACTGCAAACATCACCATCAAAGCTGCTACAAACGCGGGATATGCGACAAGCGCGGGCTCGGCAGCTACAGCGACTACGGCAGATTCTGCTACAAACGCGGGATATGCGACAAGCGCGGGCTCGGCAACTACAGCGACAAATGCAGGCACGGCTACAAATGTTCACGGCGGTGAGCTTTATGAAATGATTACCGGGGATTCCAGACAGGGAACCGCTGGAATTGCAATTCATACTGAAGACTGGACAGGCCCTTCAAGCCAAACCGGATTCGGAATCTTGCGGAACGGAAATGCGTATTTTAATAATGGAGTTTTCCGGGGGAAGATATTTGCTTCAAGCGGAAGTTTTGCAGGAAATATTTCTTCAAAAGTTTTTCATTTTGACCCTACAGCTTTTTCTGCCAGCAGTACAGGATATTATGACGATGAGAACGTCTGGCATGATTTTGTCGATGGTGATATGTGGTTTATCGGAGTTTAAAAAATGCCCTACAAATATGAAACGTTAAAATTTATGGGGAGTAACGGCGGATTTTATCCTTTAAAATCAACAACACCCCAGTCAAACTCTATTGCAGTAAAGAAGGGCGGGAGAATTGAATACTTTCCGCTCACCAGTGACCCATCAAGAATGGCAAACGGTCTTAGACTCAGAAACAATGGCATAAATTACGGCTTCACAAAAATTCTTCCGAATATTGTCGTTATAAACTATTTTTTTTCTGAAAAAATCTATTCAATACAAAACGGCCTTTTTACCCTCATTGGCGAGTATGATTACTCTGGCAGTTTCAACTGGTGGAGAACTCGGGTTGTTTATGAAAAAAAATCAGGCGTATATTTTTTTATACAGGAAGGAGGGGCAAGCATCACAAGAGCTACTAAATTCCGTATAGGCGCCTCAGTTGATGGCATAAACATAAACTGGATTGAAAGGGAGATTACCTCTGATGAAACCCATTATGACTATTGGATAGTTGATTATTTTTACGATAAATACATTCTGGGCGGCCTTTCTTTTTACAATGATCATGGGCGAAAAGTTCAATATCAGTCATATAGCTTCCAGCTTTCTGCCGGACAAATCACAAATTTTGGCATACAGGCAAGCCGACAAAACATTGATGCTATCGCTTACCTTTCAGATGACGAGTTAACATATAAAAGAACCGTTTCTGTGTCCAGAACTATGTACCTCAGCGTTACTACACAGGCAATCGTAGAAGAAGCCTGGACCGATCAGGGAGAACTGCACGACCGCCGGTATTTCTATTTGCAGCCTACCAGATACGGAAATGTTTCTTTTTTTGCATTCAGAGAGTCAAATCCCGAATGTACTTACACTGTTTCGTCTCCACTTTTTGATAACCAGCTTTCTTTTCCAGGGCGGATTGCTGCAAATAAAGATGCGGATTTTGTTTATGAGCCATATTCTGACAAAATTGTGGGATTTAACAGGGATTATCCTCACGGAGATATTCTCTATATGGAAAATTACGACGGCACTGGAAGAATCAATAACGTTAATAATGGCTTTACAGCTATTGATCCATATCCAAAAATAACCTTTGCGGGATATGGCCACCCGGAATAAAGCTGCCCATACAACTTGCTTACCCTACACTATCAGCCGGAACTTTGGCGGCTTTTGACTTAAGAAACGACCCGATCATTGCAAGGACCGCCGCTTTCTCGTGCTCAGCCAGCTCGCGCCAGGAAGAAAGAAGCTCCTGCTCCTCCTCGGAAAGAGAGCCTTCCTGCCCCTCTTCCTCGCCGGTTATGAGCCACTCGAAGCCAACTCCCAGATAGCGGGCAATCTTGAGGCACACATCACCGCCCGGAATCGTGCCGCGTTTCAGCCAAATAGCAATAGAATTAGGTGCAATTCCAATGCTTTCACAAAGCGCAAGCCTTTTCAGCATCTTTTTTTTCAATTCTGAATCAATTCTGTCTGTAAAATCACTCATGTTTTAAATTTCGTAAAAAAAAATAACAAATGTAATTCTAAACCGTTGACAGAAATAACAAATGCTATTATTATAATAGTTGTAAGTAACAAACGTTACTTTTCCACTCTATATACTACGATATAGAGTTACGTTCCTTCTTGACAGAAGGAACGTAACTCTC
>NZ_JACHFQ010000011.1:4010-17188 GCF_014201975.1 Treponema ruminis | reverse complement strand
GTATATAGAGTTACGTTCCTTCTTGACAGAAGGAACGTAAGGGGAGTTCCTGGCTGATTATCCCAAACAGAGAAAATGCAAGGCTCTGTACCCGTCAGCCGGGGACATGGGAAGGGAAGCACTAAAAAAAATGGCAGTGGGTGGCTGTTGGAGCAGCCGCCTTTCCGAACGGCTTTCAGCTGGGGTCATTACCTCAACCCCCAAGCCTTGTATTGAGAGCCGTTCGGGAAGGCAAAAAAAAGAGCGTTGAGCGGAAAATGAGACCCGTCGCAACGGAAGTTTTCAACGGAAGTTAAGTTGGAGCTTCGGGAATCACCCTCAACTGCTGGACCTTCAAGACATCGATGTCGTGGGCAGGACTGAGGCGCATGGCACGAAGTGACGGATTAGCGAATACTGGGCTAAGGAAGCCGAGCCGGTCAGTCCCCGGCGGAGCGACCGAAGCCCATTTTTTTTATATGGAGGAACATCTGAAATGGCAGAAGAGAAAAGCGAGATTTTCGACGAAATCCTCACGACTGCTGAGGCGGCAAAATACCTCAAGCTCTCGGAGCAGGTAGTGCGGAGACTCGACATCCCGAAGATGCGTGAGGGGCAGATCGTCCGCTACAGGAAGAAAGACCTTGAGGCATGGGTGGAAGCAAGGATGCAGACGGTGCCCGAGGAGAGCCCGGAAGCATGAGGGGCGCGGAATACCTGAGGCTTGCGGCAAGGCTTGAGAGGGAAGCCGCAAGAATCAAATACGGGACGGTCGGCGTAACCGTGCAGATTCACGACGGTGAGGTCTGCAAGATCCGCTGGCAGAGACAGGAATGCGAGGCCTTCGAGGTCGGCAAGGGAAAAGAAAAGAAGAAGGAATGAAAAAATGGAAAGATCGTTAGTAACACTTCAAACACTTTCAGGCGGGGCGGCAAATGATTACTTCGAGAACGCAATGAAAGAAGTGATTGACAACATCCGGGACATAAACACCCCGGCAAAATCTCCGAGAAGAATCACTCTCACACTCTGCATCAAGCCTACAGAAGACAGGCTCATGGCTCAGACTGAATTGTCGGTCAAGACTTTCTTGCCGCCAATCAAGCCGTTCAGCAAATCAATGTTCTTCGCCCGCGAAAAGGACGGAGTTCACGCATACGAGGAAAATGTGGAGCAGCCAATCCTACCGTTCCCAGAAATTTCAAGGCAGGCATAAACGATGGAAACAGGAAAAGACACTATCGAAAAAATTGAGTCACTCGTCAAGGATTCTTTCCTTGTCAATGTTGACGGCATCACCTATTCAGCCCGCGACTTGAAGGCCGTTCGCGATGAGCCTACATGCCAGCCACTTTCGCTCAATTCCTTGCAGGGACTGGCGGATTACATCAATCATGAATTCAAGCCGGATGCCGGAAAAAATACTTATTTCCTTTCAATTATTGATGAGACCAAAATCGCAGTTTATTCAAACATTTTAGGCAAAAACAGGAAAAGGGAAGCCCTTGCAGTCTGTGAGCTGCGCGGTGACTTGCGGGAATATCCGTTTGACCGCTTTTTGTCACAAGAAGACTTCATCATCAAGATTCAGTCACTTTTCGGCACAACGGACGACAAAGACTATCTGCTTTCTTATGCAGGGGCAGTCCGTGATGATACCGAGGTTAATTCGACCGATGACGGAATCACACAGTCAGTGACAATTAAAAGCGGTATCTCCGGCGCACTTGTCAAGGAATCAAAGACAAAGCCGATTGTAACACTCAAGCCTTACAGGACTTTCCGAGAGGTTGAGCAGGTTGAAAGTGCCTATCTGTTCCGCGTAAGGAAAGGAGCAGCCCCGGAATTTGCGCTTTTTGAGGCAGATGGCGGAGCATGGAAACTTACGGCCGTTGAGAGAATCAAGAGCTGGCTTAGGGAACACATCGACGACAAGGATTTTGTCATTCTTGCATAGCCTATGTTTATATCGCTAGATTTTTCAGCCCTGTACAGGAGGGGAACAGATGAAAAGAAAGGATTTCAAGAAAAAGCGCATCATAAGAAACAGGCGCGGATATTGGGAAAAAGGCGGCGGATCAGAAACAGAACTTTTGGTCGCGTGCATAGCCCTTCTTTTAATGTGCTTGCTTGTCGGAGCAGCAATCGTCAGCAGTCTTTTGGGGCAGTAATTATGGAAAAAATGACCTTGAAGAAAGCCGTGTTGCTGGCGTTCGACTCCCTCCCGGTAGGGGCTGAATTCTACGCGAATCAGCTCAGAAGCAAGGCGGCGGAGCTTTTCCCGCAGGCGGCGAACAAGTACGAGAATTCAATCCTGATGGTGCTCAGACGACACCGCAGGGAATTTTATCATTATGCAGACAGGTCGGGGAAACTCGTCAAGGTGGGAGAATGAGCGCAGGCTATACATACAACGACCTTGTGGAAATTCTGGGCATATCCCGCATAGCGGTAGGAAAAAGGATTTACAGGCTGGGCATAAAAGGAACAAGTGACGACCGCGACGGCCGCTTCAAATATTTCACGGCCGAAGACCTGGAAAAGTTAAAAAAGATACCTACAAGAAAAACAGGCACGGCAAAAAAAAAGCAGAACCCAATCTATTACCGTTTTTCAGTTTTTGAGCCCGCACACAATGCCTTCATCGTGAAGAAATGCTCGCTGACCAGAAAGGAAGCGGACAGGCTTTGCGAAGAGTACACGATGAAGGGATTCATTGCCAGAAGCTCACCGTGCCGTAAGAAAATAAAGCTCGGAAGGAAGAAATGAACTTGAAAGATGCGCTTGAAGCATACTTGAAAAAAGAGGCTGAGAAAGACCCGGCATTTGCCGGGAAGTTCAGGGCCGAGAAGCTGCCTGGATGCGTGAACTATGTGACGGCTCGGGCAAAGAAACATCTTGAGGGCAGGAACGGAGCCGTCGAGGGAGAGCTTATCATGAGCTGGGCTGAGGAATATTTTACGGGGCAGAAAAAAGAGCCTCATATTAAAACATGGGCTGAGGCGAAGGCTGAGATTGAAGCCAAAAGAAAACCGAAGCCGAAGCACATACGCCCTACGGATGATATTGCTAACGGGCAACTGCTTTTTGACTTTATGGAGGAAAAATGAACGTCAATGAAATCACTGTAGTTGAGAACAAAGAGAACGGGCTTTTAGCCCAGGACTTCACGAAACTTGCGGGGGAATACCTTGTGAGCATGGGAAACAAGCTCCCCGACAACCAGCGGGCGCAGTTCCTTGAAATCTGCAAGGCTTTCTGCCTCAACCCTTTCAAGCGGGAAATCTACGCCGTTCCTTACGGCAACGACTTCAACATCATAGTCGGCTTTGAGGTTTACCTGAAGCGGGCCGAGCGGAGCGGGAAACTCTCCGGCTGGAAGGTATGGACCGAGGGCGAGGGAGCGGACATCAAGGCGGTGATTGAGATTCACCGGAAGGACTTTGACTTTCCGTTCGTGCATGAGGTCTATCTGAGTGAGTACAGCACGGGAAAGGCAATGTGGGCAAAGTCGCCTAAGACAATGATAAAGAAGGTGGCCATGTCGCAGGGCTTCCGACTCTGTTTCCCGGATGAGCTTGGCGGAATGCCTTACACACAGGAAGAGATTACCGAGGAGCTTGCCGACGAGGCCCTTGGATCCGCCAATATTCCGGAAGCACACGCCCCGGAAATGTCAGCGCCTATTTTTTCAGCAAACACAATTCAGGAGGAAAAGTAAATGAGCTGGATCACAAACGCACAGTATGTGCCCGCAACAAAAAGCTGTGAGTGCCAGGACGGCACTTATGACATCTCGCTCTGTGATGTCAAATACGAGCAGTACCAGGGCAAGAACGTGCTCGCCGTGTATTTTACTGTAAACGCTCCGAGCTGGAACAAGATACCGTACCGCCACACGATTTTCGAGGGCGACAATTTCGACTACGGGCTTTCACGGCTCTGCGACTGCTTCGGCGTCAACATTCAGGAAGTAATCGGCGGGAACTTCAACCCGTTTGTGAGCAAGGTCGGAAAAGCTGAATTCAGCCATACAAAGCAGAAAAAAGTAGTCACCGGATACGACCAGGCAGGCAGGCCGATTGAGGAATGGAAGACCGAGAAAAGCCAGTACGTGAACGCAAAGCTGATTGAGAAACAGGCCTCACCTGCTCTACAGCCACAGGCACCTCAGCAGAATATTGCTCCGATGTCACAGGCAGACGCAAACGGCATGGCTCAGGCTTTCGGAAATCCAAACGCTCCCGGAGTACCGAATTACTAAAATACTTTGCCCCACGTAAAATATGACTTTTTTTGGGGGCAATTTAAAAACGAAGCAGAGGCTTATAGACCATGACAGATTCTTTTGTTACATACCGCTCTTTTCACGAGGCTCTGAAAGACTTGCCGCCGGAACAGTACGGCAAAATCATGTTTGCAATAAACGAATACGCACTCAACCAGAACGAAATCGAATTGAGCGGAGTTGAAAAAATCGTGTTCACGCTTATCAAGCCTCAGCTCGATGCAAACCTCAAGAGACAGGAAAACGGCAAATATGGCAGTTTAGGCGGACGGCCGAAGAAAGAAACTAAAAACCCTATGGGTTTAGAAACTAAAAACCCTATGGGTTTTGAAGTTTCCGAAAACAAAAACCCTAATGTAAATGTAAATTTAAATGCTAATGAGAATTTAAATTTAAATGATGATGGTGATGGTGAATTTAAAGACTGTGAGATTTTTGAAAAAAACGAAAATCCTTGCGATGAGCCGAAAAATCAACCGTCACCGCCGTCAACATTGAGTGATTCTCAAAAAAATTACTCACGCATTGTCTTTGACAGATTCAAAAATGCGGGGCTTCCTTGCCAGAAAGGCGACTTTTTTCGCTTCCAGTCGTGCGATTTCCGTCTCGCACTTCAAAAATTACGGGGCTATGGCTCAGACGATGTGATTGCAGCCGTCGACAATTACATCTCTGAGCTTAAAAACCCGGAATCTTACATCGACAAGGAATTCAGTTTTGACGCTTTTGCAGGCTCCAAGACTTTCTTGAACTGCCTTCCGGCCAACTACCGCCCGAACAACTTCAAGAAGTTTCAGAAAGATGTGCCAAAAGGCTCGCAAACTGAAAAGCCAAGGCTTTTCAAGTGCGACAAATGCGGACGGATTTCCGCCTCATGGTCTGAGAAGCTGATGAAATGGCAATGCTCGGAATGTGGCGCGACATTTGATTAGGAGTGTGCAGTATGGAGTTCATAAACAACACTGAAAAGCCCAAAAGCGCAAGGGATGTGCTTCTTGCCGGCTACAGGCGCACTAATGTGCTTGCAGAGAAGGTCGTATTCAGAAAGCCGCTTTCAGGCGCGACGCGCTACGCCTTCTGCCCTTATTGCCGTGAACGTGTAAAAAGAGGCGGCGGAAACTGGCAGGCGGAACTGAAGCCGCTGCACATGGTGAAAGTAGAGCTTCTTTGCGATACCGGGGAAGATGCGACGGTCATCGAGGAATGGCGGTATGAATGCACGGTCTGCAAGGACATCAACCGGCGGAACAGGGTGCTCACGGAGGATGATTTTATTCGCGCTTATGCAGAACCGCCCAAAGAGCCGACATCACGGACCTTCAAAAAAACTCCTGATGTGGTGGAGCGATTTCTTGGCATGAGGTGAAAAATGCTAATGTTCTTTTTTTTCGAGTTCACATGGCAAGATTTTATAGACGAGCTGCCGTTTTATGCTGAGCCAAAAAATGACAGTGAGATTCTGATAAATCTTCAGTATGCGTATCTTGCGAAAAACGACAGAAAAGCACACAGAGACCTTTGGCTTAAATCCATCGAGATTGCTAAAAAACTGATCCGCAATGAACGGAAACAGAAAGGCTTTTATCTCGACGATGCAGATTTTGAAGACAAGGCGATTGAGGCGCTCGAATACGTTCTGAGACGATATTCGGAACGAAAGGACAATTACTGCTGGAGCGTAAGAAAGAATTATGTTTCGGCACTGTATAACGGAGTCAGGCACGCTCTTTATTACCAAAGCAAATCAGAACAGCTTTACACAAGGCTGAAAAAACTGGAGGGAAGAAAGAATGACAATTTACATATCTGGGAAAATTACTGACGACAAGAACTACAAAGAGAAATTCGCGAAGGCGAAGGCTAAGTTGCTTGCACAAAATCATAATGTGATAAGCCCGGTTGATGTCGGAGAATATTCGTTCCTGACATACGAGCAGTTCATGCACATTGATTTTGCGCTGATAGATTGCGTTGATGCGATCTTCATGCTTAAGGACTGGCAGCAATCAAAAGGCGCAAGAAGGGAACTTCAATATGCAGCCGATTTCCAGAAGGAAATAATCTACGAGGATGAGGCTACAAGAGAGTCGAATTTCCCGATTATTTATGGTCACCCGGTAAAAAAGGGCCTATGACAACAGAAGATTTGATTCAGTCTTTCATTGATGCAGGAAGGCACGCTTTTACCTCACACACAGCAAAGCGAAGCCCGGAAATCAGGAAGTTGATAAGGCATGAGAAAGTCGTTATAGACGGCCACGAATACAACTGCTTGCAGGAGCTTGTTGTGGTCAAAACCGCCGAGCATATACGGAACATCCTTCCGGATTGCGAGCTGGAAGTAGAGCTTGACGGAAATAACTCCACGCTTAACGTGGAGCTTACGCAGGATGAAAAACAGAAGCTGACATCTGCGCTTTATGTTTTTCTTAAAGAAAACAGATGTATAGAGGGCTGAAAGATGTTAATGAAATTGTGCACTTATCCAGGATGCAACTGCCTTGTAAGCAACGGTACGAGATGCCCGAAGCACAAGGCTGAGAAGAAAACGATATTCACGCAAAGGACAAAAAGCCGTGAATATCACAATTTGTATCAGTCTGCCCGTTGGCGAAAGACACGGCGAGAATTCCTTCGGGAAAATCCCTTCTGCATTAAATGCGGCCAGCCTTCAGAGATTGCGGATCATATCATCCCGCATCGGGGCAATGAGGATCTATTCTACGACAAGAACAACTTGCAGCCCATGTGCTGGAAATGTCACAGTGCAAAGACTTTGCAGGAAAATAATTTTTTCCACAAGAAAAAGCGGCAGGGGGAGGGGGGATAAAAAACTTCTGGGGCACTCGCGTTTGACCAACCACGGCAATTCACGCGCGAGAATTACACTATTTTTTTCTGAAATTTTAGGGGGGCATGATGGAAAAAATAAAGAAGATTAAAAAGGAATTTGAAAAAATTCAAAACTTGATAGAAACATCAATCCTGGCACTTGAAAGAATAAATATCACGGAAAGCTGTTGTGTTTCTGAGGTTTTGAAAGAGTGTCGAGACCATTATTCACGTATAGAGGAGCTTTTGGATGGGGAGACAGAGGCTTCCAACTGAGCTCAAAGCGTTAAAAGGCACGCTTAACACCACGCGTGAAAAAAACAAGCCGAGCGCAGACACAGCCCTTGCAAAGAAGTCTACCGCGATTTTTCCGGAAGAAACAAAAATCGCTTGCCCGAAGACGATTCAAAGCAAGTATGTCCGTTCCTACTGGAAAAAGCTCACGGCAATGCTGGTGGCGGTTCGGGTACTCTCACCCGCAGACCTTCCCCAGCTTGAAGAGCTCTGCATAATTCTGGAAAAGCTGAGGGAAGTCCAGAGCCTTTTTTCAGACATTGACCCGCTGGAAGACTTTGACACATTCGAGAAAACTCAGAAAGTTTTCATCGCCCTCTCGAACAAGTTTGACCAGCTCGGAAGCAAGTATTACATAAGCCCTGCCGCCCGAACAAAACTCACGCTCGATGAGCTGAACGTGATCAAAACGGGCCAGGAAATACAGAAAAACGAAAGCGCAATCAGCGCACTACTTGGAGGTAGAAAATGAAAACAAATGATGATGGAATCTTAGAGACAAGCACCCTCTGGACTTTGGACGGCTTTAATAAAAATAAAGCTCGTGTGCAGATTGGAGACAGAATAAAGCTGCCGGATTTCACTGTTCCAGAAACAGAAATAAAGGGTCAAACAGTAATGAGCTTCAACATATTAGAAGTTTCGGATGAGGCTGTCATTGTTGGGAAAAAAACAAATGGTGATTTTATTCTTATTTTTGAGCATTGTCTTTTTAAGAGTGCTGTAGATCTCAATAACACAAAAGATTTTAAGAAAACTCAGCTTAATCAGTATTTATCAGGTGAGTTTTTGAAAGCGATGCAGGAAGCTGGAATCGCGGCCATAAATTGCTGCTTGCTTTCTTATGATGAGACATTTGGAGAAAAACGCCTGAATTATTTCAAAAAAAGCCGGAATCGAATTGCATTTGATTTTAAAGAAAATTTTACTAAATGGTATTGGCTATGTACACCGTATAAGTCGTCTGCTGCTTATTTCTGCGGTGTCTACAGCAATGGCTATGCCGACTACTACTACGCTGGGAATACGGACTTTTATGTCCGTCCCCGCTTCGTCCTCGCAGCGTAGGCGTATCAAATAATCTGCCGGGCGTTAAGCCCGGCGATGAGGAAAGGAGTGTGTATGAAAGCGAAAGAATTAGCAGAAGTCCTTTTGAAACATCCTGATTCAGAAGCCCTTGTTAGTAACGAGAAATATCTTGATGATATAATGATTAAGTATTTACCGAAGTCTTTAAGAGGTGAGGATTTCGGTACAGTTTTACTTGGAAAAGAATCTGTAAGTTTGCCGCTTTGTAAGCGTGAAGATAATACAGAGGGGCGTTTTACCCAAGAAGAAAAAAAACTGATAGCCAATACCCAGATAACCGAGGACTGTTTTGATTTATCAAAGTTTGAAGGTAGAGTGCATAGTCATTACAGGTTTGATGAATTGATTAAACATCTGGAATTGTTGCGTTTTTCATACTTGCAGACAGAAGATGAAGGCTATTTTAATGATTTAGTTACTATGCTTCCAAACAGTTACAAGGTGGTGAAACTATGAACAGTTTTGAAATTGTAGGACACGGCAAAACAAGAAGCGATGAAACATCAGAGTACATTATTGAGGTTTCTCCAAAAGCAACAGTAAATGAAGTTCTTGTTGATATTGTAAATCAGAAATCAGAATGGGGCCGTATCGGAATCAAAAGTGAAAAAGAGCCATTTTTTGGTGAACATCATTTTGAATATAGATTCGGGCGAAGTGAAATTCCTTCTAAAGAAGATCAGGCTTTTTGGAACAGTATAATGCAGAAAAAAGTTGTTGCTATAAAAGGTAGTGGAGGTTGGTCTAATAGTGATTATCAACTTGTATTAGAAGATTAGTTTTTTTTGAAGGAGTAGTTTACCGTTAAAGAAACGATGTTACGAGAAAATTAAGAGCTTGGTTTGGAAAGGAGAATTGAAAATGCAACTGAAAGAAATAACTAAGAAAGAGTTTGAATTACTCTTTACTAATGAAAATTACGGCTTCGTTAATGGCTGTTGTTTTGATGAAGAGACGGACAATCTGATTGCTTTTCCATATTACGAAAGCCCAATTGATGAGCCTAGCAGATATTTTAAGGCAGTTGAAATTGAAGACAACAAGCAAGGTTATCAGAGCGTAAAAGACGCTTTGCCACCGTCTGACGGTCTTTTCTATGATGTAATGGGTATTCTTTGGAATGACAACATAAGCGGTGGCTATAACTATTACAGAGGACAATACCAAAACGGATTTTTCTTTTTTGAACATTCAATGTACCTGCAAAAAGAAGATTTCAGAAACTCAAACACACAGAAGAAAGTTATTGCATGGAAGCCGCTTCTAAAATGCACAAGCGACCAAATAACAGAATTTTGCGAAAAGCAAGGAGTATTATAAGTAATTTAGTATTATTTTGTAAAACGTATTGACAAAAAACAGAATTGACATTATATTATAACTATCAGCGGACGCGCTGATAAGGAGACCTAAGTGAAGGAAGTACTACTTTACTTAGCCGATAAGCTGGTTGATTTCCTGCTAACCCTGGTTGTTGCAGTAGTCACGTACTACATAACCAAATGGCTAGACAAGAAATCTAAGTAAGTCGGTGGGGAGTTCGCAGAAATGCGAGCTTCCCTTTCCTTTTAATATTAAATCATCGAGGTGCTTATGTCAATTTTTTTCCCAATAATGGCAGGCGTCGTAATCGGTATTGTAATTTATTACACAAGAAAATCTAGGAAAAACAATCATGGAACAAACAGAAAAGCCTAAATATTCTGGCTACGGCTACCACGGTGGCGGGCGAAAAGCCACCGGCTTGAAACGTGTTTCCTTTTCTGTAAGCTGTCAGCCAGAAGAATTGGAACGGCTCAAAGAACTTGTCGCAAAAAGCGGAAAGACAACAAGCCGATACCTTCTGGACCTTGCGTTTTCATCAGACAATTTAACGAAATAATTCCCTTTGAGTTGTCAAATATTTCTTGACAACTCATTTTTTTGTCAAAATGACTGTATTTCTATGAAAAACTACATGGAAATACTTGAGAAATACTGCTCAGACATCGCCAGCGGCAAGATTGTCGCCGGAATCTGGACAAAAAAAGCCGTTAAACGCTTCATTTCCGACCGAAAACGCGAGAAAAGGGACGATTTTCCCTATTATTTTGACGAAAAAGCCGCCGAAATGGTGCTTTCTTTCGCAGAATCCCTTAAGCCCGGCGACCTCAACGGAAAGACAATCGACCTTTTACCCTGGCAGATTTTTGTTTTTGCGAACGTGGAAGGCTGGCGGCACAAAGGAGACAGTGACCGAAAGCGATTCCGAATGGCTTACATAGAGGTAAACCGAAAGAACGGGAAAACAACAGGGGTTCTTCTTCCGCTCGTAGTCTTCAACTTTCTAAAATACAAGGCATCTGAATCCTATCTTGTTTCCAGCTCCGACACGCTGGCAGAAAAAACATTCAAGGAAGTGCGCGACATCATCAAGGCAGAGCCCGCTCTTGACGACATTCTGGACTGCCGTTCACTCGCAATCACATTCAAAGACATTAACGAAAAATCAAGGCTTGGCTTTTACTGTGACGGCGGAAAATCCGTTGACGGCCTGCGCCCTCGGTTTGCCGTGCTGGACGAATACCACGACTTTCAGAGCGACAAGATGTTCATGTCAATGCAGTACGGCATGAGGAGCAAAAAAGACGCCCAACTTGTTGTCGTTACCACCGCCGATGTCGAAGTCTCAAACCCATGCTTTGAGCAGAATTTAAAGGCAAAGAGAATCCTGAACGGAACACAGACGCAGGAAGATTTTTTCTCCGTGATTTATGCCCTTGATGAAAACGACGATTATCATGATCCGGCATTATGGCAGAAGGCAAATCCAAGCCTTTACGACATTATTGACCCTTCCGTCATTCAGTCCGACATCGACGACGCGGAACTCACGCCCCACAAAATCCCCGAACTGAAGGCAAAAACCTTCGGGATTTGGGGCGGTGGTGGCGAAAAGTCATGGCTTGCAATCGAAACATGGCAGAAAAACAAGAAAATTGACGCAAAGGTCGAGGATTTTGAGGGCATGGAATGTTACGGAGGCCTCGACCTTGCTCAGGTTGACGACCTCTGCGCCTTCACGAAACTCTTTGAAAAAGACGGCAAGGACTACTATTTTCACCGTTTCTACATTCCTGAAGGCACGGCACACGAACGCTACAGAAAAGAAAACATCAACTTTTTTCAGTGGATTGATAGCGGCATCATCACGGCAATTCCCGGAAACACGATTGATTACAGCTTCATTGTCCGGGACATTCTGGAGGATGCGGACCGCTTCAAGTTGCGGGGCATAGGGTACGATAAATGGCAGGCAAAGGACGTAATCAAAGAGCTGGATGCGGAACGGCCGGATATTGCCCTGATTGAGATCGAGCAGAGTTTGCGTAAACTTTCCCCTCTCACTCAGTCTTATGAAAAGACCGTGAAGGATGGAAAACTCGTGGACAACAGCCCAGTAATGCTCTGGATGATAAACAATGTCGAAATCAAGCCGGATGTAAACGGTAACTACAAGCCGATGAAGAAAAGCAAGGCAAGCACACAGCGAATAGACGGCGTAATCAGCTCGATAATGGCTTACGGCGTGTCACAGAACGAGGCCTTTTTGCCGCAAGATTTTTCAGTGGAAGACATGATTTTCTAAAAATGACTGTATTCTTAGGAGAAAAGAAATGGGCGTAGTAAGATTTATTGACAAAATTACAAAAGAACCTGCCGCCAGTTCCTTTCTGATGGGAACTGATGCAAACGGTAATGACGGTAAATATTCGCAGGAAGCTCTCTGCGCTTTTTTTGCGAGTATTTTAAATTGTGAAAACGTCGGTGGAAGCGGTAAATTTATCGAATCAATATCACAAAACAACGGCATCATTGCTGCCTTAGCAAAGGATTTCGGGCAGGTTGCAAGAGGCTTTGCCGTTCCTGCCACAGGAGAGACAACTTACCTTTATTTACAGTCCGCGTTCTCTCACAAGATCATGCGGCTTGTTCCGAAAGACATCACATCATATTATCAAGACGGCACATTATGGAAACGCCTCACCGGCACTGACGGCTTCCAGCTTTATGAGGACATCTACGCGGGCGATTATTTCCAGATGTCACGGGGCATTACCTGCCCTGATTCTTATGCCGGAACGGTAGGCACGTCATGGGTAACAATCGCTGAGATTGACGGCCTCATGTATCAGGGTTATCCGCAGTATATGACAGCTCATCATCTTGTAATGGTACCAGGAAAGGGCATAAGTACATCAGAGCCGAATCATTTTGGATGCCATGCGATGAATGACAGCAATACTACTGCAAATGGTTATGTCGGAAGCAAGATGCATACTGAAGTCCTCGGCGCAGTAACGACAACCGGAAGCACGGCAAGTGGAGCCACAATCAATAAGCAGCTTTATGCGGAATTCGGAAGGCATTTACAGACAACGGGTGAGCTGCTGTCAAACGCAATGGATTCAAGTGCTGTAAACCGTTTTGGCAATGCTGGAGGTGCATCAAGTGGCTGGAATTGGACGAGCTGCCAGGCAGTGCTTTTATCTGAGGTTGAAGTTTATGGTTCTGTTGTATGGAGCAGTTCTGGATATGATACGGGAATAGCAAAAAAACAGTTTGCAGCATTTAAGCACCCGCTGATCCAGAATAACAGAAGTAGTTATTATTGGCTCAAGGACGTAGCGTCTGCTGCTTGTTTCTGCCTTGTCGA
>NZ_JACHFQ010000011.1:0-3915 GCF_014201975.1 Treponema ruminis | reverse complement strand
CGGTTATGTCCGTCCCCGCTTCGTCCTCGCAGCGTAGGCGGAGCCGGAGCGTATCTTTAATCTGAGGTGGCGGTGAGCCACCTCAGCACATACTAAAATTCTTTAGACAGGAGAAAAACATGCAAACAGGAAAAGTATTAAGCACTACGGATGTGAAGAAGATTCTCGCGGAATATTTTAAGGTCAGCGAGGATAAAATCATCGTAAGCAAGTACAGCTATATCGTACTTGATGGAGAATAAGGATGAGTGAGCCGAGCGGGCTTAGGGACCTGAGCAAAATGGAATTCTACAAGAATGCCAAACGCATACGGAAAGACATTGACTTATGGCTGATCCGTGAGTTTGGAATCAAGAAGAATCCCAGAAGCATAAGGCAGATTGCAAGAGACATCAGCGAGGAAGATCAGAAACTTATAGATGGAATCTATGAGAAGTACGGAGTCAACCCCAACAGGGCGTATAATTCAGAATATCCTGACTGGTATCTGGACGATGAGAAAAAACTGATTAAGAAATACTGCAACATGCTTACTTTCTACATCGTACAAGCGAACAAGCTGCACCCCAACTATGATTTTGAATGGGAGCAAAGAAGAAAGAATCAGAACGACGCTATAGGGATAGTCCAGAATCTTTATGTGGAAATCGACCACATAAAGGAGATGTTTGATGTGAGCTTGAAGTTCACGACCGACCTCATGGACGCTTTAGACCGTGAGGAAGATTTGATAAAGGGCTGGCGACAGTCTGACAATAAAAGGAGAAAAGAAAAGGGTTCTGCTTGATAGCGTCTGCTGCTAATTTCTGCAATGTCAACAACAATGGCAATGCCAACTACAACAACGCTGGGAATACGAACAATTATGTCCGTCCCCGATTTGAAATCGTGTGTAAAGGAAAATATTTCCGCACACAATGGCGAAGGAAGCAGAATCCTTACCGTAAAAGGTGAATATGAAAGGCGACGCAGTCTGTTACGACAGGAACTGCTTTAAGCGCCTTTCCGATTTTTTTTATGACAGATTTTGAGAAACTTTGTGATTTGGATAATCTATATGACTCTTTTCAGAAATGCAAAAAAGGCACTGACTGGAAAGCAAGCGTGCAGTATTACGAAGCTGACATAATACGCAACATCACGAAGGCACGGAACGAGCTTTTGAACGGAACATACAGGCAAAAACCGTTCAGCGAGTTTGAGCTTAGCGAGCGGGGAAAACGAAGGCATATTAAGGCACTGCATATATCTGACAGGGTGATTCAGAGGAATCTTTGCGACAATATCTTGAATCCGCATTTATTCAGGTATCTGATTTACGACAACGGCGCAAGCCAGAAGGGAAAGGGGATAGAGTTCACAAGGAAACGGCTTCAGGCACATTTGGAAAAATATTACAGGAAGCACGGCAACAAAGGCTATGTCCTTCTGATAGATTTCTCAAAGTATTTTGACAATATTCCTCATGATGAACTATGTAATAAAATCGCAGAAAAAATTGATGATGAAAGAATCATAAATTTAACGCGCTATCTGATTTCAACTTTTGGCAATGAAAAAGGAGTCGGAATCGGAAGCCAGCTTTCACAGACGGCGGGTATTTTCTATCCTACAGAATTTGATAATTTCTGCAAGATTGTCAAAGGCTGCAAATATTATGGCCGTTATATGGACGACACATATATTATTCACGAAAACAAGGACTTTTTAAGAGAACTTTTCAAAAAGTATCGTGTAATTACAGAAAAGCTCGGAATTATAATCAATACAAAGAAAACGCAGATTGTGAAACTTGAAAAAGGTTTTTCTTTCTTACAGATCAGATACAATATCACGAAATCCGGAAAGATTATAAAAAGACCAGTCCGAAAAGGATTTGTGCGGGAGCGACGAAAGCTGAAAAAGCTCGCCGAGCTTGTAAATAAAAACAGAATGACAATCCAGCAGATAAAAGATCAGTACAAAAGCTGGCGCGGAAATATCATCAGATACAATTGCTATAATAGTGTCAGAAATCTTGACGCATTATATAAATCAACTACAGGGGGGTCTATATGGACGAGAAAGAAATGAAAAAGCAGATGGAGCGTGAGCATAAGGAAAGCGAAGTTCGAACACTTATTAACAGGTTGTCAGCGTCTTCAAGTGACATCGGAGACTGGAAGATAATCAAATGCTATGAGGCAAAATTGCAGGATAAGCCCATGCCGTATGATTTGGCCGAGCTTATATCAGAGAGGCAGAAAGTGCGTGACAGAATCAATGAGCTGCAAGGGGAACTTGAGTCCGAATAAAAAATAAACCGCTCTTTCAGTGTATTTCTGACAGGAGCGGTTTATTTTATCTGAATTGCCGTGAATGTTCATACAAATCTGATTTATCCATGAAGTCAGTTTTTACATTCTGATAGAGCAGTTTTGGAGAGAATTCTATTTTGCTGTTTTCAATAATTTCGCCGAAAACTTCTCTTTGTGCCGTTTGGATTTTTTCATCATCTCCAGAAATTTTATGATCTGAATAGTGTTCCAGCATTGCAAGTGTTTTATGTCCCGTTTGGCTTTGCAAGAGCTTTTCACTGACTTTTTCACGCATGTATGAAGCATAAAAATGACGCCATGCGTGGAAACAATATTTTTTGGCTTCTGTTTTGCTCATCCCTACTTTTTCGAGAGCCGAATGTAATGCACATAAAAAGCATCTTGATTCAATCGGCTTGCCGGGAATCGAAGCAAAAAAAACAAAAGCTTCCATGCTTTTATCAAAAGGATTAGCTTCTGCGAGTTCGAGAAGTTTTTCAGACAGCCCCGTAAATGGCAGCAAAACCGTTCTGTTTTCGCCGTTTTTCGTGCATTTTAGCCCTTCGATGTCGCTCCATGAGTGCCGGATATAAAGGCACGATTCGCCGAGGTCACATTTTCTCAACGCTCTTATTTCGCCGATGCGTAAGCCGGTGCACATTGCAAGCAGGTTTGCGAGCTTAAAGCGTCTGTCATTCCAGTCAACGGCAAAAACAGCTTTTGCAAGTTCTGGCGTAAGTATTTGCCGTTGTGGCTTTTTTCCGGAAAAGCCAGTTAATCCAGCAGTTATGTCACGGTCAATCATCTCGTTATTGTAAGCCCAGCGCAAGGCCTGAGCACCTGCAAGCCATATTTGATTTTTTGCCGATATGCTTTTCCCCATTTTTTGGATGAATGATAAAAAATCTTTCAAATCTTGCCTTGTAATTTCGCCTAAGAGTTTGCCATTAAAAAAGGGAATCCAAAAATCTTGAACATAGTGCAGGCAGGTCCTGCAATGAGCCTTTCCGATGCTTTTTTCAGTTCTCAATTTTTCCTGAATATACTCTGACTTGTCCCAGCTCCAATAAGTTTTTAAAAACTCTGCAAAATCTACATCATTTTTTGAGCCTGATTGTACATAACTTCTTAAAATTCCTCGTTGTTTCAACAGCTCCAAGATTTTCGGGGCTTCGCTATCGCTGATGTCAGCGTGCCTTAAATTTTGCAGAAACGATTTTTCTTTGATTTCCTGCGTTTTTTGTTTTCCGTTAATTTGCCCTGAGGCATACCATTTAAGTGCAACAGAAACGGCTTTGTCGTAGTCTGATTCTTGAGTGGAGACAGCGGAAAGATATTTCCCTTCGCTATTTTTAAAACGAACGTAATAAAAACGGCTTTTTTTCCGTTTTGACAAAGAGAACGGGAGTTTATGGCTAACCATATTAAGAGAATCCTTACAGTGACAGAGGAAAGTGTATTGAAAATTAAACTATGTCACACTTTTATGTCACACTTTGAAAAAATGGCAAGCGACCCGCTTGAAGAGGAACAATCGCCTTGATGCAAAACATTGCAGTGCAAGGACTTAAAGGATTGGAGACGAACGGACTCGAACCGTCCACCCTTTGATTGCGAA
>NZ_JACHFQ010000010.1:0-135410 GCF_014201975.1 Treponema ruminis | reverse complement strand
TAAGTGTCTACTATTTGGGATTTTCCCTTTTATTTTAGTGTCTACTTTTATGGATCCCTTCTTCTAAATGTGTCTACCATTTGGGGTATATTTTAGGTAAGTCCTTTAGCACGTCCTTCGGCCATTCCCTGTGCCATTCCTTGAGCCATTCCTCTTTCGACGGCTTTCCGTTCCTTTTCCAGAAAGTTCAGCCTTTGCGTGTTATAGTCGCAGATTGCCGTATGAATGGAATTTTCGATAGCCCAGTTGATTTCATCCTGACTTACAGTTAGAAGTGATGATTTTGCATGCATAAGGCCTTCCTCGCTCTTTATGAGGCTTTCGATGTAGTCTTTCTTGCGCTCGTCACTGGCATAAGAAAGAAAGAGTCCCCATTTTTCAAGCTTTGTAAGTTTTTCGGGCGGTGTGCCGATGAGCTTGTGGATTTTTATCAGGTCGAAGAAAATGACATTCAGTTTGCCAGCAAGCTTTTTACCGTCCGTCCTTCTCATATTGTACCACTCAAGTGGCGGAAAGTCATCATCGCTGAAATGAAAATTCAGCACGGAAATCTGATAGGCCGGGGGCGTCTTCCAGTTGTCGCCCTTGCGGTTGGATGAACTTAAAAGTCGTGCTGCCTGAATCTCTGCGCGTGCGGCGTAGTCGTATTCCCTGTTTCTGCACTGAATTTCAAGGTCAATCCGCTCCCCATCATCAAATTTCACGCTGACATCAAAACTCATCTGGTTTTGGTCTTTAACTTCTGATGCTGGCTCGTTAGGCATGAGTTCAAGGTCAACAATATTCCGGTTCAGAATTGTGGAGATAAAGTCTTTCAGGGCCTTGTTGGAATCTTCCGTGTCGGCGGCAAACATTGCCTTAAACGAACTGTCGCATTTTGGATCGAGCAGGGCGGTCGGCGAAGGACGAAGTGTAGTTGTATTTTTCATGCGAACTCCTTTGAATTAATATGTGTAAGCTCTTTTTTCTTACACATATTAATTGCCAAAATTTTTGCAATTTCGGCAATGCAATTGGAAAAAAGTCAGAAAATTCCAAAAAAAATTGCGCTTTCTAAAATTTTGTGGGAATTTCTTAGTCTTTGATGGGCTTTTCTTCATCTTG
This sequence comes from Treponema ruminis, assembly GCF_014201975.1. Lineage (NCBI taxonomy): Bacteria > Pseudomonadati > Spirochaetota > Spirochaetia > Treponematales > Treponemataceae > Treponema > Treponema ruminis. Next base: position 134,306 of record NZ_JACHFQ010000010.1, on the reverse strand, counting down.
ATTAAATCCCTTTTCTCTTGTTTTTTCCTTCTTTTTTCATTATATTATTTAGTGATAAAGGAATAACCAGTTGATTTATCCAACTTGCGGACTGGGGGCTTGCCCGTATGGGCGGCTGAATCTTGCTAAATAGGAGACGTCTATGTCTATCTTATCTAACAATCACTATCTTTTTACATCAGAATCTGTAAGCGAAGGCCATCCTGACAAACTCTGTGATCAGGTTTCTGACGCTATTCTTGACGCATGTCTTGAAGTCGATCCTTCTTCACACGTTGCTTGCGAAACTTATGCTACGACCGGCATGGTTTTAGTCGGCGGTGAAATCACAACTCACGCAGACGTTGATTTCCAGAAAGTCGTTCGCCAGGTAGTTCGTGACATCGGTTATACTGACGAGGATTTCGGTATTTCTGCTGATTCAATGGCTGTTTTGAACACAATTCACAATCAGTCACCTGACATCAATCAGGGTGTCGTTGGAACTGGCCTCAAAGAGTACGAAGGTCAGCAGGGTGCTGGCGACCAGGGAATCATGTTCGGCTTTGCAACAAATGAAACTCCTGAGTACATGCCGGCAACTTTGGTCTACGCACACAAAATCTTGAAGAGAGCCGCTGAGCTCCGCAAGAACGGAACAATCGCATGGCTCCGTCCGGATTCAAAATCTCAGGTTACAATCGAATACGACGAAAACCACAAGCCTGTCCGAATCGATGCAGTTGTCGTAAGCCACCAGCACAATCCTGAAGTTGATTACGACACAATCAAAAACACTATCATCGAGCAGATTATTAAGCCTGTTCTTGAGCCTACAGGTTTGCTCGACAGCGAGACAAAATACTACATCAACCCGACAGGCCGCTTCGTAGTCGGTGGTCCTCACGGAGATGCTGGTTTGACTGGCCGCAAAATCATCGTTGATACATACGGTGGTGCAGGTCGTCACGGTGGCGGTGCTTTCTCTGGAAAAGACCCTTCAAAGGTTGACCGCTCGGCTGCTTACATGGCACGCTACATCGCTAAGAACATCGTTGCGGCTGGCCTTGCAGAAAGGGCAGAAATCCAGCTTTCTTACGCAATCGGTGTTCCGCACCCGGTTTCAATAATGGTTGAGACTTTCGGCACAGAAAAGGTCGAGAATGCAAAAATCGTTGAGGCTGTAAAGAAAGTATTCGACTGCACACCTGCCGGAATCGAAAAGACTCTGGACTTGCGCCGCCCGATTTATCGTGCAACAAGTACATACGGTCACTTCGGCCGCGACGGCTTCTCTTGGGAAAAGACTGACAAAGTTGAAGAGCTCAAGGCTGCTGTAAAATAAGTTGATTTGAACCTCGTCGTTATGGCGAGGTTTTTTATTTTTCCTACCTGTGCTAAAATGTTCTATAATATATGTCCAATCTTCTTTCACGCGAACAGATTATTGAAGTTTTTTCTCGGTTTAAGGCTCAGAACGAAAATCCCAAGTCGGAACTTGAGTGGACTTCGCCTTTTACGCTTTTGGTGTCGGTGGTTTTGAGTGCTCAGGCTACTGATAAGAGCGTGAACATTGCGACTCGTGAACTTTACAAGGTGGCTGACACTCCGCAGAAAATCCTTGATTTGGGGGAGGATGGGCTGATTCCCTACATAAAGTCAATCGGGCTTTACAAGTCTAAGGCTAAGCATGTGATTGGTCTCTGCCAGAAACTGATTTCTGATTTTGGAGGCCAGGTTCCGCGGAGCCGCGAAGATTTGATGAGTCTTCCGGGTGTCGGGCGAAAAACTGCCAACGTTGTGCTGAATGTGGTTTGGGGTGAGCACACGATGCCGGTGGACACGCATCTGCTTAGAATCGCGCCGAAAATCGGGCTTGCGGAGGGCGACACTCCGGAAAAGGTGGAAAAATCCCTCTTGGAGCGGGTTCCGGACGAGTTCATGGAGCACGCCCACCACTGGCTGATTTTACACGGCCGCTATGTCTGCACGGCTCGCAGCCCAAAGTGCGGAATTTGCATAATTTCCGACATTTGCTTGAACCGCGAATTGTGATAGAATATTGGGGATTTTAAGGGGCGTGCCCCTTAGGTGAAGGGGTAGCGACCAACGAAGTGGGCGCGCAGGGGAAGGCTTTCCCCTCCCATAAGGAGATTTTATGAACGATGTAGCAGAAGGCGCAATGAACGTTGCCAATGAAACCGTCAATCAGATGCAGAATTTCTTTCACGTCAATGAAATCGTAAATTATGTGAAGGAGCCTGCCCACATTATAAAATTTGCAACAGGCTTGATTTCCCTTTTGATTTTCTGGGGCATTTACCGCTTGATTCGTGCTTTTGTTACTCGAGGGGTTTCAAAAAGACTTGAATCTTCTGCCGTCAAAACGGTTTCAAAATTCCTCAGCTATTCTTTTTATATTCTTATTGTGCTCTATGTCCTGGGCCTCTTCGGAATCAACCTTAGCGCAATCTGGGGAGCCATGGGTATCGCCGGTGTTGCAATCGGCTTTGCAGCCCAGACAACCGTAAGCAACTTGATTTCGGGCGTTTTTATCCTCACCGAAAAAACCATGAAAATCGGAGACTTTATCGAAGTTGACGGAATTTCGGGCACGGTTGATAAGGTCAGCCTGCTTTCAATCTGGATTCACACTCCGGACAATCAGTTTATCCGCATCCCAAGCTCGGCAATCATCAACACCAAGCTCAAAAATTATTCCACTTACGATTACCGCCGCTATGTTTTTGACGTGAGCGTTGACTATTCAACTGATTTGGACAAGGCCGTCGAAGTTCTCAAAAGCGTTCCTGAAAAATGTGAATTCGTTATAAAGAACAATCCTGACTACGACTCAAAGGTCCTTCTTACCGATTGCCGCGATTCTGGAATCGGAATGAACCTTATCGTCTGGTGCGAGCGTCCGAATTTCTTCGATCTCAAAACCGAAGTATGCAGGAACGTGGTCAAAGCCTTCAACGAAAACGGCATCAACATTCCGTTCAACCGCGTGGATGTTTCTGTTCTCACGGACAAAACCGTTCCGTCACTTTCTTTTAAAGCATAGTGGACAATAATTTATTTTCTAGAAAAGATTTAAGTCGTCTCATCCTGCCGCTTGTGGCTGAGCAGTTTTTGGCCATGACTATTGGTGCCTGTGATACCGTCATGGTTTCTTCCGTCGGTGAGGCGGGGGTTTCAGGCGTTTCGCTCATTGACCAGCTTACCCAGCTTTTCATCCAGCTTTTTGCGGCTTTTGCGACCGGAGGTGCCGTCGTTTCAAGCCAGTATCTGGGCCACAAATCTGATGATAAGGCTCGTTCTGCGGCCCGGCAGCTTCTCTACATGTCGCTTTTCGTAGCCCTTTTGATTATCGCACTTTGTCTTCCCCTTCGCCGTTTGATTTTGAACTGGATTTACGGTGGTGCAGGCGAGGAAGTCATGCAGAATGCCCTCGTTTATTTTGTTTGGATTTTGCTTTCTTTTCCATTCCTTGCGGTTTACAATTCCTGTGCGGCCCTTTACCGTTCGATGGGCAACAGCAAGATTTCACTCAAAGTCAGTCTGGTCATGAACGCAACGAATATTGCCGGAAACGCTCTTTTGATTTACGGGGCGAAAATCGGTGTCGCCGGTGCGGGAATTGCAACTCTTGCCAGCCGGATGATTGCCGCCTTTGTAATGATTTATCTTCTGGCCCGTCCTTCGGCAAAAAACAGCGGTAGAATCTATCTCGAAAAACTCTGGAAAGTCGAAATCCGCTTTGACATGATCCGAAAAATCCTCAAGGTCGCAATCCCAAGCGGAATCGAAAATTCGGTCTTCCATATCGGAAAAATCCTGGTCTATTCGTTTATGTCGGGCTTCGGTCTGGCGGCAATCGCAGCAAATGCAATCACGAACACGATTGCAAGCTTCTCGAACATTCCGGCACAGGCAATCGGCTTGGCAAGCGTAACTGTAATCGGTCAGTGCATCGGTGCGGGCGAAAAGCAGCAGGCTAAGTCTTACGGCCGCAAGCTGATGAAAGAGGCTTACATCGGCATGTTCACTGTGGCGACGGCGATTTTCATTCTGGCCCCTCTTCTTGTCCGGGCATTCAATCTTTCTGATGAGGCGAGAATCCTTTCAACCGGTGTAATCCGAACCTGTATGGTGGCGAATATTTTCTTCTGGCCGATGTCTTTCACTTTGCCTAATATCCTTCGCGCTTCGGGGGATGCAAAATTCACGATGATTGTCTCAAACATCAGCATGTGGCTTTTCCGCGTTCTCTTCAGCTTCCTGATTTCAAAATATCTTCTATATAAATTCCCTGAGAATACGGCTCTTGCGCTTTACGGAGTATGGTTCGGCATGTACATTGACTGGGTATTCCGGGGCTTGTGCTTTGGAGTGCGCTTCCATAGAAACAAGTGGCTTGATAAAAAGCTTATTTAAATTCTATTTCCATTGTGATATAATATGCTCTAATTTTTAAGGTTCTATTAAGGAGTATTAAAATGAAAAAAGTTGCCTTGATTCTTGCAGCTCTTGCGGCTGTTACTTTGATTTCTTGTGGTTCAACACAGGTTGACCGCTATGAAGCTGGTGCTGATGTAAAAGACCTTTCCGGCTATTGGAACGAGAACGACATCAAAATGGTTTGTGAGGAATTGATTGCCGGCTGTACAGCTTCTCCACGCGTTTCAAAATTTGAGGCTGAAAAGGGCCGTCTTCCAGTTGCAATTGTCGGAAAAATCGCAAACAAGAGCAGCGAGCACATCGATACTGCAATGGTAGCAAAACGCTTCCAGACAGCGATCATCAACAGCGGTGCAATGGAATTCGTTGCAGACAGTGAGCAGCGCCTTGAGCTTCGTGCCGAAAAGAATGACCAGGCAGAAAATGCTTACGAGACAGCAAAATCAATCGGAAACGAACTTGCAGCAGACTTCATGCTTCAGGGAACTGTTCTTTCACACGTTGACCAGGAAGGTCGTGAATCAGTCCGCACATATCAGGTTGACGCTCAGCTGATTGACATCGAGACAAACAAAATCCTCTGGCAGGGTGAAAAGACAATCAGCAAATACGTTAAAAAAGCATCTAAGAAACTCTAATGAAAAGAATTGCCTTTCCAGGCTTTTTACTGCTTCCCCTGCTGGGTACAATAATCTCCTGCGGTTCAACGATGTCCCTTCCTCAGTATTTGGAACATCTTGATTCTGGGGAGTACAAGCCCTGCATTTCGGAGCTGGAAAAGCGAAATGCTCAGGAAAAGAATAATGACCGGATCCGCGACAATTTTGACCTCGCTATGATCCGGCATTATCAGAAAGATTATGATTCTTCTCTTTCGATTCTGAACAGCACTGACCGACTCATGGACGATGCAGTTACAGAAAGCATCACAAAGGGCTTTGCGTCTGCGGTCGCCAATGACAACGCGGCAGAATATAAAGGCAATGCTTACGAATACATTTATATCAACGTTTTTAACGCGCTTAATTATTACAATAAAGGTGATCTTGAAGAGGCGGCTGTTGAAGTCCGTCGCCTGAATGAAAAGCAGCGGAATTATTTGAATCAATATGGCGAATGGATTAAAAATGATGACAGCCAGCTTGAAATTTCCGACACCTATAAAAAACTCCGCCTCGACTCTTCAAAAATTACCGACAATCTTCCCAAAAAGCCAAGTGAGGCAGACATTTTCCGTGATTCTGCTACGGCCCGCTATCTGAGCATTGTTTTTGCGATGATGGATGACAGCGTGAACAACAGCTGGAACGTTTCGGCTGATTCCCGCACATTAAAGGCCCTCAATCCGGAATTCGATGTCCTTGCTGAGTCTTCAATTTCTGACGGCATGGGGCGGCTCGACGTTCTTGCCTTTACCGGCTTGATTGGAAGGCGGGGCGAGAGGCGCCTGATTATCGGGCCTTTCCCTGGAGTTCAGTTCCCGACTGGCAGGCATTTTGTTTATATTCCTGCTTTTGATCTGGAATTCGTTTATCCTGAATTTCCGGCTCCGCAAACAATTTTGCAGCCCCAGGTTATGCCGACTTTTGGCTGGGGACCTTCATTTACGATTTATCCGGGCAAAAATGAAATCATAAAGATGCCGGAAAATACCGTTGATTCTATCCGAATTGTTTTCGACGGCAAGAATAATTCTCAAAACGTCAGTCTTTCGCTTCTCGAGGATTTCAATTATGCAGTTAAGCAGGACGTAAATTCCAAGGCCAGGGCTTCATATTCCAGAAGCGTAAAGAGAAGTATGGTCAAAAAATTTACGGCGGTCGCAGGAGCCACAGTCACCCTGATTCTGGCAGAGGAAGCCGTCAACAAAGAGGAAAATCTTTTTACAATTGCGGCCTATGCGACGACCTATCTGAGTGCGGCTAAGGCTGCTGACCAGATTGACAGAACCGAAACCGCTGATATCCGTCAGGTTTACGCTCTCCCGGCCCAGGCTTATGCGGGTGGAATTGAGCTTCCGGCTGGAAAATATTCTTTCAAAGTTCAGTATTTTGCAAAAAACGGCACTCTTCTAAAGGAAGAAGCCTTTAAAGATATCGAAGTCAAAAATGGTAAAACCGTTTTAGTGGAGTCATCATGTCAAAAGTAAAATCTCATAGCTCAAATCTGATAAGAAAATCTTTGCTCGCATTTTTGCTTTCCCTTGCTCTGGCAGGCTGCGGTTCATCTGGAAACGCTGCCAAAGCTTCCGGCTCTGCGGGCAAATCAAAGGGAATTCCTGACTGGGTTACAGGACCTTCTTCTGCCTATCCAAAGGCTGACTATCTGAGTTCGACAGGTTTTGCGGCTGACAAAAAAGCTGCTGAAATCGATGCCATTAACGAGCTTGTCTCAATTTTCGGGCAGAACGTTACGTCGGCTTCGGCTTCATCAAGAAGAATGCAAAAAGCCCAGAAAGCCGGTGCCGTTGCTGAATTCTCCGACGAATCGGCACTTGGCCAGGATATTCTTCGCGAAGTCAGTCAGAATGATGTGATTGCGGTGGAAATCCCGGAATTCTTTGAGTCAAAATCAGAGGGAAAATGGTATGCCCTGGCTGTCATGAGCCGGGAAAAGGGAACTCAGATTTATTCATCAATGATTGAAAAAAATCAAAAGGAAATCAACTCGATTCTTTCTCAGATTAAGGCCAGCAAGGAGCCTAACGACATGCTCAACTTCTCTCGTCTTGATTTTGCGGAAGAAGTTGCAAAAGTCAACGAGGGCTATTTGAAACGCCTCACGATTTTAAATCCTCCTGCTGCCCAGAATTTTGCTTCGATAAGCACGCCGGTTCAAATCCACAAGCTTAAGATGGAAATGGCGGCAAAAATTCCGGTTTGTGTCCTTGTTGATGAAGATGCTGACGGCCGCATTGCAAAGGCTTTCCAGGAAGTCATGAGTTCTTTCGGCTTTAACACGACCCTGGGCTCAAACGAACGATATGTAATCAGCTGCAAGAATCATTTTTCAGAATCAACAAGTTCCAACGAAAAGACAAAATTCTGTGAGTACGCTTCTGAATGTGCCTTGAACGACACTTACTCAGGTGAAACTCTGGTTCCGCTCAGCATTACCGGCCGCGAAGGTTCGCCAACTTATCAGAATGCGGAAATCCGGGCTAAGCAGAAGATTTCTGCCAAAATCAAGGGCGACTTTGCCAAGTCTTTTGAAAAGTATCTTGGAGATTTTGCAGCTTTTTAAGGGAATTTTTTGAAATTTTATAAAGAATAATTTAAAATATTTTTGCGTGTTTTTAATTTATACTTTATAATAAATTTATCATGCAAAAATTATATCTCGATACAAAAAAGCTGGACGCTTCTTGTCGGGCTTCTTACGGTCTCTCCGAAGAAATAATGATGGAAAATGCGGCCATGGCTCTTGAAACAGCCATCCGCCACCCATATCCATTGAGCGGAGACAGGCGTCAACCGCAAAAAATCCTCATCCTCTGTGGCGGCGGCAATAACGGTGCCGACGGTTACACATTGTCGCGCAAACTGCGTTTTGATTACGACGTAAGCATCATTCAATTTACGGCTCCAGAATCGCCTCTCTGCAAGATTCAGGCTGAGCGTGCTGAAAAGTGCGGAGTCCGCTTTGTCAAGCGCGAAGATTTGTCTTTCTATGATTTAAGATTCACAGACATTATTGTTGATTGTATTTTTGGCAGCGGTTTCCATGGCGAATTTGATGAAAAAACCCGGGCTGCCCTCAATGACATGAATTTGTGCGAGTGTTTTAAAATTGCATGTGATGTTCCTTCCGGTCTTCGTGAGGACGGAACTGTTGCTGAAGGTGCCTTTATCGCTGATTTAACGATAACGATGGGTGCCCTCAAAACTTGTCTTTACAGTGATTGTGCCAAAGATATTGTCGGAACTGTCCAGTGCGCTGATCTTGGAGTCAACCGACGTCTTTATGAAAACTCAAACAACTCAAATCTTGTAAAGGGAATGCTGCTTGAAGCCTCTGATTTGATTCTTCCGCACCGAAAAATCTGCAATGTGAACAAGGGTTCTTTCGGTCATGTTGCGATTGCTTCTGGAGAAAAGCAGGGGGCTGCCGCAATTGCAGGTTCTGCCGCAATCCGTTTTGGAGCAGGGCTTGTCACTCTGGTTCACAAGCACACTTCCAAAAAAGGACTTGATATTTTCCCTGAGCTCATGGTTTCTTCACAAATCCCGGAAAAGACTAATGCCCTTGCCTTTGGAATGGGGCTTGGCTTTGAGGAAGCTGCCTGCCAGGAATATTTTGACTATCTTCTTTCTCATTCAAACATCAAGTGCGTTATCGATGCCGACGCCTGCTACGCTCCTGGCCTTAAAGCCTTCCTTGAAAAAAAGGAAAAGGGCGTTGTCCTCACTCCGCATCCAAAGGAATTCCAGGCTATCCTTAAAAACTGCGACCTGGGCGATTATACAATCGAAGAATGTATTTTAAACCGCATGGAGCTGAGTGAAAAGTTCTGCCGCAAATTCCCCAAAAAGACTCTGGTGCTTAAGGGTGCCAACACAATCATCGCGCATTTTGACGGCAACAAGCACAAGATGTTCGTAAATCCTTTCGGGCGGCCATGTCTTGCAAAAGCAGGAAGCGGAGACGTCTTAAGTGGAATGATTGCGGCCCTGCTTGCCCAGCACCAAAAGACACTTGATGCCGCAATCACGGCTTCTCTGGCTCATTCTCTGGCATCAAGCAAAATCAAGTGCGATTTTGCAATGACGCCATACGATTTGATGCAGGCTCTGGCTGAGTTGTAAGTCTTATCGCCGCTTGCCTAGTTCAATAAAATTCATGTGAGCTTTATCCTTTGCGCTCAGTCTTTTCTGGCCGAGTGTAAAGGATTTTTGATTTTTAGGACCGCCTCGTCTTGCTGAATTCCAGCTTGGCTCGGCCGGGTGCAGGTCGCCTTTTTCGACATAGGCCTTCCATTCTGCAGGCTCAGGCACTTCAAAGCGCATTTTCTGATTTGTAAAGGGGTGGGTGAATTCCAGGGTGCGGGCGTGCAGGCAGAGCCGGCCAAAATTGTCGGTCTTTGCCCGGTAATTCTTGTCGCCAGCGAGTGGATAGCCCTTTGAAGCGAGGTGGGCGCGAATCTGGTTCTTTTTGCCTGTGTCCAGTGAAAGCTCAAAAAGAGTGTGGCTTTTGCCGCGAAGGATTGTCGTGAAGTGGGTGCGGGCAGGAACCGTTTTGGTTTCTTTTTTGGGAACGTAACCCACGTTGTAGGCATTGAAAGCCAGATTGTCGTCGATTAAGCCGGAAAGAGGAAGAAATTTGTGGGGATTGCGGGGATTTTCTGCAAGGGCCCGATAAAGCCGCTCGCTCACCATCTGATGCCAGGAGTCCATAATCTTTTTTTGTGCGCTTTCCGTGAGGGCGAACATCATTACGCCGCTAGTTTCCCGGTCCAGGCGGTGTACGGCAAAAGGCTTGCGTTTGGGCGAGTAGGTGCCCTTTTTGCGCATGATTTCTTCGAGAATTCCGAGTGCGGATTTGCCTTTGCCTTGACTTGGAACGCTTAATAGACCTGTCGGTTTGTTGATTACGCAGATATATTCGTCTTCAAAAAGAATGTCGATTTTTTCATGATTCTTCATGGATAAAATGATAGCGAAAAGCAATAAAATTTGATACTATCTTTCCGTGACTATTGGAACTATTTTAAGAAATAAGAATTTTAAGACTCGCTTTGTTGAATACGTAAGTTATTTCCTGCCGGCTGCAGTGCTGCTCCTGCTTTTTTTTACCCCAATCAGTATTTCGTCATTAAATCTTTATGAAAAGGACGAAGCTCTCTCTCAAGTCTGCGAGATTCTTACATACAGGCTGCCCTTTGATACAAATTTGAACCTGGAATTCGGTTTTGTCAGGATTTTGCTCTGGCTTGTTTATTTCCTTCCATGTTCGGTGCTTTTTTCGATAACGGCCTTTATCCTCAAAAAAAAGTGTGCAGTCAATCTTGCCAAGCTTAACTATGCCTTCATTCTTGCAGGTTTTTCAATTTATCTTTTCTGCATGGCTGTCTGCCTGATTGTAAACGCGAACTGCTTTGCCTGGTTCCTCTCGGTTCCCTTCCATATCTATTTTACTTCTTTGTGTGCGATTCTGGCTCATTTTTATTATTCTTTCTATGGAATTGTCTGCCTGAGAAAGTCAAATCCTGAATACGAAGAATTTGTCAAAATGCGAGAGGAAGATGCTGAAAAATCTCCGGAAATTCAGGCGTCAACCTTGTTTACCATCGCGGGAATTTCTGCCCTGCATAAGCATTTTAAGCACCGGGTAAAGCGCCTTTCAGTTAAAACCAAATTCACTTTTGTCATCACGGGCTTAATCATCGTCATTTTGCTGGCCTTCATGCTTTTGATTTTGAACACTTACAAGAAGATGTTTATCGAGGCCGTAAGTGATGTAGGCCGGGCTCAGGCTGAGCAGACGGCGGCGGTTTATGATTCAGCGGATGGCCGCAACGACAAGATTTCTGCCTTTTTTGAGGAACTTCGCGTATCGAATGACTATGCCGAGACTCCTTTTGAGCGAATTGACATCATCGTAACCTATGACAAGGAGCCGGTGGTTTATCTTGAAACCTGGGAACCAAATACGGAGCTTCCGAATTTCAATACTTTCGCCTATACCACAGGAAAGCCGAAGACGATCGATGAGGAAGAAAAGTCCCTCACAAGCGAGCAGGCTGTTGATTACCTCAAGCGTTACAAGAGCGAGGCCTACAAAAAGGATTACGTTTACAGCAAGACAAATAAAACCTGTAAATACATTTATCCGGTCACATTCTCCCGAAAAGCCGGCAAAAAACTCACTGGATTTGCAATCGTTACTTACAAGCAGCAGGTTTTGATGCGTCAGTATTTCAGGACCAAGGTCTTTGTCTTCACTCTGATTTCAATTTTCCTCTATCTTTCTGTGATTTTCTCGATTTTGCTGGCGGATTTCATTTTCAACCCCTTGCTCTTCCTGCGTAAAAACGTCAAAAAGACTTCGCGGGCAATCGAAAAGATTCTGGGCGGCACGGCTAAAAATGCCTCAAACACGCTCAAATTCTACGACACAATCAAGACAAAGGACGAAATCAAGGACCTGTCGCTGGAAATCGGTGAAATGGTCGGCCTGATTAAGGGGATCATGCCATACGTTTCATTCTCGACCCTGCAGCACGCTGAAAAAGTGAGCGACAGTGACGGCAAAAAGAGCAACAGCACCACTTCCCGCGATTTGTGCTTCCTCTTTACGGATATCCGGGGATTTACTTCGCTCTGCGAGGGAATGCCTCCAAAGAAAGTTGTTGAAATCCTTAACCGCTACCTCGAAATTGAGACTCAGATTATCCTGGACAACAACGGCGACATCGATAAATTCGTCGGCGATGAAATGATGGCCTTCTTCTCCGGCCCCCGCAAGGAAATTAATGCCTGCAAGGCGGCTATGGAAATCAGGGCGGCAATGCGTGAGCAGCAGCAGATTTCAATGGAAGACGGCACGACCTACGTTTCAATCGGAATCGGAATCAACTCGGGCAAAGTCACTTTCGGTCCGGTCGGTTCACGCGCGCGAAAGGATTTCACTTCAATCGGTGATGCGGTAAATCTCGCAGCCCGGCTTGAGGGAGCCAACAAGGCTTACGGCTCAAAATCAATCATCACTGAGACCGTTTATCAGAAACTCCGTGACATGTTCATCTGCCGTGAGCTGGACTTCATTACGGTCAAGGGAAAAACCGAGCCAGTCCGAATCTACGAAATTTTGCAGCAGAAGACTCAGGCGACAAAGGCCAATTCAGCGAATAAACTTCTTGAAATAAAGGAACTCTTTGAGACCGGCTTGAAATTCTACCGCGAGCAGGAATGGGAAAAGAGCGAGGGCTGTTTCTCGGAATGTGCCCTCAAATACAATGACATGCCGTCTGTAGTCTTCCTGGACAGAATCCGGCACTTTAAGGTAAATCCGCCGCCAAAAGACTGGGACGGTGTATTTAAAATGGTAGTAAAATAAGGGAAAGAAAATATGAATCTATCTGCTGAAATTGAATTCAAAGTTGATTTTAACGACTGCGATCCCATGCGGATTGTCTGGCATGGAAATTACATAAATTATTTTGAGCGAGCCCGCTGCGCCCTTCTCGACAAAATCGGCTACAACTACATCGATATGGAAAATTCCGGCTACAGTTTCCCGGTCACGGAAGTCAAGGCCAAGTACATGAAATCCCTGCGCTTTGGAGATGTCTGCCGGGCAAAGGCCACCCTTATCGAATACGAAAACATGATTAAAATCGAATTCGAGCTTTACAACGCAAAAAGCGGCGAGCTGACCACAAAGGGCATGGTAAGCCAGATGTGCGTTGAAATGGCAAGCGGAAAGACTCAGTTTTTCTGCCCCAAATGCTTTACCGAGAAAGTCGAGCATTTCCTTTCAAATGGGGGATTTGATTAATGAAGAAGTTCCTGTCGCTTTCTTTGATTTCCTTCCTTCTTCCGGCCCTTCTTTTTGCTCAGCCGGCTGATTCTCAAAAAGATGAAGAAGAATTTGCCCGGGTTTGTCAGGAGATTTCTTCCAAAAAAATCACGAAAGGCGATTTCCGCCAGTTAAAATTCATCCACCGGCTCAAGCGCGAGATGGTTTCAAATGGAATTTTCGTGATTTCAGCGGACGACGGCATTCTCTGGCAGACTCAGAAGCCTTATTTTTCGACTATGGCCATGACAAAGTCCGCTATCATTCAGACTAACGCAAAGGGCAAAAAATCAGTGATTTCGGCAGAGTCAAATGCGACTTTCGACCAGTTTTCAAAGGTTCTTTCGTCGGTTTTTACGGGAAATGCCGGAGTTCTCACGGAAAATTTTGAAGTCGAGTTTATCGGGAGCACGGACAACTGGAGCATCAACCTGATTCCAAAAAATTCTTCGGTAAAAAAGGTCGTTGAGGAAATTGAAATGGTCGGAAAAATTTCAATCGATTTGATGACGATTCATGAGCCGAACGGAGATTATATCCGCTACGAATTTCTGACTCATATTTACCCGGATTCATTGACTGAGGAAGAAAAAGCCCTGTTCGGTAAAAACTAGCAGATAATATGAAAAAAAACTTTCTTTTTGCCTGGATTTCCTTCCATGCCCTGATTTTTCTCTCTTTTTTGATTTCGCTTGTCCTGTCACCCAAATTCAATTTTGCCACCAGCCTTTTTGACATTCTGCCACCTTCTTCCGGCCTGCGTGAAGTTCAGGAGGCGGACACAAAACTTGCGGCTAAGACCGGCCGGACAGTGACGATTCTGGTCAGGGGTCATTCTTTTGACCTTGCAAAAGATGCGGCTGAGAAATTTTACTTTTCCTATGCGGACGATAAGGGGCAGGTTCAGGCTGATTATTTTGATTCCCTTTCGCTTTTTGTAGATTCTTCTTCAATTGCGCAAATTACGGCCTGGCTGCACGAAAACCGCTTTGTCCTTCTTGATGACGAGACCCGCGCTCTTTTGGAAAATGGCGGGGCAGAAGAGCTTGCCGATGAAGCCCTTGCTTCTGTTTACGGGGCCTTTAATTTTTCCGACCTGTCTTATCTTGAGGAAGATCCTTTTTTGCTGAGCGAGAGGACTTTAAGGCATTTTCTTGAGGGCGGGGCCCTTTCTGCCAGCGGCATGGCCCTGCGCGACGACGTGCTTGCGGCTGAAAAGGACGGCCTTTTTTATGTTCTGATTCGAGGAAGGATTTCTGAAAAGGGGGCTTCCCTGACCGGCAAAAAAAGCGCCGTCAAAAGCATTTACGAAAGGGCGGATTTTTTGCAGAAGAATTACAGCGGCGAGGGAAAGAAGGTCGATTTTGTTTTTTCCGGCGTGCCTTTCCACAGCTACGAGAACGCAAGTTCTGCCCAAAAGCAGATTTCACTGATTTCGACTGTCGCCCTTATCCTGATTTTTTTCCTCTTCCTGCTGATTTTCCGCTCCCTTCTTCCGGCCTTTGTTTCGGCTCTGGCCGTGGCTTTTTCATGCGGCGTGGGACTGATTTCGGTTCTGCTCTTTTTCCGGGGAATCCACATACTGACTTTTGTTTTCGGAACGACCCTGATCGGAACTTGTCTTGATTATTCGATTCATTTTTTTGTGAACTGGAAGGGTAATCCTGCCTGTGATTCGGGCGAGGCGGTCCGCAAAGATATTTTCCGGGGCGTGACCCTGGGCTTTGCTTCCACGGAGATTTGTTTTCTTGCCCTCTTTTTTGCGCCATTCCCGCTTTTAAAGCAGGTGAGCGCCTTTTTGTTTACAGGCCTGGCAAGTTCATGGCTTTCTGTCGTTGCTCTTTATCCAATGCTGAAAATGCCGGAGAAAAAGAATTTCCTTACGCTTGCTGCCAGAACGAAAAAGCTGAGGCTCCTTCCTCTTTTGCTTGTGATTTTCTCGCTGGCCGTCATTTTCTTTAACCGCCAGTCTCTTAAGATTGAGAATAACATCCAGGAACTTTATTCGATGTCGCCAGAAATGCTTGAGAACGAAATTACCTCGGCCAAAATCCTGAATACCGGGACAAGCGGCTGGTATTTTATCCTCAAGGCTGATTCTCAGGAAGAACTTTTGCAGAAAAACGAGGAACTCTGCGCCTTTTTGGACCAGCAGATAAAGTCTTCCAAATTAAAGAATTATCTTTCTGTAGCCCAGTTTATTCCCTCGCAAAAAAGGCAGAAGGAAAATTATGAGGCGGCGGAAAATCTTCTGCCTCTGGCTGGGGCTCAGTACGAGGCTCTGGGATTTGACGGCATTAATTATGAAGAAAATTACCGGGCAAGGGAAAATCAGTTTCTACTGCCCTCGGACTCAAATCTTCCGCTCGTGATTCAGGATGCGGTTTCAAATCTCTGGATTGGCCAGCTTGACGGTAAATTTTATTCCTGCGCCATGCCCCTTCATGTAAAGCCTGAGGAAGAGGGCTTTTTCCGGGAATATTCTGCCAGCCACGATGGGATTTTCTTTGTGAACAAGGTCAGGGATATTTCGGCCCAGCTCGACATTCTTTCAAAATCCATGCTCAAAATGCTTGGCCTTGCCTTTGTCCTTGTGATTGTCATTCTTGCTTTCTTTTATAAGCCCAAACTTCTTTTGAAAATTGCGGCCCTTCCGCTTTTAGTGACTATGGTGACGACGGCCCTGCTGATTTTCGCGAAAATTCACATCAGTTTCTTTCCGATTACGGCCCTTGTGCTTGTGTTCGGGCTGGGACTGGATTACATAATTTACGCAGTTGAGGGAAGCGGACAAAAATCCAGCCTCAATACTTTTGCCATCCTGCTTTCATTCGTAACGACGGCTCTTTCTTTTGGCGCCCTTGCACTCTCAAATTTTCCGCCGGTCCATACTCTGGGACTGACGGTTTTTGTGGGATTGACGACTGCCGTGCTCGGGGCCTTTTGCCTTGAAGACTAAAAGCTGACTGTCCAGGATTTTTCCTGGCTGGTGCAGAGAAGTTCGCCCAGTGAGAGGGTTTCCCTGACACTTTTTTTGCCGTCCGGGGAAGAAAGGGCGATTGTAAGCTTGCCGTTGATTATTTCGTCGGCAAAAGACGGGCCGTACATTGATGCGAGCAGGTCTCGGTATTCGCTCACAGACATTTTTTCGCCAATCAGGGCCGGAACCATCATTAAATCCAGATAGGATTTTGCATCTTCGGAAAGAAGGCTGTAAAAGGCCGTGATTTGCTTGGGGCCCAGAGTGAGAGTGAGGGAATTCGAGCTTTTTGTGATTAATTTGCTGCTTGAAAGCGGGTGGCTCGAAAGATTCGGGAGAGTGCCGCTTGTCGCAATTTCAGTGGGACTTGGAAGAGTCGCGCTTGTATTTGTTGCTCCGGCAGATTTTAACACCAGAAGAACGTCGTCCTTATTGAAAAGGGGGGAGTTGGGGTCGGCACCGGTTGCAGCCTGTAAGGTTTTGGCGGTGGCGGCAGAAAATCCTGTTGAAAAGAAAATTACCGCTTCGTCGGCCTTGCCAGCCTTGACGGAGATTTGAGGAAGGCATGATGTGAAAATCAGCGGGAAAAGTATTGCTGAGAGGATAATCCATGCCCCGTTATGGAGCCGTGGCGAAGCCAGTGCGGAGCACCGAGCGAGAGCGAGCGGCGGAACAACGGCAGCGAGAAAATCCTGGCCCAAAAAATTTTTAATCTTCATATTAACCTATAAAACACTGTTGAGCGGAAGGGTTACCCGAATTCCACTTGCGAGGACCAGGCCGGTCGTGAGGCTTTTTGAGAAAGACATTGCCGCTCCGTCCGTGTCGTTGAAGACAGTATAATGGATATCCTGGACAAATGAAACAAAAGTTTTTCCGACCTGGAAGCTTGGAGTGCTGAAAGCGGCGCCGATAATTCCCGGGAAAAATGAATTTTTGATTTCGTAATCTGAATTGCCCGGAAGATGGGGTTTGCCGGCTTGAATTACGGGGCCTGCAAAAACACGAACGAATTCATTCATGGTCAGGGAGAAAACAAGAGGAATCTGCACGTTGTCCGTTCCGGCGTCGTAGCGGATGTAAGCTCCCAAGCCCGGCTGCAAGGTTTTTCCTGCATAGCGGGCGTGAATCATGGTGTCAAAGCCACGGCAGTTGAGGCGGAAATAATCCGGTGTGACCATGCTCCAGTCGAGTGAAAGGGATGCGTCCAGAATCAAAGACTGAAGGAAGGAATTGCTGCTGCCCGCAACCTGATTTGAGTAAGAGACAGTCCTGCTTTTTGAAGGGCTGGAAGATGCGGATGATGATGAAGCGGCTCCGGAATTTTCTGCTGATGAAGAAGATTTTCTTGAATCGACCAGCAGTTCTGAATTTGAGGCCGGAAGATAGCGGCGTGTGCAAAAATAGTGGGACTTCCAGTAGGCTTCCTTGAGTGAGGAAATGATTACGCCTGTGTTGGGGCCGTCGCTTGCCGCGTGGATGAACTGGCTTGAACCGATGTAAAGTCCGACGTGCGAAATCTGACCGCTGGCAGTCGTCTTGAAGAATACCAGGTCTCCTGCCTCGCGCTCGCTTGCGCTTACTTCGCTGCAGAAATTGTAGATGGCTTTTGTGGTGCGGGGGAGCTGGACTCCGATTGATTCGCGTGAAACAGTGAAAATCAAGCCGGAACAGTCGAATGAATTGGGACCGATTCCACCGGATGCGTATGGTTTTCCGATAAATTGCTTTGAATAATCGACCAGCTTTTGTCTTGTGATTGCGGCTTCGCCAGGGCTCATTTTGATTTCATTTTGCGCGCACAGTTGTGGAACAATCAGTACAAAAAGAAAAAATGCAAATGTGTAAAAAACGGCTTTTCGTGTGCTCATGTATTGATTATCGGAGGAAAAAGCATGGGCTTAAAGTGTTGGAATAAAATTACTGGCTGTTTCAAACCATGCTCTCGGCGGGAACATGCCAAAAAGCTCGCGGTGAACAAGTTCAAGCGAGCTTTTGTCATAACCCCGCCTACGCATGGTTTGGAATAGTCGGCTATTTTACAATTTCTGCCAATGCTTTTTTCATACCGTTTTTCTGGATGTCAGCCAAGTGGCCTGCGACTGCGGCTTCGAGGCCGGCGTATTTTGTGAGGTCTTCTTTCCAGAACTCTACGTTGCTCAAGACTTTGTTTGCCTTAACTTTTGCGTCTTTTGTCTCTTTGTTGAGGGCTGCGAAGAATTCGAGGACTGGCAGGGTGTCGAGGTTTTCGTATTCGCCTTCATCGCGTTTTGAAATGAGGCATTTCTGACCCTTTGCGTTGTCCTTGATTTCTGTTCCGTTGTAGAAAGAAATGAGGGCTGCGATTGAGAAGCCGAGCAATTTTGGAACTGAGCCGTTCTTTTTGATTGACTGAGTTACGCTTGGCAAGCATCGTGTCCAGTATTTGGCAACTGAGTTTAAAGAAATCTCGATGAGGCGGTGCGGGTTGAATGGATTCTGGAAGCGTGTCCAGACGTCCTGTGCGTATTTTTTGAGGTCTTCCTGATCGCCGTCGATTGAAGGAACGATTTCGTTGAAGATGATGTCGTGCATGAATTTCTGAGCGTCAGCGTTTGGCTCGTTGAAGCCGCTTCCGACTTTTTCTGAGCAGACGATGTCCTGAACATAGTTGCTTCCTGCAAGGTAAGCTGCCAGAACAGAAGATGTGTGTGCGCCGTTCAAGATGCGGACTTTGCGTGTGTGGTAGTAGTCCATGTTCTGAACCCACTTAACTGAAAGGCCTGCCTTAACGAGTGGGAGTTCATCTTCGTGCGGTTTTTTAGATTCGATAACCCAGAAGTGGAAGAGCTCTGCTGAGTCGAGGAGCTTGTCCTCGTAGCCGAGTTTTTCGCAGAGGTTTTCAGCCTGAGTTTTACCGTTTTCTTCTTTAGAAAGGAGCGGGAAATATCCCGGAACAATGCGGTCAACGAGACATGAACAGACGTCACATGCTTCGTCGAACCAGTTGATGAAGTCCGGTCCCAGCTGCCACATTTCTGCGTAGCGGAGGATGTTGATTCGGAGGTTGAGGCCTGCCTGGTCAGAAAGCTCACAAGGAATCAAAATCATGCCTTTAGAAAGGTCGCCCTTGAAAGCCTGGAATCTCTTGTAAAGGAAGGCTGTTACTTTTGCAGGGAAGTTTTTCTGTGGCTTCTGGTCGAGTGTAACTGGAACGCCGTCGATTTCTGAGTCAAAGCGGATTCCTGCCTCTGTTGTGTTTGAAACGATGAAGCGCAAGTCCGGGCTTGAAGCCAAAGCGATGTATTCGTCATAGTTTGTGTACGGGTTGATTGAGCGGCTTACTGAGTTGATGCAGCGTGTCTCAACTGTTGGTTTGCCGTCTTTCATGCCGCGGAGGACTGTTGTGTAAAGGTTGTCCTGCGCGTTCATTGCGTCAATCATGCCTTTTTCGAGAGGCTGAACGATTACGATGTTTCCGTTGAAGCCTGCTTTTTCGTTTGCAATATCAATCTGCCAGTCTACGAAAGCGCGCAAGAATCCGCCTTCACCGAACTGAAGAACTTTTTCCGGGCGCTGAACTGTTTTCATTACGTCTTTAATAGATTTGAGAGCCATATTTGAACCTCCGAATGTCTCTGGGAGAAGTGAAAAGCACTTCCATAAATTCTATAATAATTTTATAATCCCGAAACCTGAAAAATCATATAGCGATTATTGACACCTTTTTGATAAAAACCGTGGAAAAAAGCTGAAATATGAAAAATTCCGAACAATATACGGAATAGACAAATTTTGCAAAATCTCTTTGCAAAAGACATATAAAACTTGTAAAAATAGGAATGTCATTATAAAATATAAAAATGCAGAATTTTCAAAATGGAAGAAGAATAGGTTTCATCCTTTCTACTATATATAACGGTTCCGCACTCAAACTCTGGCACAAAATAGTTTCCCGTGCATCTCAGGATAAAGGTGCGTTCTTTGTATTTCCAGGCGGAAAGCTGTCTTCTGAGAAATCTAATGACTGTCTGAGAAATTCTGTCTATGAGCTGGCAAATCCCTCAAACATCGACGGCCTTGTCAGCTGGGCTTCAAGTATCAGTGGCTCTGTCTCTTTGCAGGACGTCGAGGAATTCCACAACCGCTTCAATCAAATTCCAGTAGTTACAATCGGTCAGAAATTTCACGGCAAGCCATGTTCTGAATTTGACGCTTATTCCGGAATGAAGGAACTTGTCCTCCATTTTATAAAGACTCACGGAGTCGAAAGGATTGCATTTTTGCGCGGTCCTCAGACTCATACTTCTGCCGAAGACCGCTTCCGGGGCTTTAAGGATGCCCTTGCAGAGACAGGTCTTCTCAATGATGAAAATCAAAACCTCATAACTGATGCAATGAGCTGGACTGACGGCGAAAAGGCAATGGTTCAGCTTTGTGAGGAACGAAATCTTGTTCCTGGCAAGGATTTTAAGGCCATAATCGGTGCCAGCGACCTCATGACTTTTGCGGCCGTCAATTACCTGAAAAAGCGGGGAGTCCGAATCCCAAAAGACCTGCTGGTCGGCGGTTTCAATGATACTGATGAAAGCCGGATTTCAGTTCCTTCGTTTTCAACAGTCCACATGCCTACTGCTGAGCTTGGCGTTGAGGCTTACGAAAAACTTTCCAATATTCTCAACGGAATGCTGGGCGTTTCTGATACAAAGCTTTCTGCCTATCCTGTAGTCCGTGAAAGCTGCGGCTGTAACCGTGCAAAAATCTGGAATTCAGCGGAATCAAAATACAAAATCCGAAGTGAAGCCCAGTTCCGTGAAGAAATTTTCAAAATCTTCCATATGAATCCTGAGCAGGCCAATCTTGACCCCATGCTCCGGGCTCTTTTTGACAACGACAAGCCAAAATTCTACGAGCTTTTCTCTCAGTGGATTACAAAATATTTTGAAGAGGGTGGCGAATCCCTCACTGTTTTCGCATTCCTCTCGGCCCTTCGCGGAATCACCGACCTTTCACCGGAATATATCGAAAAGGTCATCCGTCATGTAATCGTTTCCATTCCTCGAATTCAGGAACGTGTCCTCATTCAGGAGCAGTTTGAAGCCAACAAGGTCAACATGGTGGTTTCTGCTTTAAAGAACGAGCTGCTTTCTGTTTATGACCGGCCAAAACTGATTACGGTCCTCAAAAAATATCTTGATAAAATCGGAATCCGCACTTTTGCTCTTGTCCTTCATGAGGACGAAAACTATTCAAATTACATCGGCGGCTACAATTCCACTGATGAAGCCCGCACGGAGCCTGTAAAATTCCAGCGGGGCAATCTTGTTCCGGACAAATACGCTTCTGATTTTGCCAGCGGCACTTTTATTGTCCAGCCGCTTTTTGATGACGAACATGCTTACGGATATATCATTTGTGGTTACGCAAAATGTCACGGCATTGTATACGAAGATTTGCGTTCTTCTGTCAGCAGCGCCCTTCAGAGCATCACTTTCTTTGAAAATACAAACGAAGCCCGCAAGATTGCTGAGCAGGCTGAGTTCGCCAAAACTGAATTCTTTGCCAATGTCGGAAGTGACTTGTGTGATCCGCTCAAAAATCTTTCGTCAAAAGTCCAGCAAATGGAAGACAATATCGAAAAAGGCGTAATCGACAAGGAAATTCTTGCCGAGCAGCTTCTTTTCCTCCGCTCGCAGATTAATGCCCAGCTGCAAAAGACTGAAACTCTGGTTGATTTGACCCGTTCTCAGGTTGACGACCTGCCGATGAACAAAAAACTCTTCGAAATCCGTCAGGTTCTTCCGGGAAGCATCGCGGCCAATCTCAATCAGGAATATCCTCTTCTCTTTGGTGATGCAGAAAGACTCAAGCGGGCCCTGCAGACGATTTTCGACTACGCGGAGAAAATCCCCTGCATTTCAGAGAAAATCGACGGAATTCACATCGAATTCTATTCAAGCCGCTTTGACTGGCACAAGCCTGAGCTTCTTCTCGCCGAAAAAATCATTCTCCTTCAGTTTGGAGAGGTCGAAAAGTCCAACAGTTACGCAGAAGTTACCCTGCCGTGGCCAAATCTTGCGGGTCTTCCGCCGGAGAACCACGACGTCACCAAGTCAAAGCTTTACTGCTTTACGGAAAGTCTTCCAAAGGCAAAATTCGAGCTTGATCCAAAATATCTCTTTGAGGAAGGCTATCTCGAAGCTGATTTTGACAATGCCGTCTTCTACTGGGAGCCGGACACAGCTCCTATCGATGAATGGATTAAGATTTACGGCCTGCGCAAAAAGGATTCCGTTTTCCGTGCGCCTCTGGTCTGCTACAGCCACAATCTCGTAGGCCACAATTTTACGGATATTCTCGAGCAGAAGATTCGCGCCCAGCGCTCGGCTCCTGTTCTCTTCGTAAACACAAAGCATACTCATTACGGTACCTGGGCAACTGAGTCAAATACAGTCACCGTTTCTTCAATGGACGAATTCGACGACATCCTTTCTGAAATCACGCCGTCCCTGATTGTTTTTGAGAAGGTTGATGAAGAAAGCATCCGCCGCATCCGCCAGAATCAAAAAACTGTCCTCGTACCAATCATCGTTCTTCCTGACACGGTTGAAACCGATGAAGAAATCGAGCTTCTCTGTTCTCATCCCCGCATCATTCTCTGTAACCGGGGAGCCGCTGAGTCTGAGCAGTTCAACGACAGAATCAAGGCTATTCTTGCCGGTGACGAAATCCTGCCGCCACACACTGGCGCACTCGTCAAAAAGGCAATTCTTTACCTCAACCGCAACGCTTCAAAGCAGATTGTCCGCTGGAAGCTTGCAGATACGGTTCACGTCAGCGAAGATTATCTCACACGAATTTTCCACAAGGAAATCGGCCTTAGTTTGTGGGAATATCTTAACCGCTACCGAATTTACATCGCAACAAAAATGCTCCTCGAAACCAACGATACAATCTACGAAATCGCAGAAAATTCAGGTTTCCAGGACCAGGCATATTTCTGTCGCGTCTTCAAAAAAATCTATGGCATACCGCCAGGAAAAATCCGCTCAAAATAATAGTGGGAAACTCCAAAAACTTTGCATTTTAGAAGCTTCCATAACTATAATATGTTCGGTTTTGTCCAATAAGACAAAAGTATATTTAATTTCTAATTGACGCTTTCCGCGTTATTATTGTCTCATGAGGTTAGGTATGAACGCACACGAAACTAATGTTTTAAATGCACCGAAGAAAGATCTCTGGAAGAACATCAAGAGACACTTCTCGGTTTATGCACTTCTCGTCATTCCAGTCGTGTACTATGCGATTATGAAGTATGGTCCGATTGTTAATGGTCCGATTGTTAATGGTCAGATTGCTTTTAAAGATTTTGAGCCAGTTGACGGAGTTTGGGGCAGTGTCTGGGTAGGATTTAAAAACTTCAGCACATTCATCCATTCGTTCTATTTTGGCGAACTTATGAGAAACACAATTCTTTACAGCTTGGCTAAGCTCTGTGTTTCAGTTCCTCTTTCTATCATCTTGTCAGTTGCCCTGTATGAATGTACGCATAATGCCCTTCGTCGTATCGTTCAGACTTTAGCTTATCTCCCACACTTCCTTTCCTGGGTTATCATGTACGGTATTCTCCTTATTTTGTTTGCGAAAGGTGACGGTCTTGTTAACCAGGTAATCGAAAGTGTCGGAGGTACATCTGTAGACTTCCTTACAAACACAAAAGTGTTCCCTGTTATGGTCGTCCTTTCTGACGCATGGAAGGAAATGGGTTGGGCCGCAATCATCTTCATCGCTGCCCTCATGGGTATCGACCCGTCTTTGTTTGAGGCTGCTATGGTAGAAGGTGCTTCTGCCGTTCAGCGCGTATGGTACATCACCATCCCTTCAATCAAACCAGTCATCGTTACTGTAGTCCTTCTTAAACTCGGTACAGTTCTTGATGCCGGATTTAACCAGATGTTCATGTTGTATTCTCCAGCTGTTTATTCAGTTGCTGACATCATCGATACATGGGTTTACCGTCAGGGTCTTCTTGAATTCCAGTTCGCCCTTGCAACTGCTGTTGGTATCTTTAAAGGCGTAATCGGCATGATGCTCGTTATGGTTTCTAACAAAGTCGTCAAGAAATTGACTGAATCTTCTCTCTTGTAATTTGTTGAGGTGCTAAAATGGAAAAACCAAAGACAGTAAAATTAACATCAGGCGACAGAGCTTTCTACACAGGCGTAAACTTCTTTCTTGTTTTCATCGGTGTAATCATCGCTATCCCTATCATCAGTACAATTTCATCTTCTGTAACTCCAAACGGTTACATTGGGTCGACTTTTGACAAATTCATTCTTATGCCATGGAAGTGGGACGCTTCTGCTTACAAGGCATTGCTCGGAAACAACGGATTTACCCTTGCTTTCTGGAACTCAATCAAAATCATGCTTTTCGGTGTTGTGACATCTTTGTCGCTCACAGTTCCGATGGCTTACTGTATGTCTGTTCAAGACTTGCCAGGCCGCAAAATCTTGAACTACTTCGTTTTGATTCCATATTTGTTCAACATCGGCGTTATCCCAACGTTCCTTGTTGTTACAAACCTTCACCTTACGAACCACTTGTGTTCAATCTTCTTGCCAGGTGCAATCGGTACTTACAACTGTCTGATTATGCGCGGCTTCTTCGAGGGAATCCCAGAATCTCTTAAAGAATCGGCTCGAATTGACGGTGCGGCAGAATGGTATGTTCTTATTTCAATCATTCTTCCATTGTCAAAACCAATCATCATGACAATCGGTTTGTACTATGCAGTTGGTTACTGGAATGACTTCATGCACGCCCTCCTTTACTTAACAGAGGCTTACTTGCAGCCACTTCCAATCCTCACTCGAAACATCCTTCTCGGTGCTTCAATGAGCGAAACTTTGGATACTGGTACAGCTTTCGGTGCGGCTTCAATTGCATCAATCAAGGCAGCTTGTGTATTCCTTTCTGCTATTCCGATGATGCTCGCTTATCCGTTCATCCAGAAATACTTTACAAAAGGTACAATGCTTGGTTCTGTTAAGGGCTAAGTTTTAATAAATCAAAATGAATTCATATGCTTTCAAATAATAAGGAGGAAAGAATGAAGAAGTTAATGAAAGGAGTTGTTGCTTCACTTGCAGCACTCGCAGCATTGGCTATGGTATCATGCGGCTCAAAAAAGAGCAGCGCAGTAGACATTGAGCTTTGGTATGGTGCAGCAGCATCAGAAGCAGGTCCAATCCCAGCTGACTGGTCTGGCTACCAGATTATTAAAGAGAAGCTCAACATCAATCTTAAGCTTACAAACTTGCCGTCATCAGAAGCAGATCAAAACACAAAGATCAACGCTGCTGGTGCTGCAAACACATTGCCTGATATTTTCATGGTTTCAAACGAAGTTTACTCAACTCTCGTTTCAAAAAGATTGCTTGCTCCGGTTGACGCAATGTATGCAAAAATGCCAAACCGCACAGCAAAATTGTACGATGCTGATTCACGCGCATTCACAACAATCGACGGACATTCTTATGCACTCGCTCAGCCGGGTTCAATTGTCCGCAACGAAGGTGTTCTTATCCGCAAAGACTGGCTCGACAAACTCGGACTTTCAGTTCCAAAAACAACAGACGAATTCATGGCTGTAATGAAAGCTTTCACAGAGAAAGACCCAGACGGAAACGGCAAGAATGACACATACGGATACGGTGCATTCCTTGAAGTTTCTGCTCCAAACGAAGGTCTCGGCCGCCGTCTTGACCCAATCTTCGGTGCATTCGGCGTAGCTGGTACATGGGATCTCTCATCTGCTGCAACAGCTGGTCTTAACCTCTACAAACCAGAGTACTATGACGCAATGGTTTACACAAAACAGATGGTTGACGCTGGTGTAATGGATCCAAACTGGTTGGCTTACAAAAAAGACGACTTCCGTGCTGCTTGGAAACAGGGACGCTTTGGTATCATGCGTGAGCAGAACGCTGCTTATGCAAACGAAGGAAACTACAAACCATTCGATAACAACTTCCCAGAAGGCGAATGGATTGTTGTTGAGCCACCTGTAGGACCAAAAGGCAAATCTTCAGCTGGTACATATTCACAGGCTTACCGCATGTATGCAGTTTCTGCAAAGGCTGCTAAAGAAGGCAAGATGGACAAAATCGCAGAGCTCCTTGAATGGATGTCTTCTGACGAAGGTTACTATCTCCTCGGTTGGGGTAAAGAAGGTGAGAACTATATCTTGAACAATGGCGTTCCAACAACAAAAGGTTTGGCTGACCCATCAAAAGGTTACACAGAGTCTGCTATGATTCCGCTCACACAGCTCCGCAACATGGTTTACTACAACGGCGACATCGAGTTGGCTTCACGCTACCCAACATGGTACTCAAAGAACGGCAAAGAGATGTCTGCTCTTAAGACTCTCCGCGAAATGCAGGCTAAAGCTTGGACAGCTTGTATCGGTCAGGACAAAATGCCAAAACCAAACGCAGACGTAAAACGATTCTACGAGCAGGGCGTTGTTGAGTTCATGACTGGAAACCGCGCACTCAACCCAACAGAATGGCAGAAATTCCTCGACGAGTTCAACAAAATCGGCGGTAAAGAATGGAATGATGCTGGTGTTCAGCTCGCTAAAGAAAAGAACTTCATAAAATAAAATTAAATAGCAAAACATCTTGACCTTCGGGCTTGCCCGAAGGTTTTTTTATGCCTGGAGGGAAGACCAGTCAAAACAGTCCTTGCCCTCATAAACGTTTACACCGGCTTTATAGCCAATGAAAAATCCTGCTGCAGCTCCAAGACTTGCTCCAGCGATTAAGCCGGCAGAACCGCCTGCAGGGCCTCCCATAAAGAATCCGGTTACACCACCGGCCAGGGCGCCAACTACGAGACCGGGAACCGCACCCAATAAGCCTCCGACTATTCCTGCGCCAATTTTTTTCCAGTTGAGGCCAAAAAGTCCGGCTGCTGAAACCATATCAAGTTCTTCTTCAGAAAGTTCAACCGCGCCTTCGGTCATTTCGCCTTTTGTTGCCGCTTCAAACTGACTCATAACGAAGTCCATCTGTTTAATGGCTTCTTCAACGTCAAGCTGGGGATAAAATTTCTTGCAGTTTTCAAAGGCTTCTCTTGGTGTGCTGGCTGCGTCAAAGATGCCCTCGACCTTTTCAATGTCGAATTTTGCCGTAGCTTTTTCTATGTCTTCTGCAGAAACTCCGTTTTTTGCAAGTACGCTTTTGAATTCTTCGTTTGTCATAGATGTCTCCTTACTTATTTATACGAAGGAAATTCGGAAAGGGCTAAAAATATTTTGATTGAAAACTTGTGGATAAATGCCTGAGTTTTCCACAAAAAGTCCACAAAATGTGCAAAACTTGTGGGAAAGTGGGGAAAATTTGTTAAAAACTTTGTGGAATTCTGCTGACTTTTCCACAATTTGTCGACAAAAATTTTCCTTCCATATACAATTTTGCTTTTTTGAGATATAATAACTCCTTATGAAGAATGACATTAGAAATGAACTCGCCGTATGCGGCTTTGAGGCAGTAAAAGCACTTGTTAAATGCAATCCCCAGAAAATTACGCGTTTTTATTACACACGCGACCGAATGATGGATTTTAAGGATTTGTTCAAATCTCTGGCGGAGCGAAAGGTTCCCTACAACAATATTCCTGAAGGAGAACTTCAAAAACTCAGCGGCACGCCACATCACCAGGGCGTTGTCGCAATGATCCGTAACGAGGAAATTCCCCACCTCAACACTGAAATTACAGACGAATGGCTCCACAAGAAGGAAAGCGCGATTCTGCTTGACCGGGTAGGAAACGCAAACAACCTGGGTGCAATAGTGCGCAGCGCGGCATTTTTTGGCTTTAAGAACATCGTTATTCCGCGTGACGAGGCTCAATCTTCGATTACGACAAGTTCTTACCGCGTAGCTCAGGGCGGCATGGAATACGTCAATGTTTATTCGATTCAGTCGATTGAAAAACTTCTAGCCTCAATGAAGGGCAAAATGATTCGCTTTGGAACGGACGTGCGGGGCAAAACTCCAATCGAAAAGATTCCGGAGCTTTGCAATGAAAAGAAAAAGCCTGCCCTGATTGTTCTGGGCAACGAAGAGCACGGAATTTCCAGAATCGTGCGCGACAACTGTGACGAGCTTGTAACGATTCCTTTCTGTGGAAATCCCGAGCAGGGGCAGGTGCAGCCGATTGAGAGCCTGAATGTGGCGCAGGCTGCAGCGATTGTTTTGTATGAATGCAGGAGATTAACTAGATAAGTTAAATGTCGGTTTTTGAACTTGCCGGATATTGCAAAAAACGGCGCAAAGGAGTGAAACGGCTTACGAAAACACTCGTTTTGTGCTGCCGCGTGAGCGGCAAACGTATATAGTTACAAGCACAAAACGCGTGTAGCAGGCTAGCCTGCGGTTTCGCTAAGCCGTTATCACGACTGGGAGCCGCTTTTTGATACAGCCTGTAATTTTCAAAACACGACTAGCGATTCATTTCGGATTGTTTGCCGGTTGATTGATGGGCGGCGATTATTGAGCTGATTTCGTTGAAGTCGGAAAGGGGGAGGTCGCCGAAGATTGTGTTTTTGGTGGCACATGTGGCGTTTCCGAATTCTACGGCTTTTTGCGGATCGTTGTATTTGAGCAGGGCGAACAAAACGCCTGCACAGTATGCGTCGCCACTTCCGATTCGGTCAACTACGTCGATGTCCTTGTATGGCTCTTCCGTGTAGAATTTATCTTCCTTTTTAGAATAAACCAGCGATGTGAAAGAATGAACTTTCGGGCTGATTACTTCGCGCATTGACGAAGCGATGAATTGGATGTTTGGGAAGTCCTTGCAGAATTCGCGGTGCATGTCTTGAAGGGAGCCGGTTTTCTGGAACATGCGGCGGCAGCTTTCTTCGGAGATGAAGAGGATGTCCACGAAAGGCAGAATCTGCTTGATTGTGCTGCGGGCTGTTTCTTCGTCCCAGAGGTTTGCCCGGTAGTTTACGTCAAAGGCGATTTTTGTTCCTGTCGCCTTGAATTTTTTAATCATTTCGATTGCGAGCTTTCTGGTGTTTTCGCAGAGGGCCAGGGTAATTCCAGAAGTGTAGAACATCTTTGTCTTGCCGTAAATGTCTTCCGGGATTTCTGACGGTGAAATCTTTGTGATTGAAGAGAATTTTCGGTCGTAAACAACGGTCGGCTTTCGCGGGTAGGCTCCGTTTTCGTAATAGTAGATTCCAACGCGGGCTTCTGGCGAGTCGTCAAAAATGATGTAGTCATCGCTCACGCTTGAAGCACGGATTCGGTTTTTGATGAAAGTTCCCAGCTGATTTTTTGGCAGTCTTGTGACTACGCCTGTGCGCAAGCCCAAAAGTGAGACTCCGGAAGCAACGTTAAGTTCCGCTCCTCCCGCATGTTTTTTGAAAGAATCGCTTTTGCTGATGAGTTCATTCACTCCAGGTGAAAGACGAAGCATGATTTCGCCAAATGTAATCAAATCAAATTCTTTGCAGTTTTCCATATAAGTCTCCTTTTAACTCCCGATTATATTTTAGCCTCTTCAAGACCCGCAAACAATGTAAATGATTGCCTTGAATTATTAAAAAAACGCCTTTATTTTCCGATAATTAAGATATGAGTGAAAAGGGAAAGAAGAACAAGAAGAAAACCGGGCTTGGACTTGCCATTTGGATTCTTCTTTTTTTGATAATTTTGATTGTTTTTTTGGTCAAGCAGGAAGAAATAAAGGAAAATTTTGATAAATCGGGCGCAACTGCCTTAATCGAAAAGAAAATCGGAAAAGACATTTTTGAAGATAAAAAGGACTCTCCAAAATCCGAAGAGACAGGTGAAATCGTCATTGATTTGACGAAAAATCTGCGTAAGACAGAGCCTGTTGCAAAGGCCGAAGAGAAAAAGGAAGAGCCCGCCAAAAAACAGGATAAAAAATCTGATAAGAAAGCAGAAGAAAAGTCCTCAAAAAAGAAGGCTGAAGCCGAAAAGTCCGTTCAGCCTGTAAAAACCGAAGAAAAAAAGACCCAGGTGACTCTGAAATCAGACGAAAAGACTGAATCAAAGCCAAAGATTGAAGAAAAAAGACCTGAAAGTCCCAAGCCTGAAAAGAAAAGCGAGCCGCAAGAAAGTAAAAGCGTGGCAAAAAGTGAAAGCCCTGCTCAAAATCAAGCACAGCAGCCCAAAGTTGAGCCCAAGCCAGAGCCAAAAGCAGCTCCCCAGCCGCCTGCAAACACTACGAAGGCCAAGATTTGTTTCGTGGCAATAGACAGCGAAGGTCCTGTAGTTCGGAAAATCGTCAGCCGTACAGTCCACAAGGATTCCCCGATGGGCGACGCCTTGAATCAGCTGCTCCAGGGCCCAAGTTCAGGCGAGTCCAGCACAGGCTGCCGCACTCTCATTCCAGCCGGAACACGCCTGCTCAGCGCCAGCATCAAAAACGGAGTTGCGATTTTGAATTTCAGCGAGGAATTCCAGTTCAACCAGTTCGGTGCGGAAGGTTCCCTTGCCCAGCTCATGCAGGTCGTTTACACGGCCACTGAATTCAGCACGGTCAAAAGCGTTCAGATTATGATTGAAGGTCAGAAAAAAGATTATCTGACAGAGGGCGTCTGGATAGGCAGCCCCCTGAACAGAAGTTCGTTTTAATTAAAAGATTTTACGATTGCGTCGAAATATTTTTTGTTGCCTGTGTATGCGCCCGCAAAAACTGTGAGCGTATAGAGGCCGGCTGTTTTTGAGTCGATTTCGCGCAGGAATTTGAAGTCACAGGTGTAGCTGTCAGATTCTGCATGGTATGAAACCTGCGTAAAAAGCGTGCCGTTTTCTTTTTCTTCGATTTTCTGGCTGGTCCAGTTTGGATGAACAAGCTCTGTGCCCAAAAGCAATCGGCGTTTGAGAACGTCAAATTGATTTTCGAGTGGCGATGAAACTTCATTTACTGTAAAGACTGCAACATTATTCAGTGTGTAGAAATTTTCAGCGGCGGAATTCCATGAAGAATCAAGCTGGGCCTTCAGCGGATTTGAATTTTCATTTGCCTTGTAGCTTACTTCGAGAGGGCGGGATTTTTTATCCTTCTTGAATTTGTGCTTTGTATCCTTGAACTTTTCGGCAAAGCCTGTGAATTTTGCAAAACTCTGGTCTTCTGAAGAAACAAGCTGACCTGCCGTAACGATTTGAAGGACTGTCTTTTTATCGACGGTATCAATCCGTTCAACATTAAAGACTGGAACAAGCGGATCAAAATAAATCCTGACGTTTCCGCCAAACTGCTCGTAATTCTGATATTCAGACTTTTTCTCGCTGACTTCTCCGGCATTCTGACGGCGTTTTGTCATTTCGTAGAAAAAATCGTGAATGTAATTGACCAGATCTGTGTCTTCCGGAGTGATGCTCGTTAGAATTCGCTCACCTGTAAGCTCAAGGTTTTCCATGTCCGGGTCAATTGTGAACAGAATGTGGATATTTTTCTCCGGCTTGAATTTCGAGCCGTTTCCGCTTGCAGGAGCGTAATAACGCAATCCGTAAGTTGATTCGTCGTAGTAAACGATACCGATGTAAGATTCGCGCTCAAAACTTTTGTCTTTGTAGTAAACATACTGGCCAGAAAAATCCGGTACATCTTGAGTTACGTGAGGCAAAGCAAAAGAAGCGAAAATTGAAAGAATGAAAATTGAAAACAAAAAGCAAATCTTTTTCATTTTTCAATTATAGCCCTATTACCCAAAAGATTCCATAGAAAATGGCAAACGCATTATAAGCCAGTTTCACGACCGGAGCAATTTTTAACAGGAAACATTTTATAATGCGTTTGTTTTCGGCGAGCTATTTTGATTCTTTGCGTTGAAAAAGTTCCACTTCGGAAAGAGCTGGCAGTGCAGGAATTGCGCCCCTTTTTGTGACGCACAATGCCGCGACTGCGTTCGCAAAACTAAGGTCAGATTCAATCCCTTCCTTTGTGAAATCAAACGGATTTTCTTTTTGTGAAAGACGGTACAAAAGGCCGCCGTTGAAGCTGTCGCCCGCTCCCGTTGTGTCTACGACAGACACTTTTTTTGCAGGAACGATTCCGTTTTCGGTGAAGTTTGGTGTTCTGGCAGCATAAAAAACGCCTTTTGAGCCAAGAGTCACAAGAACGAGACTTGCTCCTTCTGAGAGAATTTGAACCGCTCCCTCTTCGTAAGAAAGATTCTTCCCATATAATAATGCAAGTTCTTCTTCCGAGACTTTAACCATGTCCGCTTTTGAAATCATGCTTTTGATGGTCGGGATTGCATCTTCGCGGTTTCCCCATAAAGTTTCGCGATAATTCGGGTCGTATGAAACAAATCCGCCTGCCTCTTTGACGATTCTGACGGCTTCCTCTGTTGCTGATTTTGCCGGTTCGTCAGTGAGTGAAAGCGAGCCGATATGAAGGAATTTTGTGTCCTCAAGAATTTCCTGATTCAAATCAGAGACCGAAAGTTGTGTGTCAGCGCCAGGATTTCTGCAGAATGAAAAATGCCGTTCTCCGCTCTGGTCGAGGGTGACGAATGCGAGGGTTGTGTGCTGATTTTTTGTCGTGCACATTCCTTTTGTGTTGACATTCAGCTCTTCAAGGACTGTGCGAAGGTCGTTGCCAAAAGAATCCTCGCCTGTCATCCCTATGAATGCTGATTTTCCGCCAAGCTTTGAAACTGCACAGGCACAATTTGCAGGTGCACCGCCCGGATTTTCTTCGAATATGTTTTTCCCGGCAGATGATTTTCCGGCAAAAGTGAAATCAATAAGAATTTCTCCAAGAGCAGTTACATCAATTTTCTTTTTCATAAATTTTCCTTATCTTTCAGTAGACTCCCGATAAACGATGTTGGTCTCTATGTAAAGAGTGCGGAACGGAGAATTAGGATTTTTGATTCGTGAAAAAAGCATTTCGATTGCCGCGCATCCCATTGCCTGGCCCTTAATGTGGATTGTCGTGAGGCTTGGACTTATGATGCGGGATTCTGGCGAATCGTCGAAGCCGCACAGGAGCACATCATTCGGTACGTTTTTTCCTAGCTTTTTCAGAACCTGAATTACATCCGTCGCAACAAAATCATTGGCACAAATCAAAACTGACGGGAAAGACTTGCAGCTTGTGAATTTTTCTTCAAGATAGGCTATATAATCGCTGTGTGAAGGATAATTCAAGCCGCGGGAATTGCCTGTAAAACACCATTCTGGATGATGTTCCATGCCAAATAATCTGATAGCACCCATAAAAGCGTCGTATCTTTCATAAAATGACATACAGTGCAAGGCTTCTCCAACAAAGCCGAAGTCTTTTTGACCCCGAGAAACCATTTCTTTGATGAATGTGTAAATGCCGCTTCTGTTTTCCATAAGAAGAACGTCCGCAGCAAGTGGTTTTTCTTCAAAAGGAACAGAAGTGTCAATGAACAAAATCGGAATACCGAGAGAGCAAAGCATTTGACTGTATGCCATATCAAACATTTCGACACAGAAAAGGCCTGCGACTCTTTTCGCATCAAAATTCACAGGAAGACGAAGTTCTTCCCGCTCTTGAGGCATTACTCTGTACATCGTGAAGCCGTAGCCGAGCCTTAATGCCTGAGTTTGCATTTCATCAAGCATTTTAGCCGCAAAATGTGAGCTTCCCAACACGGCTCCTGTGAGCAGCACAAGCTCTTTTTTCTCGGATTGTACGGGGGCATTTTCTTTGGTCATGGTATTCTGGATGGCAAAGAGTTTATAGCCCATTTCCGCCGCTTTTTTGAGAATAGTATCGCGAGTTGAATCTGCGATAACGCCTGTGCTATTTATGGCTTTTGAAACCGTGTTTCTGGAAAGCCCCAATTCATTTGCTATGTCTTGTATCGTTACTTTTGGCATACCGTCAAATTTAATATACAATGTTCATTGTGTCAAATGCACAATTATTATTGTGGAACTTTCATACTGATGTTTTCAAAAGTCGCATCAGATTCAGCAGTGAACAGGGCTAAGTCTGCACCATTTATAGAATTATAAATTCGGCTGCTCAGAACTTTTGCATCGTCAATGTACAAAATTACAATTTCGTTTTCGGCAACGATGGTGACATGATGCTTTTCGCCCGGTTTGAATGTAAATTTTGTCTGTGCAATCGGATCGGAAGAAACGATATTTTCGAATCCGCCGAGTTTGTAGCCTTCATAGTGGATGCAGTTTCTTTTTGCATCAAGGGCAAGGGCATAGTAATTCTTGAATGCTTTCTTTGGGTTTCCGAAAGCGAATCCTGCAATCCCGTTGTCTCCGATTGTCACGTCACATTCCAAAAGCATTGTTGATTCCCGGTTTCCCAGGCTCACAGCAGATTTCTCACCTTTTTTTGCTGAGAGCTGGAAAGAATTGTTTCCTGAAATGACATTGCCTTCAGTTTTACCCGGAGTAAATTCTTTTTTCACAGAAAAATAATCTGCAATGCTTTCCGGCATTTTTACTCCGAGCGAGCCGTCTTCGTGCTGAACGAGCTGGTGAATGAGCATGTTTCCTGCCCATTGATATTTTCCAGAGTCAAAATTCTCATCCTGAGATCGACCCAGCCAGCCACAGAGGTAGCGTTTGCCCTTCAGTTCAGCTGTTTTTGCCGCATAGAAGATGAAATTTGTTCCGTCAAGCACGTTGTCCTTTGGAGCTGTAAAAGGTCCGTTCATTGTTTTTCCAACGGCATAGTAGGTCACACAGTCCCAGCTGAAAAAGAGATAGTATTTATCTCCCATTTTGAACAAATCAGGACATTCAAGCATCCACTGTTTGTGCGGTGCGTAGAGAGGACCTTTGAAAGTCCAGTTTTTCAAATCTGTTGAGGTAAATTTTGCCACGATTCCGCCGTTTGCTTCCTCTCGTGTTGCGACCAGAAGCCAGTAGCAGTTTTCGTCATCGCTCCACAAAAGCTGAGGATCGCGGAAGTCGTTGTTTGAGTATCCTTCCGGCGCGTAGAGAACTTCATCCTTGCGTTTTTCCCAAGTGATTGCATCCCGGCTGACAGCGTGAAGAATACATTCCTTTGGTTTTCCCTGAGCGGCAAAGGCATCATTGTGTCCTGTGTAGAAACAGTGG
Organism: Treponema ruminis; assembly: GCF_014201975.1. NCBI lineage: Bacteria > Pseudomonadati > Spirochaetota > Spirochaetia > Treponematales > Treponemataceae > Treponema > Treponema ruminis. Next base: position 99,266 of record NZ_JACHFQ010000010.1, on the reverse strand, counting down.
AAAAGGCCGTCTTTTGCTTTGTAAAAAGACCCTGTTCCGATTGCGACATCCGGCTCTGTTGCGATACCTGTAGGAACTGCAAGACCTTCGTCCTCATATTTGTAGAAATTGTCGGTGGAGAATTTGTGAATAGGGTGATAAGCCTGAATGTTGTGGGTGGTTTCATAAAGATAGTACAAGTCAAGCTTTCCATTGTTTTCAATTGGCATTACGTCAGCAACGAATGCGTCATCAGGGGTAGGGTAAAGAACATGTTCCACAGTTTTGAATCCTTCTGCCTCTGCTGCTTCGTCTGTGCTCGCGCAGCTTACAAGCAATGCCAGTACACCCGCGCAGCAAGCAAAGGCGACGTTTCTTTTTTTCATATTTTTCCTCCTTTTTGGCTTATGCACAATAAGATTTGTGCATAAGTTACATTATTGGTTATAAATCATGATGCAGAATATGTCAAGTTTTATTGTATTTTTTATTATTCAGACATTTTTTTGTGCAAAAAAATGCATTTTTCGAGGTAAAATGCAAAATAACTCTTGACAAATGAGGAAAAGGATTTACATTTAAATCATACTCAAGATTGTGATATTTACAAATGCACAATAAGAAGGAGGACGTATGAAAAAACGTTTGATGGGTGCCTTGCTTGCGGCGGGAACGCTTGCGGCTGGTTCTGTCTTTGCGGAGACGCACCTGATGCTGGACATGGGAATAAAAGTTCCTTTTGCCTTTGCGGATGTGGTTTCTAAGGATTCGGGCACAACTTCCGAGCTTGGAAAGGTGACGAAGTGGGATAAGGTTGATGATGATTTCCGCTTTAAGTTGGAAACTGATCGTCGGGCAGGAATGGAAATCAACTTTAAACCACAGATTAAGCAGGATGGCGGTGTCGGGGAGTGTAGGCTCGACACTTACTTCGGATGGTTCAAACCGACTGAATCGCTCAAAATCGTTGCGGGTACTGCTGACGAGCGTCACTATTTCAAGGGCAGCGAGGAGCGTCTTTTGGAAAAATTCGGTGAGATTACGATTATTGACTGCCATGCTGACAACGAGCTTGGCGTTTATTACGGATTGATTACAGACCCTCTTGCAGCCAGAAAATGGGATAAAAATTTCGTCTGGGGGCACGAAGCCGGCTCAATCCGATGGGATCGCTCTTACGGCTGGTCTTCTTCTCAGCTTGGAAACGGCGTTGAAGGTCAGGGAACAAATCTTCAGTTCATCTATTCAAAAGGTGACAGGGGCTTGTTCGCGTCGGCTGTTCTTGTTGGAAACTATGCTCCGTTCAGTACCAAAACAAAAACTGTTGAATGGACAAACAGCAGCTGGGGAAAAGAAGATTCGGACAACAGCGTTTCATGGGTTCCAGAACCTCAGTTCAGACTTGGATACGGATTCAGAAGTGGCAGCGTGGAATTAATCTATAAAGCTCCGCATTTCGGAAACAATGTGCTGGCCGCATTCTGGCAGCCTCGTCTTATGCGCGACAAGCTGATTGGAACAGTGGGCGTTACATTTGCGAATGACGTTGCGGATGGATCTTCAAAATACAATAAACGTGAAAATGAATTCATGGCCTTTGCCTTTGATGCACGAGTTCAGTACAAATTCAGTGAAAAACTCCGCGCAAAGCTCTTCCTTAACTATTCACAGGTTATGCCGGGCGATAACAATGTCACAAACGACATTAGCAAGCAGTTTGGTGAAAGCGTCTATCACTACAAGAATTACAAAGGTGAGACCGTAGGAAACAAGGCTGAAAACGGCTTCTATGTTGTAAGCTCAATTGGGTACACATTGCCTTACGGAACTCTCAATCTGGACGGCGGACTTTACTGGCGCGATTTGGATAACAACGACGGCTTTGAGCTGGGTGAAAACTTCCTTACTGTAAAGGGTAGCTGGACCTGGTGGGTCGTAAATGGTGCGGGCTTCTCTCTTGGCGGCTCATGGTATCACCATATCAATACCGGCGACTACGGAAAGAAAATCAATGGAAACAAATATGACGGAATCAAGGATGAAATTACCCTTGGCTCTTATGTAATTATTAAGCTTGGTCTTTAATGGAGGAAAATAATATGAAAAAAGTAAAAGCTTTGTTTGGTGTGTTGGCTGTTGCTGCGGCAATCGGATTTGTTTCTTGCTCAACTGACTCTAAGTATGAGGAGCCTAAACCTGCTCCTGCAAAACCTTCAGAAGGGAGCGGGGATAAGCCTGCTGATGACAAGCCTGAAAGTTTTGTCTCAAAGTATCTGACAATGAAAAAAATTGCGGCGGGAACTTTCAAATTCAAATATGGAGCAGATGATACTGCGGAAGATGTGGAGCTTCCTGCTTTCAAGATTTCAGATACTGAAATAACACAAGAATTGTATGAGGCTGTAATGGAAACAAATCCAAGCAGCTTTAAGGAAAATGCTTCCGAAGGTGAGGCTCAGAAAAAACGTCCGGTTGACAGCGTAAGTTTCTATGCGGCTCTGGTATTCTGTAACAAACTCAGCAAAAAAGAAGGTCTCACACCAGTCTATAAGATTGGAGATAGTGCAGACACAAGTACATGGGGAGCTATTCCGACAGCGAATGATGACACGTGGAATGCTGTAACAGAGGATGAAAATGCAAACGGCTTCAGGCTTCCTCACGAAAAGGAATGGATGTTTGCGGCTCTCGGTGATAAAGCAGAAAATTTTTCTGGTTTTGACAATGCTTGTTTTGCAGGGGCTACAGGTGAAGCTGACTTGAAACAATATGCCTGGTATAAAGCTCGTTTTGAAGGCGAAAATAACGTTAATGGTGGAAATTCTGATGGAATAACACATCAGGTTGCAAAAAAATCTCCTAATTCTAATGGACTTTACGACATGAGCGGAAATCTCTGGGAATTGTGCTGGGAGACCATGGATAACGGAAAGCACGTTCGGCGAGGCGGAGCATTTGGGTCTGAATGGACTGATCAGCTTTCTGTTTCAACCCGCTGGGATATTCCGGCTCATGAAGGCTGGGGTGATGTCGGTTTCCGTATTGTGCAAAAGTCGGAAAAGTGAAGATTTTGTAAAAAATTGTAACAAAACGAATTAAAAATGCACAAATTTGCTTGACAAATGCTAAAACTGATTTTACACTGTTAGTAGATTTGTAAAATCAGTTTTACAAATGCACAAAAAGGAGACACACATGAAATCAAAGACTATGTTGTATGTGCGTGACCATTGGCAGTTGTATGTCGTTTTTCTTCTTCCGGCTCTCGCGCTTACGATAATCTTCCGCTATATTCCGATGGGGGGAATACTGATTGCTTTTCAGGATTACAACCCGATTCGCGGTCTCTTGGGAAGCCGTTGGGTAGGTCTCAAGCATTTTGCTCGTTTTCTTTCATCACCAGATTTTCTTTCTTATCTGTCAAACACGCTTAAATTGAGTGTGTACGGGCTTCTTTGGGGCTTCCCTGTTCCGATTATTCTTGCTCTTTTGCTCAATCGAGTGCAGAGCCCTTCAATCAAGCGGAATGTTCAGCTTGTGCTTTATCTGCCGAACTTCATTTCGGTAATCGTAGTCTGCGGTATCGTGCGAATCTTGCTTTCTGTGACTGGTCCTGTGAATAATTTCTTAGGAACACAGATTAATTTCATGGCTGCTCCAGAAGCATTCCGTTCTATTTACATTGCAAGCGGAATCTGGCAGGGAGCAGGCTGGGCTTCGATTATGTACACGGCGGCCCTTGCGAATGTTAATCAGGAGACAAGGGAAGCTGCGATTCTTGACGGAGCGAACATCTTGCAGGAGATTCGGGTTGTGGAATGGCCTGCAATCAAGGACATCGCATTGATTCAGTTCATCCTGCAGGCTGGAAACATAATGAGCATCGGTTTTGAGAAAGCCTATGCTTTGCAGACTGACTTGAACCTTCCTTCTGCGGAAATCATCGCGACTTATGTTTACAAAAAAGGTCTTCTGGACGGCGATTACAGTTTTTCAACGGCGGTCGGATTGTTCAACACTGTCGTGAATGTAATTATGCTTTTGATTGTAAACAAGACAATCTCAAAATTGAATGACGAGCAGGGCTTGTAAGGAGGCTGGTCATGGAAAAAAATCATCTTATCAAGCTTACATACCATGACAGGGCAATTATCAGAATCGGTTATCTGCTTCTTGCGGCTTTCGTGATTTCAATAATTGTACCTGTGCTCTACATAATCGTGGCTTCGTTCATTGATCCCGTGACTTTGCAGAATAAAGGCGTCACTTTTGATTTCGACAAATGGACGCTTACGGCTTACGAGCGGGTTCTCTCAAACAAGGCGATTTGGACTGGCTTTGGCAATGCGATTTTGTATTCGGTTGTCTACACGGCCCTGTCTGTTTTCATCACATTGCTTGTTGCTTTTCCGATGTCACGGCCGGATTTCAAGGGACGGAAGTTCTTCAACATCCTCTTCGTGATTACGATGTTCTTCGGCGGCGGTCTGATTCCTACTTACCTTCTTGTGAGCAATCTCGGAATGGTTAATACAATCTGGGCTGTCGTTCTTCCAGGTGCATTCAGCGTATGGAACATGATTATTGCCCGCACATATTACAAGGGTGTTCCAAAGGAATTGCAGGAAGCGGCTTTTGTTGACGGTGCCAGTGAGGTGACATATTTCTTCAAGGTTTTGATGCCTGTCTGTGCTCCGTTGATAATGGTTCTGTCGTTGTGGCAGTTCGTCGGAATGTGGAACAGCTACTTTGATGCGATGATTTATCTGAATGATTCGGCAAAACAGCCGTTGCAGCTTGTGCTTCGTTCAATTTTGATTCAGAACCAGCCTGAGTCGGGCATGATTTCTGACATGCAGAGCACTGCGGCACGTGCACAGCTTGCCGAGCTTCTGAAATACGCGACAATCATCGTTTCGAGCTTCCCGCTCCTCGTGATGTATCCGTTCTTCCAGAAGTATTTTAATAAAGGAATTTTAATCGGTTCTATCAAGGGCTGATCAAGAAAAGGAGAAAAAATGAAAAAAAATCAGAAAATGGCTTTTGCTCTTGCGGCACTGGCTTTTGGTACGAGTCTTTTTTTGGGCTGTAAAGACAAAAATGTGTCTTTGAACAGCGGTGATATTCAGAAAGTTGACCCGAATGAACTCGCTTTTCCTCTTAAAGAAAAAACTGTGATTTCAGGCCTTACGAGCTTTCCGCCAAACACAGAATCAAATCCGAATAACAGGACGATTTTCCGTCGTTTGCAGGAAAAAACAAACGTTGAGGTAAAATGGACTGCAATCCAAAGCGACCAGTGGAATGATAAAATCACCCTGGCAATGGCAAATCCGAAGACTCTTGCTGATTTCGTCTTCAACGCCAGCTTCAACGATTCGAGCCTCTTAAAATATGCCGATCAGGGAATCATCATTCCGCTCGAAGGTTACATCGATTCGTATATGCCGAATTTAAAGGCTGTTTTCGACAAATATCCTGAATACCGTGCAATGTGTACTGACTCAAACGGCCACATCTGGGGCTTGCCATGGATTGAGCAGCTTGGTTCCGGCAAAGAAGCAATTCAGGTTATCGACAACATGAGCTTCATCAACAAAAAATGGCTCGATGCTCTTGGGCTGAAAGTACCAAATACTATAGAAGAATTTGAAAAGGTTTTGCTTGAATTCAAAAACAAAGCAAGTCTTCTTCAAAACAAATTTAAAATCGACGGAAGCATAATCCCGATGTCTTTCATCATGAACGATGGCGGACAGGATCCTTATGTCCTTATCAACGGTTTTGGCGAGGGCTACGGTGATGCAGACAAAGGTCGTCATATCGCAGTTACTGACAACCGCAAGGTTATTTGCAGCGCGACACAGGAAGGATTCAAAAAAGGTACAGCATGGCTTCACAAATTGTACGAGCAGGGCTTGATTGACCCTGAGGCATTCACACAGGAATGGTCAACTTATGTCTCAAAAGGAAAATCTGGCCGTTACGGTGTATGCTTCAGCTGGGATGTCGCAAACATTGCGAACCTTGCCGACTGGGTTCCTCTTCCGGTACTTAAAGCTGATGTCAAAAATCTTACTGCTCAGAACGGCTCATTCACCAGTGGTTTTGACCGTGGTCGATGCGTCGTTACTGCGGTTGCAAAAAATCCGGCTTTAGTTTGTGCCTGGCTTGATCAGATGTACGATCCGTTCCAGTCTCCACAGAACAACTGGGGAACTTATGGCGAGGACGATGAATTCGACATCTTCGTTCTTGGAAAAAACAAAGCTGGCAAAGATATGCTTAAACATGCTCCGTTGGGAACTGCTTCTCCTGTTGAAGTTCGTGAGGCAGAGAGCGTAAACGGCCCGCTTGCGATTCTTGATGAATATTATGGTGTTTATGTTACTTGCCCGGACGATGCAAAATACCGACTTGATTGGATAAAAGATTACTTCACTCCGGATGTGAACGAAAAATATGTCTATCCGAATGTATTTATGACTCGTGAAGATACGGAAGAAGTTTCAAATATTCAGGCTGATGTCAGTAAGGCAATTAACACTGCAAAATCTGACTGGGTAATGAACGGATTCACGGATCAGGATTGGGAAAATTTCAAGAAAAAGCTTGAATCTTACAAACTGGACAAGCTTCTTTCAATTTTCCAGAAATATCTCGATTCATATTACGCAAATATTGAAAACTAGCAGAGGATTTTTATGAGCGAACTGTTGCAGAAAGCACGAAATTATGAGAGCAAGGCTGCTGCTTCCATTGCGGCCAAGGACAGACCGGCTTTTCATCTGACCCCGCTTTGCGGCTGGATGAACGACCCGAACGGATTTTCATATTACGACGGAAAATACCACCTTTTCTATCAGTATAATCCGTATGATATTCATTGGAATACAATGCACTGGGGGCACGCGGTAAGTTCGGATCTTTTGCACTGGGAGTACCTCCCGGCTGCCCTTGCTCCAGATGAGAGCTATGACTGCAACGGTTGTTTTTCTGGAAGTGCAATTGAGCTTTCAGATAAAACTCATCTGCTGATTTATACTGGCGTAAAACAGCATAAATTGCCGGATGGGTCTCTGCGAGATGCTCAGGTTCAGTGTTTGGCCGTTGGTGACGGACAGAATTATCGCAAATACGAAAAAAATCCTGTGATTGATGCTTCAAAATTGCCGGAAGGAGCGAGCAAGGCGGATTTCCGTGACCCGCGAATCTGGCAACTCTCAGACGGAAGATTTTGTTGCGCGGTTGCGAGCAGGCCTTCTGACGGCAGCGGTCAGATTCTGCTCTATGTAAGTTCCAACGGCTTTGACTGGACCTTTTGGACTGTCCTTGACTCAAACAAAAATCGCTTCGGAAAAATGTGGGAATGCCCTGATTTTTTCAAGCTTGGCGAAAAATACCTGCTTCTCGTAAGCCCGCAGGATATGCTCGCTGAAGGTGAATTCAATAACGGAAACGGAACGCTTTGCCTTATCGGAACATTTGATGAAAAAACAGGAAAATTCTGCGAGGAAGGAAAGCAGATTATCGATGGCGGCATGGATTTTTACGCCCCTCAGTCCGTTCAGACACCAGACGGCAGAAGAATAATGATTGGCTGGTTGCAGAACTGGGATACTTGTTCCATAAGGGAAGCCGGTTCTCCGTGGGCAGGACAAATGTCGGTTCCGCGCGAAGTTTTTGTAAAGAACGGAAGAATGTGGCAAAAACCAGCCGTGGAATTTGATAATCTTCGTAAAGATGAGGTTTCTTTCAATAATATCAGCATGGATTCAAAGCAGATGAGTTTTGACGGGGTAAAAGGCCGCGTGCTTGATATGGAAGTCAATATCTCGCCAGACGCAGATTGCTATTCCTGCACGATAAGGCTTGCTGAAGACAAAAATTTTCACACAGATTTGATTTATCGCATTCACGAGCATACGCTTACGATTGACCGAAGATATTCCGGGACTCGGCGTGCTCTTATGCACACTCAGGTATGCAAAATCCTGAATGATTCAAAAGATTTGAATTTAAGAATCGTCCTTGACAAGAACAGCGTTGAAGTCTTTTTGAACGGAGGCGAGCAGGCAATGACTTGCGCAATTTATACTCCGCAAGAAGCAGAAGGAATCTCATTCATCGCTGATGGAAAGGCCTGTCTGGATTTAAAAAAATATTCGCTGAAAGTGTGAGAATAAATTTTTGACGTATTCAAGAAAAATTTACTTTAATCAGGGCAAGCTCATTATAAGTCATATTATTTTGAAAATGGCGCGATGGAGTGAAACGGCTTACGGAAACACTCGTTTTGTGCTGCCGCGCAAGTGGCAAACGTATATAGTTACAGGCACAAAACGCGTGTAGCATGCTAGCATGCGTTTCCGATAAGTCGTTTTCACGACTGGGAGCCATTTTTAACAGGAGTGGAATCTTGTAATACGATTCCCCCTCCTGACTGCTAACTATTCACGCAGATTTATAAACTATAAGTAATCTGCGTGAATCTGCGTCTAATTTATAGTTTTTTATCCGTTCAAGCGTGCAAGTTCTGCCTTAACGAACTCTTCTGCCTTTTTGGCAGCTTCGCTGGCTGGAACAAGCTCGGCTTTTTCGGCACTTCTTGGCTTGAACTCGACGTTCGGCAAATTCTTGTCACCGACTGTGATTCTAAGCGGGATTCCGATAAGCTCCATGTCGGCGAATTTAACGCCTGGTCGCTCATTTCGGTCGTCAAGAAGGACTTCGATTCCTGCGGCTTTGAGAGCTTCGTAAATCTTGTCGGCTTCTTCTTTCATTGCGCCTTCGTAGCGGATTGGAACGATACAAACCTGGAACGGAGCCACTGTCATCGGCCAGATAATTCCGTGGTCGTCGTTGTTTGCCTCGATGATTGAAGCGAGAGTGCGGTCAACACCGATTCCGTAGCAGCCCATCGTTGGGGTTGCAGGCTTTCCGTTCTCTGCAAGGAAAGTTACCTTCATTGATTTTGTGTATTTCTGACCGAGCTTGAAGATATGTCCAAGCTCATTTCCCTTTTTCTGGTAGAAAGTTTCGCCACAGCATGCACATTTGTCACCTTCTTTTGCAAGGCGCACGTCAGCTGCCATGTATGGAACAAAGTCGCGGCCCGGCTCGATGTGCTTTACATGGAATCCGTCTTTTCCGGCTCCTGCGATTGCGTCGTGAATCTGAGCCTCAAAAGTGCCGTCTTCTTTTGCAGTCATGATTGAAAGGTCTGCGATAATCGGGCAGTTTACTTTGCGTGGTCCAACAAATCCGTGAGAAGCTCCGCTCATTGCAACAACTTCCTCAGGCTCTGCCAGCTCTACTTCGCTTGCCTTTACAAGACCCGCAAGTTTTGCCTCGTTTGCATCAAGATCACCACGGATAAGAACGCAGAAGAATGCCGTCGGGTAGTAATCGCCTGCCGGGTCTTTTACGCGCTCCCATTTTTCACATCCTGGAACTTTTGTAAGGTCAAGCGCACAGTTTGTTGCTTTGTAAATGAGCGCCTTGATGAAAGTTTTTGGAGAAGCGTTGAAGAACTTTTCCATGTCTTCGATTGAGAAAACGTTTGGTGTGGCAACTTCTTCCGGAGCGGCATCTGTTTTGACAGAAGGAGGATTGTCCTGTGCACAGGCAGCCTTCTCTGCATTTGCGGCGTATCCACATTTTGGGCAGATGATGAGTGTGTCGTCACCGATTGGAGACTCAACCATGAACTCTTCTGAGCCGCTTCCGCCCATTGCGCCTGAGTCAGCCTTTACAGGAATGATTTTGAGGCCGAGGCGTTTGAAAATCTTGTGGTAAGCCTTTGCGTACTCTTCGTAAGTCTCGTCCAATGACTCCTGAGTTGCGTGCATTGAGTAAGCGTCCATCATGATGAACTCTCGGCCACGCATTACGCCGTATCGAGGGCGGATTTCGTCGCGGTATTTTGTGTTGATCTGATAGAGGTTTACAGGAAGCTGCTTGTATGAGTCCAGCCCGTCACGAACGATTGCTGTGTAAGCTTCTTCGGCTGTAGGAGAGACAACCATGTCCTGCTCGCCGCGGTTTTTTGCCTTGAGCATCTGAGGACCCATAGTTTCCCAGCGGCCAGATTCCTTCCAGATTTCACCAGGAACGATTACAGTTGATTTGAATTCGAGTGCGCCAGACTCGTCCAGTTCTTCGCGGATAATTTGTTCAAGTTTATAAAGAGAGCGGACACCCAAAGGAAGATAAGTGTAAAGTCCGTTTCCAAGTTTGCGTGTGATTCCAGCCCGAAGCATGAGTTTGTGGCTGGCGATTACAGCCTCACTGGGAGCTTCGCGGAGTGTCGAAAGATAGAATTTAGATGTTTTCATAGAAGATATTTTATTGAATTGCAAGGGGTTTTACAACTGAGGGCAGAAACGCCAGAAAGCATTTCATTTACTGTCAGTAAACGTCTCACATTCTGGATACAAAACCTTTCGTTTGCTTACACAAAACAAAGTCCTTTCCCGGCTATAAAGAAAAAAATAGGACGTTTTCTGCATCATTAATTATAGTTTGAAAAATAATTCTTTATTTTTGATGAATTAAACGCATTTTATAGTGATAATTCTTCACTTTTGAGGAATTAAATTGACAATCTTCCCCTATGGGTTTATCCTAACATTAATGAGAATTGACTCTTTAAGCTCAGATATTCAAATCCTCAAGGAAGTCGGCGAAAGACTTAAAAAGGCTCGCCTCCGCGCAAGAATGACTCAGGCAGAGCTGTCATCTGCCAGCGGTGTCGGCAAAAGTACCATTGAGCGTGCAGAGCAGGGCGAGGGCATCCAGCTTTTAAATCTCATAAAAATCATGCGTTCTTTGGACGCTCTTCCTCAGCTTGATACCGTTTTTCCTCTTTACGAGCTTTCTCCCATGGATTATCTGGCAATATCAGATAAAAAATCTGCTTTTGCTCAGGTCAAGCGGGTCTACAAAAAGCGGAAGGGCTCATCTTCTTCAGATTCAGATTTTGTCTGGGGAGAGGATAAATGATTTACAGTGCAGAAATCACTCTTTGGGGAACAAGTGTTGGCGCAATTTCTCTTGATGAAGGGCAAAAAATTGCCACTTTTGAATACAGCCCCTCATTTTTAAAAAGCGGAATTCAAGTCTCTCCCATTATGATGCCCTTAAAGCCCGGCGTTTTTTCTTTTCCCAATCTTTCTTACGAGAGTTTTCATGGCTTGCCGGGGCTTTTAAGCGATTCTCTGCCGGACAAATTCGGTAACGAGCTTATTTCTGTTTATCTTGCAAAACAGGGCCGCCTGCCGGAGTCTTTTAATGCGGTTGAGAGGCTTTGCTACACCGGCTCGCGGGGAATGGGAGCCTTGGAATACCGGCCATCCTTGAGCGAGGCAAATTCTTCCGATTTGGAAGCAATCCGTATTCAGGATTTAACGGAATTGGCCGAAATCGTCCTGAACAACCGCAAAAATCTTTTCGCAGTTTTCGATGAGGCTGACAAAAAAGGCCTTTCCGAATCCTTGCAAAAAATCATTACGCTTGGAACAAGTGCGGGCGGTGCCAGGGCAAAGGCTGTAATTTCATTAAATCCTCAGACAAATGAAGTCCGTTCGGGGCAAATCGACAATTCCGAGGGTTTTGAATACTGGCTTTTAAAATTCAGCGGGCTTTCAAAAAACAAGGACAAAGAGGGTGACGACAAAAGCGATTTCGGTCTGGTTGAGTACGCCTATTATTTAATGGCAAGGGAATGTGGCATCAACATGAATCCCTGCCGCCTGCTAGACGATGGCAAAAACAGGCACTTCATGACCAAGCGCTTCGACAGGTTCATTGACAAAAATGGCCGCACTCAAAAACTTCACATGCAGTCACTTGCGGCAATGGCACATTTTGATTTCAATCAGGCTGGCTCCGCAAGTTACGAACAGGCATTTACGGTAATGAACGCTCTCAATCTGCCGCATTCTGACAAAAAAGAATTCTTCAGGAGAATGCTTTTCAATGTAAAGGCCCTAAATTGCGATGATCATGTAAAAAACATTTCCTTTTTAATGGATAAAACCGGAAAATGGTCCCTTTCGCCGGCCTATGATGTCGCCTTTGCCTACAATCCGAACGGAAAATGGACAAGCAGCCACCAGATGACAATCAACGGTAAACGCGAAAATTTTATTCCATCAGACTACGAAAAATGTGCAGAAATTGCAGGTCTAAAAAAAGCAGAAATCAGCACAATTTTTGCAGAAGTTGAATCTGGAATCAAAAAATGGCTGAATTTTGCAGAAGAGGCGGGGGTTCAAGAAAAAGATGCAAGGACGATAAAGCTCTTGATGGAAAAACTTGTTTAAGTCCTTAACATTTTTCTTTTTACTACAACGTCAGATTCAAGTGCCTTGGCAAACCATCGACCATAATCGGCGAAAGTTCTGCCTGAATCAGCGGATGGATGTAGTGAATCAGCTCCTGAGTTACATAATCGTCATCGGTAATCCATTCGAGAGGGATTTTCTTTTCGATGTTTGCGATTTTGTTTACGTCGGCTGTTTCTGTGATTACCATGTAAGGATCGTCGGAAACGCGCTTGATTACCACGACTTTTCCGCTTTCGCCCTCAAATGCCGCTTTTACTGCCGCACCGCCCACGTTGTAGGCCTCGGTGATGTCAGTTCGGCTGGTCATGTGGGCCGCACATCTCTGCAAGGTTGAAAGCTCGATTGCCCGCGCCTTAAGGCCCAGAACGGCTGTGATTTTGTTGGCGAGGAATTTTGCGGTTCCGCTCATCTGCTTGTGGCCGAAAGCGTCCACGAATTCAACGTGCTCCGCAAGCTCAAAGACAAATCTTCCGTCAGCAACTTTTACGCCTTCTGAGACTGCCACGACGATTGATTTTCCTTTTTTTGAAAGCTCGTTGATTTTGCTGATGAAGTGATCCACGTCAAAAACTTTCTCAGGAAGATAAATCAAGTCTACGCCCTCGCAGTCGTCTGATTTTGCAAGGGCTGCTGCCGCCGTGAGCCAGCCTGCGTTTCGTCCCATAATCTCCACGATTGAGATTGTCGGGGAATCGTAAACATGACCGTCGCGGATGATTTCTTTCATTGTGGCGGCGATGAATTTTGCGGCTGAGCCGTAGCCCGGAGTGTGGTCCGTTACGGCAAGGTCGTTGTCGATTGTCTTTGGAACGCCCATGAAACGGATGTCGCTTTTGACGAGATTTGCGTACTCGGACAGCTTTTTGATTGTGTCCATTGAGTCGTTTCCGCCGATATAAAAGAAGAATTTTACATCCAGCTTTTTGAGGATTTCAAAAATTCTTTCGTAGATTTCCTTTCCTTCTGAAACTTCCGGGAGCTTGTAGCGGCATGAGCCCAAAGCAGAGGCCGGAGTTCGCTTTAAAAGGTCGATTGCCATTGTTGAATCAAGTTTTTCCGTCAGATCGACATATTTTTCGTCCAAAAGACCTTTGATTCCGTTGCACATTCCGTAGATTTTTTTTGCGCCGCGGTCCTTTGCTGTTTTGAATACGCCCGCAAGGCTAGAATTGATTACCGCCGTTGGGCCTCCAGACTGCCCGACAATTACATTTCCGTTCATGACTTTTTCCTTATTAAAAAAAAGCCCCGCATTTAAGCGAGGCATTATATTAAGATTTTTAGCTTATGACGGCTGTTTTCCGATATATGCGAGAATACCGCCGTCTACATACAAGATGTGTCCGTTGACTGCGTTTGAAGCGTCAGATGCGAGGAATACTGCAGGACCTGCGAGTTCTTCTGGGTCGAGCCAGCGTCCAGCCGGAGTTTTTGCACAGATGAATGAATCGAATGGGTGGCGGCTTCCGTCAGCCTGCTTCTCGCGGAGAGGAGCTGTCTGTGGAGTTGCGATGTATCCAGGTCCGATACCGTTACACTGGATGTTCATTCCGCCGTACTCAGAACAGATGTTGCGTGTGAGCATTTTGAGACCGCCCTTAGCTGCTGCGTAAGCAGAAACTGTCTCACGGCCGAGCTCAGACATCATAGAACAGATATTGATGATTTTTCCGTGTCCCTTTGCAATCATTCCTGGCAAAACAGCCTTAGAAACGATGAATGGAGCGTTCAAGTCAACATCGATAACCTGACGGAATTCTTCTGCTTTCATCTCAATCATTGGGATTCGTTTGATGATTCCTGCGTTGTTTACGAGGATGTCAACTGTGCCGACATCTTTCTCAATCTTTTTGACTGTTTCCTGGACCTGCTCTTCGTTTGTTACGTCGCAGATATATCCGTGAACATCAGTGATGCCTGCTTCTTTGTAATTTTTCAAGCCGAGGTCGAGCTGCTCCTGTCCGCGGTCATTGAAAACAATTTTTGCACCTGCGGCTGCATAAGCCTTGGCGATAGCGAAACCGATACCGTAAGAAGCACCAGTAATCCATGCAACTTTACCAGTAAGGTCAAAATCTTTCATTTTGAATTCTGCCATTTGAAATCCCCCAAATAACTAAAGATATTTTAAGGATATTGGACAAAACCGATAAAATCAATGAGAAAAACTGTTAGGTTTTTTACAATTAGCGTACTATTTAGTTGCTCAATTCGCTGGCAAATGCTGAAAGTTCGGCGTTGAGGCGCATTACTTCCTGAAGGTTCTGCTGGACGAGCACGCACTTCTTCTGGAAGTCGTCCGGGAAGACCGCAAAGCTGTTGAAGGCGCCGGCGATAATTCCCTGGCTGTTGGTCAAATCGCCCAAAGTAACTTCCTTTTCATTGCGGAGGGTAATCATGCTGTCGTTGTCCTTTGTGATTGAAACCACGAAGTTCGAGAGCATGCTGCCTGTTTCCTGAATGAAGCTTTCGAGGATTGCCTGAATTCCGTCGAGTGAAGCGTTTGCCGAGTTGATCAGGTTGTCCATGTCTGTGACGGAATCCTGAACTGATGTGATTGCGTCGTTCTTTGAGACTTCAATCTGCTGCAAAATCCTGACGTGATGGAGGCGGCTCATTACGGGGCGTAGATTTTCGAAGACAGAGTAGATTGTCTTTGCCCGGCTGGTGATGTTCTGACAGGTTCCCTGCAAGTCTTTTTGAACCAGAATATAATTTCCGAATTCATTAATCATTGCCTTGTATTTTTCGAGGATGTTGGAAACCTGGCGGGCAATGTTGTTGTTGCCGAAAGCGTGGTTGTTGAGGAAGCGGGACTCGAAATCCATGCGCATTGTGTCGGCGTTTTCCATGATTTCGATGACTTCCTGCCAGTTGCCCGCGAAATTCGAGCAGAGTTCCGTGAAGCTTGTTGAAATCTGATTTGTTAAGTCGAGGGCCCGCTGGCGGCCTGCGTTTACTTCTGCTTCTGAGGCCGAATTGAGGTCGCTGAGTATTTTTGTGATGGAAGTTAAGCCGCCTGAAATCTGATTTTTGCTTGAGAGGACTGATTTTGTGCGCTCGATAGCAGGGATAATTGAATTGACCTTGCCGGAAAGCTCAGAAATTGACGGATTTACGTTTGAAATCATATGTGAAATGTCGGAATTGCATTCTGAGTCCTTTGATGAAATGGAGCGCTGAGACTCGATGATGGCCGAGAAAATTGACTTGAGCGAGTTGATCTGTTCCAAAAGCTGGGCTTCCTCACCGCTGAGCTTGTCTGAATAAACGAACATGTCCTTTGAAAGCCGCTGCAAATTCTCGGTGATTTTACTGAATGCCAGACCCTTTTCGCCGGATTTTACGGAAATGACCATTGCATTGAGGGCGATAAGCTCCATCTGCTCGGAGTCTTCCTTGACTTCAGCAATCATTTTGTCGAGTTCTTTCAAGTCCTTGATTTTTTCGTTGAGCTTGTCAAAAATCGGCGTGTACTTTGCGCTGAAATCCGTAATGCTGGATGCTGATTTTGAAGAAAGAGAAACGCCGATTGATGAGATTGTTTCCTTCAGTTCATTAAAACTTGTATGGCTGTTGTGATGTTCAATCTGCGGGAAAAGCGACTCAAGCTGATTAAAAATGGATTCAAACTTTGAGTTGATTGAGCTGATTTGTGAAAGAGCTGAAGTGACGTTCATATTTATATTCTCCAAAGAATTCAGAATTCCTGCTTATGTGCGTTAAGATTATATTATAAAATCAAATCCTAGGAATTACAATGATTTTTTGCTATGCTTTGATTTATGCGTAAGTTTTCTATAATTTTTATTCTTTTATTTTCTATTGTAAGCTTCTCTTGCTCCAAGCCCGGCGACCTGACGATTCAGCGGGCCATGAAGTTCTATCAGTCTCAGGATTACGAAGAATCCCTCAAGCTTTTTAACGAAGCCCTGGAAGAAGAAACAAATTATTCTCCCGAACTGATTTACAATTTTATCGCGAACGTTTATCTCAAGCAGGAAGATTTGGAAAATGCCGTAATTTACCAGCAAAAGTCCTGCGACCTTCATCCCGAATACCGCAATCTGGTTTCCCTGGGAATGACTTACCATCTTTTAAACCGAGACCAGGAAGCCGAAGCCGCCTACCGCAAAGCCGTAGACTTAAATCCCCAGAAAGGTGAAGCCTACGCCAGCCTGGGAGCAATGTATCTGGGCCAGAACAAAATCCTAGAAGCCACAGAAAATCTAAAAAAAGCCGCCACCCTGGAACCCAAAATAGCCGTAATCCACGCCAACCTGGCCGTAGCCTACGCCGCCTCCGGAAACCTCACCGAATCCGAATCCGAATTCAAAATCGCCGAAGAATTGAAGTGCAAAAACCTAGAAGAATTCAAAGAAAGAGCAGCCTCTATGCAGAAACAGTAAATCACGCTTTTTAAGTTGCCCGACAAACCAACAAAATGGCTGGAGTTGGCGTTCTGGCACAAAATCGCTTGAGCTTTGCTCACCGCGATGTTTGGGACAGGTTGCCAACGGGAAGCCATTTTGTTGACTAAGCCCGAAAAACCCAAAAATCATGATTTACTGTTGACAATGTTACCGAATGTTCGGTATATTCTAGTTACCGTATGTTCGGTAACACTATGCTCAAAAGCGAAAAAACAAAGCCAACAAAAGAATTGATTCTCGACGCCGCATTTTCCTTCTTGGAAAAGCCAGGTTTTTCTTCATTCTCAATGAACGAACTGGCTGCAAAGGTTGGAATTTCAAAGCCGGCAATTTACCGTCACTTTACGAACAAAGAAGCTGTTCTTGAAGCGATGGAAGACCGCATCGTCGACAACATGGCTTTCTTTTTGAAAAACGTCACCTGTCAGAACGAAATTGCCTCACAAAAGTCACTGGCTGAGCTCGTTGATTATTTCGGTTCCAATCCCAATCACGTCAATTACTTTATCGCCCAGATGTCATCAACCCCAAATTACGAAGAGCGTCTTTTTGACAAATTGTTTGACCGGGGCGTTGCATTTCTGGAACACGAAGATAAAAATCTTTACCTCAAGGATTTCCGGAACGACATGCAGAAATTTTCAAGGCATGTTTTCTGCGGCATGTCGATTTTTTTCTTTGTCAGCATGCAAAAGCGCCTGATGAATCTGGGCAAAATCACAAAGCCTTCAGAAAATTTCGGTGATAAAGTCGTTGCCCTCATGCTCGAAGGCCTTTCCGGTACAACCCAGCCTTCTGATGCCTTTCATCCTGAGTCAATTTCAGAATCACGCAAAAAGGAAATTTTCGAGCTTTGTAAAATCCCACATGAAACTTTCCCGGAAGAAAACAGAATCTTCACGGCTCTTGCAAACGTCATCGAAAAGTACAAAATCCCCGGCGTTACGGTCGAAAGGATTGCGGACGAACTTAATATGGCAAAATCATCACTTTATGAATATTTTGGTAACAAAAACGAGATGATTAAGTGTCTTATTAATAAGGAGCTTCAGCTTCTTCAAACAATTATCATCGAAAATTCTGTGGAAGCGAAAAACTTCACTGAGTACGTTTACATCCTTATGGCGAGCGAAATGGAATATTTTTCTCACCGCCCTTCCATCATTCCGATTTGCGGCTGGCTTTTGATGGGCGATGAAGAAATCTCAGAAAAAAAGATGGAAGATTGCGAGGAAGAAGGTGAAGCTTCCCCTTGGGAAAAACGGCTTCCGGAAAGAGTGACTGCCCCTGACCTGGGCTTCCCTTACGCAAGCGACGTGATTACCGGCTGGATAAAATGTCTTCCGGTTGCCTTTCTTGTTGAGGCAAAGGGCAAGAATATCAGCGAGGAAAAACGCATGGACGGCTACATGCTGATGATAGATTATATTCTGAACGGAATAAAATAACGTTCGAAGATATTAGTGAAAAACTTGGAGAACTATAGATGAAAAAAATTGCTGGAATTATTTTGATTGGATTTACTGCGACAGCCCTGTCTTTCGCGCAGGAAGTCGTAAAGCTTTCAATTGATGATGCTGTTGACTACGCTATCAAGAACAGCCGTACCCTCAAGAGCAAGGACATCGATTTGGAATTAAAGGAAAGGGCTTCAAAGAATGCCTGGAACGTATTTTTGCCAAGCGTTACTGCAAGCGGAACCATGAAAAGGGCTTCAGAAATCAGTCCCCAGTATGCGGCTGCAGGCCTTAACGATTATCCTGACGAGGAATCTCGCTGGGATGTAATCGGCGCCCTTTCTGCAAGCTGGAATTTCACTCCTGCTTACATCGCTCAGATTAAAATCTCAAAGGCTCAGTACGAGGCCGGAAAAATCAGCTGGGAACAGAATCTCCGCGAGACAACAACAAACATCAAAAAGATGTATTACGGCCTTATCTTGCAGCAGGAAAGCCTCAAAATCAAAAAGACTTCCCTTGAAAATACCCGCCAGCGAATGAATCAGGCCGCTACAAACTTCAAGAACGGTTCGATTCCAGAGCTTCAGTATTTGAAGGCACAGGTTGACTATGAAAACTCCAAGCCTGAGGTTGATACAGCCGAGCAGTCTTTGAATCAGCAGATTGATTTGTTCGAGTTTATGATTGGTATGCCGGTTGGAACTCCAATCGAACTGACAAGCACAATCGAGCCACTTTATATCGACGTTACGGCAGAAGAGCTGCTTGAAAAATATTCTGACAATGACCTTCAGATTCAGGCCCTCGAAAAAAACAAGCTTGCCGCCAAACTGGGAATTTCCGCATCTGACCTTGCGACATGGATTCCGACACTTTCTTTGAGCTATGGCTGGCAGCCGATGTATGTTAACGGCTCAACAATGGGTCTTCCGGCAAACGCCAAGGCATTCGGCTTTGCAAGTGACGTCGGTTCGGACGAAAAATGGTACAACTCAGGAAGCCTTTCGCTTACCCTGGCATGGAATATCACGAACATGCTTCCATGGTCTTCAAACCGCCAGAAAGTAAAGGATTACAAGCAGCAGCTGGTTCAGCTCGACCTTTCCCTTGAGACTCTCAAGGAGAATCAGAAAGTTCAGGTCCGCAAGGCTGTTGATACCCTCAATCAGGCACGCGAGCAGATTGATTCAATGGCCCGCAACGTTACTCTTGCACAGAAAGCTTACGACATGACGGTCCGCTCATACCGAAACGGAACTACTGAGCGACTTGATTTGCGTGATACTGAATCTTCACTTGATCAGGCTAAGCTTGGTCTCGTAAATCAGAAATTCCAGTATATCTCTGCTCTGATGGATCTGGAAAATACACTGAACACAAACCTTACTAAGTAAACAAACTGGAGGAAATATATGAAAAAATATGTACAATCT
Organism: Treponema ruminis; assembly: GCF_014201975.1. Taxonomy (NCBI): domain Bacteria; kingdom Pseudomonadati; phylum Spirochaetota; class Spirochaetia; order Treponematales; family Treponemataceae; genus Treponema; species Treponema ruminis. Next base: position 79,611 of record NZ_JACHFQ010000010.1, on the reverse strand, counting down.
GCAATCACACTCGCTTCAATGGCGGCAGTTCTTACCTTCATGAGCTGTGGTCCCAAAAAGCCTGGACAGGGAGCAAATCCTGAAGAAGTAGAGACTCTTTACGCTGTCTCAACATACAAAACAGTCGCTGGAAACCTTGACGACTACCTTGAATTCGGCGGCGACGTGGCTTCGGTCAATGAAGTCATGGTTTTGCCGGATCAGGCAGGAAAAATCACCAATATTCTGGTCAAAGTCGGTGACATGGTAAAACTCGGTGACACAATCGCCTATGTAAACCCTCTCCGAGCAGGCGTTGTCTATAACGACAGCCCGGTAAAGGCTCCAATCAGCGGAAGGGTTACCTCTCTCCCGGTCACAGTCGGTTCAACAGTTTCCCAGTCTTCTCTGGTTGCAAAAGTTGCCCGCACTGATGAACTTGAAATCAGAATCAATATCGCCGAGCGCTTCATCAGCCGTATTTCTAACGGTCAGAAGGCTACCGTAACATTCGATGCATATCCAAGCGTTGAATTCGGAGCAAAGATTTTTGAGGTCAGCCCGGTTCTGGACACTTCAACCCGAACAATGGGCGTAAAGCTCCGTCTCAATCCGCCAGACAGCCGCGTAAAGGTCGGAATGTATGGCCGGGTCAAGCTTGTAACTGAAAGCGTTAAGAATGCAATCGTTCTTCCTGTTTCAGCCCTCGTTACCCGCGACGGAAAGGATTATGTCTTTGTCGTAACTACTCCGAAGTCAGGTCAGAATGCGGCCGCTGTAAGCATCCGTCAGGTTACAAAGGGTATTTTGGTTGACAATCAGGTTGAAATCACAAAAGGCCTTGAGGCAAACGAAGAAGTCGTTATCAAAGGTCAGACTTTGCTGAACGACGGTGCAAAGGTCAATATCGTTTCTACAAAATAAGAGGTGATTCATGACTATTTCTGAAAGATGTGTTAATAAACCGACGACGACATTCCTTGTTTTCTTGATGTCCGTTCTGCTCGGTATTTATTGTGTATTTAAATTGCCGGTAGACATGTACCCGGATATGGACTTGCCTTACATGATCGTCATTACGACTTATTCAGGTGCAGGTCCTGAGGAAGTAGAGCAGAGTGTTACGCGAACGCTCGAAGGTCAGCTTTCCGGTCTTTCCGGCCTCAAAAAATTGCAGTCGCGCTCAATGTCGGGCACAAGTTTGATTATTCTCGAAATGAACTACGGAACCAACCTGGATGCCGCGGTCAATGAAATCCGAGATAAAATCGATATTGTCCGAAGTTATCTCCCGGATGACGCAAATTCTCCGATGACAATCAAGATGGACCCTTCGATGATGCCGATTATGTCGCTTTCATTGCAGGGAAGCCGAACTCCTGAGGAACTTCGAACTTACGCAGAAGACGTCGTTCAGCCACGACTGGAACAGCTTGACGGTGTCGCTTCGGCAAATGTCATGGGTGGACGAGAGCGCTCTATCAACGTTGATATTCCCCGCGACCGACTTGAAGCTTACGGTCTTTCAATTTCGACAGTGGCTCAGCTGATTGGTGCTCAGAACATTCAGTCTTCGGGCGGTACAATCACTTCAGGTGATACAAACTATACTATTAAAACAAGCGGTAAATATCAGTCACTCGATGACTTGAAGAATACCGTAATCTCATACAAGGCAACTTCGGAAGGTCAGGTCCGCACAATCCGTCTCCGTGACGTCGCTGATGTTTACGACGGCTACAAGCGCGAGACAACCCTTGCTTACCTTGACGGCCAGCCTTGTGTCGTTCTTTCGATTCAGAAGCAGTCTGGCAAAAACTCAGTTACGGCTGCCCGCAACATCCGAAGGGCAATTCCTACTATTAAAGCCGAGCTTCCTGCCGACGTTGAGCTGATTGAAACTTCAAACACAACTGACATCATCGAGCAGACAATCAATGAGGTTGTAAAATCGGTTGTTCAGGGTGCCTTGCTTGCAATCCTGGTCCTGATCATCTTCCTCCGCTCAATTAAATCGACTGTCATCGTCGGTCTTTCGATCCCGATTTCAGTATTCATTACCCTCATGTTCATGTACTTCCAGGGACTCACGCTCAACATGGTTTCCCTTGCAGGTCTTTTGCTGGGTATCGGTATGCTGGTCGATAACTCAATCGTCGTCCTCGAAAATATTTACGCTTACCGCCAGAAAGATGCAAAACCCCGCGTGGCTTCGGTCCTCGGTTCTCAGGAAATGGTCATGTCAATCACGGGCTCAACGCTCACATCAATCTGTATCTTCGCTCCTATGCTCATGTTCAAAAAGACTTTGGGCATCATGGGCCAGATGTTCAACGATTTGGCATGGACAATCATCTTCTCGCTCACATGTTCTCTTCTCGTCGCAATGTGTCTCGTTCCGGTTTTGACTTCAAAATACCTGATGATTGATAAAATTGACACAAGCAAGAAGGGCGAGGGTAAATTTGCCGGCTTTATTTATGCAGTTAACGGCGCCTTCAACAACTTCTTTGCCAAACTTGATGAAAATTATGCAAAAGGCGTCAGCTTTGTTCTTCACCACCGAAAAATTGCCCTTCTTTCACTGGTCGGCCTTTTCTTCGTTTCGATTTTTTCTATTAAATTCATCGGCTTCATCTTCATGCCTGCTTCGGCTGCAAACACAGTTTCAGTTGAATTCACCCTTCCACAGGGAACCAAACTGGACATCACTGATGACACGATGCACGAATTTGAAAATCTCGCTACCCAGGAACTTAACGGCGTAAAATACGTCACCATGACGGTCGGCGGAACCAGCATGTTCTCTTCAGGTGCAGAAACAAACAAAGGTAAAATCACATTTACCCTCTATCCTCCAGCAGAACGCCAGCCGGGCTACGACAATGAAAAATCAGCAAAGGCAAAGCTCCGAAAGCATTTCAATGACTTCCCTGGCGCTGACCTCAAATTTGCCGCAAATGCAAACAGCGCTTCATCTTCAAGCGACATCAACATCATGGTTAAGTCTGACGACTTGAACCTGGTTCGTGAGTACGCTTCAATCGTTGAAAAAATGCTCAAGGAAAAGGGCACGGAATATGTTCAGGAAGTTACCTCTGACCAGGAAGAAGGTCTCCCGGAGGCAACGATTACCGTAAACCGCGAAAAGATGTATGAATTCGGCTTGAACATCCACACAGTCGGTGCGGAAATTTCCGGGGCCATCAACGGAACTACTGCCAGCCGCTACACAGAACGCGGTAAGGATATCGATGTTGTAGTAAGGCTTTCTGCCCAGGACAAAAAACGCCTGGATGACCTGGATTCAATTTCGGTCGTAAACTCACAGGGTCAGAGAATCCCGCTCTCAAGCTTTGCCCGCTACGACGAGACCACTGCCCCTGTTACAATCTATCGTGAAAACCAGGCCCGCGTCGTTCACGTTACTGCAAGCCGCGTTGACGGAATGTCTCTCGGTGTCTGTCAGCAGGGTGTCCGCCAGCTTTTGGCAGACAATATTCCAAAGGAAGACGGCGTTACGGTTCAGCTTGGTGGTTCAATGGAAGACATGGTTGAGGCCGTTACAAACTTCGGTATGATTATCATCATGGCGGCTTTCCTTGTATTCGTCGTCATGGCTTCTCAGTTTGAGTCGCTCCTTGACCCCTTTATCGTCCTTCTTACGATTCCGCTCTCATTTATCGGCGTTATCATGATTTACGGACTTACTGGCACACAGCTCAACGTCATCACAATCATGGGTATGCTGGTTCTGGTCGGTACAATCGTAAACAACGGTATCGTTCTTGTTGACTACACAAACCTGCTTCGAAAGCGAGGCATGGAACTTGAAGAGGCCTGTGTCGAGGCAGCCCGAAACCGACTCCGACCAATCCTCATGTCAACTTTGACCACAGTAATTTCCCTTGCTCCAATGGCATTCTTCCCGGGTGAAGGCTCACAGTCAATGCAGCCAATCTCGCTCACTGTATTCGGCGGTATGACATTCGGTTCTTTGATGACACTTTTCATCATGCCGACTATTTATTTCATCTTCAACAACCGAAGATTGAAGAAAGCAGAGAAAAAACGCCGAAAGCAGCTCATTAAGGAAGGAAAAATCACAAAGAGCGAAGAGAAACAGCGTATAAAAGAAGAAAAGAAACGCGCAAAACTCGAAGCAAAGGCTGCAAAAGCGGCTAAAGACCTGGAGGAGTTTAAAAATGGGTTATCTTGAGAACATTAAAATTCATGCCGGCGTGCAGAAAAGGGTTGAAATCATTTTCTCTCAGGCCGTAGAAGAAGACTTTGTCGCTGAATTCAAAGAGCAGCAGGTCGGACTTAAATACACGAAACTGGCCAACGTCATGGGCGCAGGCTTTTCAAACCCCCGCCTGGGCGATGCAATCTGGCCTCAGCTCAACATGATGTACATCATTTATTGCAGCGAGGAAGATTGCGGCAAAATCATCGCGATTGTCGAAAAATTGCGTGAAAAGTACATGGGCGAGGGAATCGCCTGCTTCGTCAGTGAATCAACGGAGGTGTAGGGTATGGCAATAGTCACGCTTACAAGACAGTCCGGCTCCTTCGGTGACGAAATCGGAATGCTTATTGCACGCAGACTCGGCTACACCTTCTTTGACAAGCACGAAATTGAAAGGCGGATTATCGCAAAAGGCCTGCCAAAAGAGGAATTCCTCAAATACGATGAGCGAAAGCCGACTTTCCTTGCGCGATTCGCCAAAAACCGCGATAAATATCTGAACTTCCTCAGTTCGGTTGTTCTTGAAATCGCAAAGGAAGGAAATTGCGTAATCATTGGCCGCGGTGCCTTCCTTTTCCTGCGGGACGTTCCAAATCATATAGCGCTTAAATTCCTTGCGCCTTTTGACGTGAGGGTTAAGCACATGATGGAGATCAAGAATATCGAAACGGAAAAGGCCACCCAGATTCTGCTTGAAAAGTCTGACAAGCGAAAAGTTGCTTTTTATAAGAGTTGCTTCAAGTACGATTTGCACAGCATGGACTTCATTCATGCCTCAATCAACACCGGAATGGTACATCCTGACATGGTTGCTGAAATGATTGTTGCCGCTATAAAGAACAACATCACGCCGGAAGTCGAAGAGGCGGGCAGGCAGCGGGTCGAAGAGCTGATTCTGGCCCAGGAAATGGCAAACAAGCTGATTTTCGAGCACGGACTGCACATCGACGAGCTTTGGGTGATTGTTCGTGATAAAAACATCACGCTGCACGGAGTCACAAGTTTCCATGCCACAGTCGAGCGCGCCGAAACAATCCTTGAGAGCGAATATTCCGGCTACAAGGTTGTGAGTGAAATAAAGTGCGTGCAGGATAATCGTTTTAGCAAGGCATAGTAAACCGGGGCTTCCCGCTGCCTTCAGCTATGCTTACGGCCAGCGGGTCGGCTGTTCCACCCTTCGCTAACGCTCATTGCTGCATTGGTTTCGACTCCGCTCAACCAACGCAGCAACTTCGGGGTTCCATAGCCTAGCCCAAATAGCTGCCAAAAATCTTCTTATAATCTTCAACGCTTTCGGCTGCGACGATTTCTTTTCGGAGGGCGGCTCCACCTTCCAAGCCCTTTGAATAGGCACAGAATCTTTTGCGTGCGTCTCGGCAGGCGGCAAGTTCGCCCATGTCTTCTACGAGCAAGGCAAGTTCCCGGAAGCCGGTCTGAATGCGCTGTTCCACAGGAATTTCTGTGATTGTGCCTTTTGTGAGGAATTCACGTGTTTTTGTGAACAAGAACGGATTACCCATTGCTCCGCGGGCAAACATCACGGCGTCAACGCCAGTCTGCTCCAGCATGCGTTTTGCATCTTCCGGCGTAAATGCGTCTCCGCTTCCAAACACAGGAATTTTTGAGTCAGTTTTTTCGTGAACGAATTTTACAAGCTGGGCAAGGGCATTCCAGTCGGATTTGCCTTCGTAGCCCTGGGCGCGGGTTCTTCCGTGCATCGTGATTGCGGCCGCTCCGGCTTTAAGTGCTGATTCGGCGCATTCCTTCCATGTGATGTGCTCTGCATCCCAGCCGAGTCGGAATTTTACTGTGACAGGTACTCGGCCTTCTACAGCCTCAACTACGGCACTTACGATTTTATAAAGATGATCCGGGTCCCGGGTGAGGGCACTTCCTGCGTTTGACTTGATGATTTTTGGAACAGGACAGCCACCGTTTATGTCGATGCATTCAGCACTTGTTCGCTCCAGAACAATCCTTGCCGCATTTGCCATTGTTTCCGGCACTCCGCCAAAAATCTGGACGGCATAGGCCTTTTCGTTGGGAGCGCGTGACATGAGGTTTTCAGTCTTTTCGTTGTTTCGCGTGAGTGCTTCGGAACTGACCATTTCCGTGTAGGCAAAATCAGCCCCGCACTCCGCACAGATTGAACGGAATGCGCGATCAGAATATCCCGCTACAGGAGCCAGGAAAAGGTTACCGGATAGAGAAAGTTTACCGATTTGAACTGGATGATAGAGCGGCATCTTCAGATTACTCTGGCAGTCTGAAAATCTTGCAGCTGTTGGTCCACAAAATCTTGCTGAGTTCTTCCAAATCCATTTCGAGCATTTCTGAAAGGAAGCGTGCTGTTGACGGCAGGTACTCAGGCATAGCCCGTTTGCGCTCGCGGAATTCGGCCGGAACCATGAAAGGACTCTCGGTTTCAATCAACATTCGCTCTACAGGAATATTCAAAACGGTTTCATGCAGGTTGCGTGCGTTTCGATAAGTCAAATTTCCTGCGAAAGAGAAGTAAACGTTGAGGCCTGCTTCGAGACACTTTTTTGCATAGGCTGCGTCTTCTCCGTAACAGTGCAAGATTGCTCCTGCTGGCGGAATTCGCTCTTTGAGGATGTCGAAAACGTCTTTTCCGGCTTCGCGGCTGTGGATGATTACAGGCTTGTCGTATTTTTTGGCGATTTCGAGCTGGGTGATGAAAAGCTCAGTCTGCATTCGCTTGTCACCGAACTGCTTGTAGTAGTCGAGACCGCATTCACCAACGGCAATTACGTTAGGCAGCTTGAGACCTTCCTCGATAGTTTTAATCCAGTCTTTGCCCGGGTTCATGACCTCAACCGGAGCAACACCGACGGCATGATAAACACCAGGAATAGATTTGATGTTAGGATAGACTTTCTTGAAGTCGTGGAGACTATTATTAATGCTTACAATACGTGTAACTCCGGCTAATTTAGCCTTCTGAATTACACGTAACTGTTCAATCGGGTCCTCATAAATGAGCCCGATATGGGCGTGAGTATCAAAAAACTGCATGGCTTTCTTCCAAATAGATGTGAATATAAGAAGAGAATTAAACTCTTTTTTCTTTTACTCCGATAGAATAACAGAGAAAATAGCAACTGTCAAATTTTTTGCACTAAAATGGGGATAAAAAATCTCTAAAATCAGCAAAATATTTGACCTTGTTTGTGTTGTGTGATATATTTCTATGGATTGTCTAGAAATATTTAGAAAGCCGGATATTGGAGTAAGAACTTGGCAAAAAGCAGACACTATAAGAAGATCGAAAAGAATGCAGTTTCAGCTTTGCTTCACGGACTGCAGAGTCTCGCAAACGGTATTGGCCGGATTTTTGTAAAAATTTTTAAAATTTGTGACAGCAAGCTCACAATCATGATCGTTCCTCATTCTCAGGGTAAGGTAATCAACTTCCGCACAAATGTTTTTGCACTTGCTTTCGGAATCGTCCTCGTAGTCGGAATTGTTTCTTCTTTTATCTACTTCAAAAAACAGGATTCAGGCATCCGTGAGGAACTTGCCCGCTCAATGCGTGAAAACCGCGACTTGCTCGCAAGCTTCGACGAACTCCGTGACGAAAACAACAATGTCCTTCAGACAGCCAAACGTTTCCGCTCATCACTTTCACAGACACTTTCCCTGCTCGGAATCAATCAGTCATCATCTGTTGCAAAAGCTTCGGTTTCTGACAGCGACTTGAATTCCCTCTTCGATACAAAAGATTCAGTTTCTGGTTCCACAAAAGAAGCTTCTGATATGCGCCAGCTTTCTTCTTATTTGGAGAGCGCAATCCAGCCAATCGAGCAGATCGGTAAAATGCTCGAAAGCCAGGAAACTCTTTTCGCAGACATTCCTAACATCTGGCCGGTAAGAGGCGGCATCGGTCATGTCTCACAGCCTTTCGGTCAGACAACCCACCCGATCACAGGCAACTGGTACATTCACAAAGGTCTTGATATTTCAACATGGCGCAGCGGCGACCCAATCCTTGCTACGGCAAACGGTCAGGTTGTAACGGTTGCATACGATTCAGGTTTCGGCAACTACGTCATCATCAAGCACAAGCACGGAATTTACACACGCTACTGTCACATGGCTTCAACCCGAGTCAAAAAAGGTCAGTTCGTTTCTCAGCGTGACGTAATCGGCTACATCGGAAGCACTGGTATTTCAACTGGTCCTCACCTTCATTACGAAGTACACATTGGTTCTGACGTTGTTGACCCTGCAAAATACGTAAACATCAAAGTCTCAAAATAAAATATGGCTCTATTAACGGATAATATTTCAATCAAAACAATTATCGGACTTGGTTCTGCAATCTCTGGCGACGTTCATGCCGATGGTTTTATCCGCGTCGAAGGCGACGTGGACGGAAATCTTGAATCGACAGGTCATGTTGATATTGGTCGAGAGGCCCGCATCAACGGAAACATCACGGCTCAGTCAGTTGTTTTGGGCGGAATTGTCCTGGGTGATATTTATGCTCCCAATCAAATCAAACTCCTTTCTTCTTCTGCTGTAATCGGCAACATTTTTACCCGCAATCTCGAAATCGAAGAAAACGTAATTTTCCACGGACACTGTATTGCCTTAAAAAAGGAAGAAGACTTCAATCAGGCTTCGGAACGCTTCTCAAATGAACTGAGCATCCGGAGCAAGGCAGTTTGATGGCTGAGCTTTCATCCGTAAATACGCAGTTAAACTCCCAGTCACTCTATTTCGCAGCGACTCAAGCGGCTTCCCAGCAACTAGCACAACAGGCAAAAAAAACAGAAAAAAAGCAGAAAACTTCCTTTGCATCATCTTTGAGCGCACATCAGGAAAGGGCCCAGCTTCTTTCAGAGGGGCTTCCTCTTGAACTCGCCGGAATGACTGACGAGGAAGCGGTTGTTTTCCTAAAAGACCAGATGGATATGGCCGGCGATGAGCTTAAAGCCAGGCAGGATCTGGCCTCCATGGAAAATTACCGCAAAAAAGTCGGCCATTTCATGAAATTCATAGTAAAGAACAATTTTGAGTTTATAAAGAAAAAGAGATTTGGCAGAAACAGAAAGGGCAGACCTGTGGATCCATACTGTCAGGTTCAAATTATAGACCAAAAATTGAATCAGCTGGCGGCGGAAATGTTGATTTTGCACGGATCGAATCTAAGGCTTCTTGCGAAACTTGAAGAAATCAACGGTTTAGTAGTAGACTTATTGGCGGAGTAAAAAATGAGCGATATTTTTGAACAGGATATAAACGACAGCGAAGAAGACATCTCAAAACTTGAAGATGCAGATTTTAAGCCTTACGAAGAAGAAGGCGAAGAGCACTTTGTTTACCCCAAAATCCTCTACCTCGTGCGTCTGGAATATTCAAGCGAGGGCGTTTACGTCAGCGTTCCGGATAAATTCGAAGAATTAAAGGGCGGCGACAGAATCATAATTCCGACCCGCTACGGAAAGGATATCGCCCTTGTACTTGGAAGAACCAATCATCCGGTCGGACTCAAGCCAAGTGACATCGTAAAAGTTGAGCGCAAGGCAAACGACGACGACATAAACAGAATCGAAGAACTCAAAGAAAAGGAAATTGATGCCGCAAAAGTCTTCAAGGAAAAGGTTTCCGAGCACGGACTGGACATGAAGCTGGTTGCAGTCCACTTCCTTCTTGAAGAAGCAAAGGCTTTGTTCTTCTTTTCAAGTGAAAACCGCGTTGATTTCCGTGAGCTGGTCAAAGATTTGGTCAGCGTTTTCAAGATGCGAATCGAATTGCGTCAGATTGGCGTGCGCGATGAAAGCCGTATTATCGGTGGACTCGGCGTTTGCGGCCGTCCTTACTGCTGTCATTCCGTTCGCGATAAACTCCCGCCTGTATCAATCAAAATGGCAAAGGAGCAGAGCCTTTCCCTCAATTCAACAAAAATTTCCGGTCAGTGCGGCCGCCTGCTCTGCTGCTTGAGCTATGAATACAACTGGTATGCCGAAGCCCGCAAAAAACTCCCGAGCGAAGGCCTCCACATCTATTATGACGGCTCAAATTTCAGAATCACGGACGTAAATCCAATCAAGCAGATTGTGCGCATGCTCAGTGAGGACGGAAGATTGCTCGAAATTCCTGCCAGCCGCTTTGTAAAGGACAACGGCAAGTGGAGCATCAAATAATCAGCTGCTGAAAGAGAAGTTAGTTTTTAGGAAATCACAACAATCAGGTCGTCTGATTTTGGCGTGAATTCGTTGCGCTTGTAATCAGCGTAGAAAGTGAATTTCGTGAATCCCGCATCTTTTGCGTATTGTTCGATTTGATTTTTGGTGAGCGGAAGGATTTCTGCTCCCTCAGTGACCGTCAGCCTCTTGCCGTTTCCTGTTTCAAGTTCCTGGCTTACAATTTTTTTGCCGTCCGGGCTTGTCTTGATTCCTGTAAAAAGTTTTACGCGGATGCTTTCGCGGACTGGAAGTTTTACCGACGGTTCAATCTTGAATTTTTCAAAATTTGGAAGCTTTATGATCAGTTTGCCCTTTGGAGTCAAAAGCTGCTTGCAGTCAAAGAAAAGCTTGGCCATGAGGGTTGTGTCGTGGGTGTAAATTATCCTGTTGTTGGGAATTGTTATTACATCATAAAAGGCCTTGCCCAAAAAGCGGCACATTTCCAGACTGGACATCTGAAAAAAACGGAGTGCCATGAGCTGAGTGCGTCTTTTGCGGTTGGCAGATTCAATGAGCTGGTTTACGGTTTCAAGGCCGGTGACGTCAGCGTTGCCTTTTGCAAGATAGTGTTCAAAAGTACCGGTGCCACAACCTATGCTGAGATATTTGACCGGGGCTGCAAAAGATTTTGTTTCTTCTTCATAAAATTTTTTTACATCATCACCGGCGGAGTATAATTCATCATAGTACTCGGCGATGTTTTCATATAATTCCATATTTTAATGATAAGTCTGAAATCCTTAAAAAGCAAGCAAAACGAACGCGTGAGCACATGTCAGGAGCCTTAAAATTGGCCCGGAATTTACATAAAATAGAAAAAATTAAATCCTTTTCTTGTAAAAATTAGATTTAGAGAATACAATAGTTATATGGGATTCTTGCGGGCTTTAAAGGAATTATTTGAATCTATATTTTTAAGTTCATCTCCAGAGGTAAAAAAACGAATGGAGATGCACAAAATTGAAAACGAGTTAAAAATCTTACCGTCGCAAATCATTAAGAATGGCTTGCTTCAGCCAAATTTTGCGGAAATTTTCCGTGTTCTTTACGAAAATACCAAGCCCATCGACGACATTCTTTCCAGAACAATCAGCTCAGAGGACATTCAGCGAAACGCCCGCTTTGAAAACGAGCTTATCTTGACGGGATTCGACGCCGAGTCTCAGGACAAAATGGAAAAGCTCGAATACGAGAACCGCAAGAGCGAAATCATGGAGTCCGACACGGCTATGAACAAGCTTCTTGAAACGCAAAAGCGTTCACTTGAGTCCCTGCTCAAACAGCTTAATTCTCCGGGCTTCATTAAAATCGACGACACCCTCTGTTCATTAAAGCAGCTGGCTGACATCTGTCATTTTAACTACATCAACATCGTCCGCCTTTTCGACCAGGATTTTGACGGCCTCACTTCTTCTTCGCTTGGAGTTGTCGGCTTTGTTTCACCTCAGCCGCTTGCGCCTATCCTGCAGGACTTGTACTACCTCACCGGCAATTTCCACATCAATCAGGCAGAGGTCAGGGCGGTCTGTGCCTTAAAGCAAATCCTCCACGGCAAGCGTCTGGACGAAGCCGAAAAGGAAAGCATTTCCAAAAATTTAAAGATGATCAATTCTGTCTTTTCACAGTACCTCACTTCAGACGTGCTCAAAAAACTCATCTGTCTGGGCCGGAAAGACACCAACATCACTTTCCAGTTTGCAACATACCGCTCAAATTCACTCAAAAACTTCATCGAATACATGCAGAAGCGCTTTGCCTCTGACACTGAGCGAATCAAGGGCGAAGTCAAGGACTATACCGTTTCATTTGAGATTAAAGAGCTGTTCGGAAATGAGCCGCTTGAGCTGATTCATGTCTACAATGCCGACACAAACGAATTCCTGCGCGTAAACACTCCATATTCTTTCGTCTGGATTACGCCTCTTCAGGTCATTAAAACCTTCATGTCAGTCTTTATGACTTCATCAGTCAGGACGGTTCTCAACAATATCGTAATCGAAGGATTTTTCAACAATCAGAACTACAAGGCAGATTTTTCTTCTACCATTTATGCCCTCAACGAAATCGACAATCAGATTAAGGAATTTGAGGAAAGTTTTGGTCGCGGAGGCAAAAACAATGAGGCTGAACTTCGTGGTCTTGTTCAGGACAGCCGTACAAATGCAGATTTCCTAAAAAAAGTCGGCACAATGGTCGATAATATAAATAATCAGGCTCATAAGCTGATTCAGGAAACATCAAAAACCTTGTATCAGCTCTATCTTGAGATTGGTGAATTGATTATTGATTCAAAAAAATCCAAGTCTGATATGGTTTCTAATATTAAGGTATTGCTTTCATCAGCACGAAATCACGATGGTGCTGGAATGATTGAGCAGCAGCAGGAAAACTGGAAGCTCTTCCTTAAAATTATGAAGAATTATGCTATAATCGGCGAGATTGATAAAGACCATGAGTGATGAAATCCTAGAAGTTACGCAGGGCGAAAAGACTCAAAATCTGATAAACGAATACGAGAAGCGAATTTTCGATTTGAATCAGCTTCTTGAGATTTCGCGTTCCCTTTGTTCAACCCTGGAATTTTCTACATTGATAGAATCAATCCTCTACACATGCATGGGCCAGTTCCACGTCCTCGGTGCCGGAATTTTCGTCCTCAATGCGCTTGATGCTGATTCTTTTCATCTTGACTCAAACTACAATGGCATTGATCCAAATCCAAACATTGCCTACATAATTCCTACTTCAAATCCTGTCGTTTCCCTTCTTGAAAGCAGCAACAAGGTTTATACAGTTGATGAACTGGTTGCCGAGCTTCCTGATTCAACAGATTTGAACATGATTACGACCCTCAAGCCATCCCTCATCATTCCTCTGGTTCAGCATAACCATTTAAACGGAATCCTTCTGCTTGGCGAGCGTATTACTCTTTCTGATGATGCCGGTTACAACGACTACGAAAAGGAACAGCTGGGTGTAATCGCTTCACTTGCTTCTATTGCAATCAACAATGCGGCTCTTCTTGAACGTTCTTCAACAGACATGATGACCCATCTTAAACTCAAATATTTCTTCTATAATGTACTTACAGATAAGCTCGATAATGCTCTGGCGAGTGAAGGCCATCTTTCGGTCATTATGTTCGATATTGACTTTTTCAAGCGATTTAACGACACTTATGGCCATGCCTGTGGTGACTATGTTCTTCAGACAGTAGCCAAAATCATCAAATCTAATATCCGTGACAAAGACATGGCTTCACGATACGGTGGCGAGGAATTTACAGTCCTGCTCAACGAAACCCGCATGGAAGACGCCATGATTGTTGCAGAGCGAATCCGCAGCAAAGTAGAGCAGTTTGATTTTTGCTACGAAGACCAGCATGTAAAAGTTACCATTTCTATCGGTGTCGCAACTTTTGACTCCCAGCACAATCCTGTGACCTCGCCAAAATTGCTCGTCGATCAGGCAGATCAGGCCCTTTATGTTTCAAAACGAAGCGGCCGAAATCGCGTTACCTTTGCTGATTCAAAGGTAATTTCTGACGTAACACTGGATAAATAATGAATTTTTTGAGAAAACCCTTTTCTTATTCTTTTGTCAGGGCAGCCTTTGCCATTGTTTTAATCAATATTGCAGTTCATTTTGGTCTTGGCTTCCTTGGCCTCAACAAGAATTTCTTTGCCTTAAATGTCGTCGGCTTTGTCTACAGCCACTATTTCTGGCAGGTATTCACTTACATGTTCGTTCACGGTGATTTAAGTCATCTTTTCTTTAACATGCTGGCCCTTATGATTTTCGGAACGGCCATAGAAAAGGCAATCGGCTCGCGGGAATTCCTGCTCATGTATTTTGTGATTGGAGTTTGCAGCGGACTTTTTTCACTGGGCGTTTATTACGGATTTGGCCGCTTTTTGATGGCAAATCAGATTCAGCCATGGACTTTTTACATTTCTTTGATTGGTGCCAGCGGCGCGATTTACGGTCTTCTTTTTGCCTACGCGGTTTTCTTTCCGCGGTCAATGATTTTCATCTGGGGAATTATTCCTGTTCCGGCTCCTCTTATGGTCCTCGGATATGCAGTAATTGAATTCGTGAGTCAGTTTGTCGGTTCAAGCAATGTTGCCCACATGACTCATCTTGCTGGATTTGCCTTTGCCTGGCTTTATTTTGTGATTCGCATGGGAGTGCATCCGATCAGGGTATGGAAAGACGCTTACAGAAGATAATTTTACTTTTTCTGATGTCGATTCTTCTCCCCTTATGGCCCCAGGACGTCAGCCAGGAGAGGATGGTTCGTTTTGCCATCTGGGCTTCGATGGAAGCTTTTCCTGGAATTGAGCAGGTTGAAAAGGACGCTTACGCCCTTCCTGTTAAAAAAATCCGTGAGATAACGCCGCTGATTCTTTCTGGCATGGTTTATGGCTGGAAATTTGAATATGTTCCCTATGACAAGGCCCGTGGCGTTCAGGAATATTTTGAATTTACTCCGGTTCATGAGCTTTCAAAAGAAGAAATGCAGGCCGTGAACTATGAAAAGCCCTGGATAAAAGAATCGATTATGAACTGCTGGGTTGAATACCGCCGCACGGATCCTCAGCTTCATATTTACAAGGGCTGGGCATCAGTCTTGCATCCGAGAATCAAGGGAGAGGGCTATGCTCCGCTTTCAGAAGGCTTTGAGGGCTTGCAAAAGGCCTGTGCAGAGGCATTAAAGTACGCCGTCCGCAATTACGAGCGCAAGTGGATTAAGACCAAGCCCAAGGAAATCAGCGGAACCGTCTTTATGAGTCAGCCTCCGAAAATCGGTGTAGATGCCGGCAGATATAAAGTTACCCTTGATTTTTTTATGGAAACGGATAAAATAGTAGAGTATAAGACTTTTTAAAAGTTTTGCAGCTTTTTGGTCTTAACTAAACAGTATAAATTACTTGCAGAGAGTTGCTTTCTGGTAACGTCTCAAACAAGGAGGATTTTATGAAGAAATTTATCGCTGTTGTTGCAGCACTCTTTTGTTTTGCAGGATTCGCATTTGCTGATGAGCTGGCAGAATTACAGAAAGACCCGAATTTTGTTGACACTTCAACACGATTGATCATTCCAGAGGATCAGCATACAACAAGTAAAACTGCAAAAGTTCAGATTGAATACACACCTCTCACAGACGAGGCTCATGTCTATTACACATGTATGGCTGTTTCATACGATCAGGGCGAAGCAATGAACACTGTTCTTGCCTGCCTTCAGGATTTCCAAAAGGAAAATCAGTACTACAGCTACAAATACATGCGCAAAGATTCGGTTAAATACTTTAAGGATGATAAAAACCTGAAATGGGCCACATATCATTCTTATGTAAAGTTCAACCGCTAACGCTCAAACCGCAAAGCAATGAGCCAGTTCATAAGAGCTGGCTCAAATTATTTATTAGGATTATATAAAAATGGACGTTCAAAACATCATTAAAAACCTTCACCCGCTTGAAATCAAGGTTCTTCTTAACTACACAGCAAAAGATGAATTAACTTCAGAAAAGCTCCAGAAAGAATTGGATTACAAAGAAGGTCACGCAAACCAGGCATTCAGCTGGCTGGGTGGCAAAGAGCTTCTTTCTGTTGTGAGCAAAACTCCACACACATTCTACGAAATTACAGAACTCGGCCGCGCTTATGCAAAAGACGGAATCCCGGAAGTTAGAATCATCAACTTTGTAAAGGAAAACGGTGCAAAACTTTTGCCGGAAATCGCAGCCGGCACAGGCTTGGAGCAGAAGGACGTTGGTTCTGCTTTCGGTCAGCTTTCAAAGGCTGGTGTCCTCAAAATGAATGCCGAAAAGAAGGCTGAATATTCTGGCGCAGAAGTTCCGGCAAACATCAAAATCGCTACAGAATTGTTTGAGCGCGCTGCAAAAGCAGAAAACGGTCAGCTCGACAATGCTTCTTTGAATGCCGAAGAACAGAAAGTCATCACAAACTATGCTAAAAAACGCGGTGCCGCTGATTCTCCTTTCAAAATCATCGAACGCGAAACAGTTGTTTATAAACTCGAAGCAGCAAGTGCTGATGTTGTAAAAGCCCTCAAAAATGCTGGAATCACAGGCGAAGAGCTTGGTGCAGTTACTCCACAGATGCTTGCTTCCGGCGAATGGAAAAACGGCACATTCCGTGGTTACAATATCGCAATTCCTCCGGCACGAATCATTCCGGGCCGCACAAATCCATACGTTCAGTTCTTGGAGCACGTTAAGGACAAGCTCTGCTCTCTCGGTTTCCAGGAATTCGACGGACCTCTCGTAGAGACAGAATTCTGGAACGGTGACGCACTCTTCATGCCTCAGTTCCACGCTGCCCGCGATATTCACGACGTTTACCGAATCAAAAACCCGACTCACGCAAAAGAAATCGAAGAGCCGTGGCTTTCAAATGTAGCAAATACACACAAAAACGGCGGCAACACAGGAAGCCGTGGCTGGAACTACAACTTCGACCACGAATTCACACGCCGCTTGGTTTTGCGCTCACAGGGCACAGTCCTTTCAGCACACCAGCTCCACAAGGCAGAAATTCCTGGCAAATACTTCGGTATCGCCCGCTGTTTCCGCTACGACAAAGTAGACGCGACACACTTGAGCGACTTCTACCAGACAGAAGGTATCGTTCTTGGTGACGATGTAAACTTGCGCACTTTGCTCGGCTTCCTTGAGATGTTCGCAAAGGAAATCGCTGGTGCAACAGAAGTTAAATACGTTCCAGGCTACTTCCCGTTCACGGAGCCGTCTGTTGAAGTTCACATCAAGCACCCTGTTTTGGGCTGGTTCGAGCTTGGCGGCGCTGGTATTTTCCGTCCGGAAGTTACAAAATCAATGGGCGTAGACGTTCCTGTCCTCGCATGGGGTATGGGCATCGACCGAATGGCTCTCATGGCACTTGGCTTGAACGATTTGCGCGAGCTCTTCAGTGAGAATATTGAAGAAGTTCGATTGCGAAAAGCAAAGTTCTAGCAGATCGAATATCGAGTTTTAGTCTATTTGATAAAGCAAAAAAGACGGTCTCCCGTCGGAAACCTGTCCCGAACATCGCAGTGAGCATAGCTCAGGCGATTTCGTGCCAGAACTCCGACTCCGACCGTCTTTTTTTTATGTCCTTAGCTTAGAATTCTTTACCACACTTTTACCAGAAGCAAGCATCCTTCCTGGACGGAAACTGTGGCGGTTTGGCCGGGAAGGACTTCGTTACTGATTCCGAACTGGTATTCCTGATTGATTTCAGCATTTTCCAGCGGATATTTTGCTCCCCGGATTGTGATTCCGCGCGCTGTTCCTGTGATGTTTAGAAGGGAAAAATAGGCGTAACGGTCTTCAATTTTAATTTCGTCTTTTCCTACGATCTCTAGTTCTGAATAATCGTCAATCATTAGGGCGGAAAGGCCTTCCTTGTGGCATTTTACCAGCATGTAGAGGTTTCCAAGCTCATGGTCCAGCCTTGCTCCCAGCATTCCGATGAAAAGAAAGTCATTGAAGCCGCGGGAAATTGCTGTTTTTAGCGCGAAAACTGAATCAGTGTCGTCTTTTTCGCGGGGCAGGACTATCGTTTCGATTTTGAGTTTGGGATTTTTGTGGGAATCGAAGTCGCCGGTAATTAAATCTGGTGTGACTTTTAGTTTTTTAATGTGATTTAATCCGCCGTCGCAGACAATGAAAAAATCATCATCACGCAAAACCGAGCGGATTTTCTTGTAGTTTGAAATCGGAGCGGCTCCGATTATTACGCAGCGTGGCATTATACTGGTGCGCCTGTGCTTTCGGCATCAGAAGAATTTGCGTTTTCTGACTTGGCAGCCGCATCTTCTTTCTTTTTGCCGCCGAAAAGAGTCTTTTTTTCTTTTTTGGAATCAGCGGACTTTGCCTCGCGCTTGATTTTGAAGTCAAAAAGAGTCTTTGATTCAGTTGCAGGGGCTTTTTTAGGAGCTTCCCTGCCAGCTGCATCGGCTTTTTCTTCGTTCTTAGGGCATTTTTTTGATTTTTTGCGGCCAAGAGTGAAGGGAAACATGACGATAAGGCCAAGCACAAAAGACGCTATAACCGTTATGAAGACCGGCAGTTCCGGGGTCTTGTAGAAACCAAAATCAATGATGCATTTGTTATCAATATTTATTCCTGCAAAAATTGTAACGAGAATCAAAAGAATTATTGTTCCGATTAATTTTACTGGCATTTTCCGCTCCTCTAAATTTTTCACAGCGTACACAGATTGCACGGAGAGATTTTCATAACAAGAAAGACTCTCTGTGCTCTCCATCGCTCTGTGGGGGTTTTATAATAGTTCACCCTTAAATGTATTTCCGTTTAAAGCAACTAATTTTACTTTTACGAAAGTTCCAATCAGCTTTTTGTCGGCCTTGAAGGCTACGCGTTCGTTCTGCTCGGTTTTGCCCAGAAGCTCGGTTTCGTCGTGGCGGGAAACAATGTCACAGAGGACTTCGATTTCTTCGCCGATTCGCTTGGACATGACTTCAGTGGTATGCTTTGACTGCAAATCGATTACTTTCTGCAGGCGGGCCTTTTTCTCTTCGACCGGAATCTGGTTTTCGTATTTTGCAGCCGGAGTTCCTTCACGCGGGTTGTAGAAATACATGAAGCTGGACTCGAATTTGACTTCTTCCATCAAAGAAAGAATGTCCTTGAACTGCTCTTCGGTTTCGCCCGGGAAGCCTACCATCAAGTCAGTAATCAGCTGAGTGCCCGGGGCTGCTTCGCGCAATTTGCGGGCAAGCTCAACAAATTCTTCGCGTGTGTTCTTTCGGTTCATGCGCTTGAGGATTTCGTTGTTTCCGTGCTGGGCGGCGATGTGGAAGCCCCGGCAGACATGAGGATTCCGTTTGATTACTTCGATAAGTTCGTCTGAGAAGTCGTTAGGGTTTGAAGACTCGAAGCGAATCCACTTAATAGAAGATTTTGTCTCGTCGATGTGGCGGCAGATTCTTTCGAGCAGCTGGGGGAAGTTTGTTCCGTCTTCGCCCTTGTAGGCGTTTACGTTCTGACCCAAAAGCGTGATTTCCTTAACGTTTGCCTTGCTCAAAAAGTCGATTTCGGCAAGAATCTGGTCAACGCGGCGGCTGATTTCGCGGCCACGGACATAAGGAACGATACAGTAAGTACAGAAATTGTTGCAGCCGTGCATAATTGGAACGAAAGTCGAGAATGCGCCCTGCTCATAAGAAATCGGTGCGAAGGTGTAAGTTTCTTCTTCTTCGATTTTGAAAGGATCATTGCCTTTTTCTACAGCCTGAATGATTTCACCGAATTTGTATTTTCCGAAAGTTCCGACGACATAATCAACGACAGGATATTCTTTTTTGAGGTCGTCGAGTAAACGCTGAGCCATGCAGCCCATTACGACAAGAGTGAGTGAAACCGCACCGTTCTTTTTGAAAAACTCAGCGGCATATTTCATGTCATCAAGGCGGATTTTTGCGTTGAGGTCGCCCATGCGGATTTTCTTTACGCCTTCAAAATAGCCCAAACGGCCCAAGATTCGCTGTTCGGCACTTCCGCGGACTGAACAAGTGTTTATAATAACGAGATTTGCTTCTTCGGGGCGTTCGGCCTTTTCCCAGGAGCGGGAAATCAAAAGCTGCTCGACGCTTGCACTTTCTGCGATGTTCATTTCGCAGCCGTAAGTTTCAAAAAAATACTTCATCAGAAAAGTTTACCCGATTTTTGAAGAAAATTCTATATATAAGGCTATGCTTCGTAGTTTACAAGAAATTCCCAGATTGGCTCGTACCAGTTTGCGGCTTTCTGACCGTCGACAAGATACTGCTCAAAAGTTGCACGGATATGCTCGCGAACCTGAAAAGCTTCTTCCTCGCTAAAACCTTCGGGTTTCACAAACAATTCGCTGATAAATTTGCGGGCATCATCAAGTGTTATCCATTCAGGAAAATTCTGAGTCACAAGGTAAAGGGCTGCCGGAATGCAGTTGACCGAGTGCTGCTTAACATAAAGTACAGTCTCAGTGATTTCAAGCGCGCCCCTGTAAAGTTCTTCGCTCCAAAGGGCCTTTTCAGTCTCGGTAAAATCTTCAGTACCAAAAATATGGCGGTAAAATCCGAACGCAAGAAAAACTGTGGCGACATGAAGGCTCGGAACGCACAAAAAATGAGGGTCGAGCGCATGAATCTGCCTGAACTCTCGCATTTCCTTGTATTTAGGCCGGTCAGTAGTTGTAAGGCGGAAATGATAAATCTTACCGCAGCACTGATAAAGCTTTCGGAAGCGGAGCATCCACTGTTTTGTAAGGCGGCTGGCGTGCCAGAAACCGAACTTTTTGACCAGCATGGCAAGGGGGCGAACCCAGAGATTGATGAAGTCGAGGTAGATTTTGACTTTCGCGGGCGTAAAGGGAATCTTTTTGTCGAGCGGATGATCAACATGCACGACCGGAATATGCAGGATATGGAATTTCTCAAAATACTGCAAAAAGAAAAATTCTTTGAGAATCGTTGCAAAACATTTGAAATTGGTAATAAAACTCGGCGGCCCAAAAAGCACACCTGCGTAGGCAACGAGAGGATTAAATGACTTGAGTGGCTTGTTGTCGTAGATTCTAGGTTTCATGCGATAATATGGAAGAATATCAGAAAAATAGGGAAAAAGCTAGATTGGGAGATGAATAGCTTGAAATGTGTAAAATAAGATGTATAATAATATGTAGAGGTGAGATTATGGTTGCATTCGAGCGAAAAGAAATAATTTCAGCGACACAGCTTGTCAGGCAGTTTTCTACATTTTTAACAGAACTCTCAAATCGCACCTTAAATAAAATTGCAATTGTCCGCAATAATGAGATGGAAGCCGTGGTTTTACCAGTCGCGGAATATGAAAGATTGGTCACAAGTGCAAAACAAGCTTCTCAAAAGTCAATTAAAGATTTCTTCGGTACGTTGGATTCCGAATCAGCTGCCCAGATGGAAGAGGCTGTCAGGGATTGCCGCAAGGTCGATTTGAATGAATGGTAAGTTGATCGACACAAATGTCATAATCCGCTTTTTTAAGGGTGAAACAGAACTGTTTTCTCTTTTTGATGATATGGAACAACTTTATGTTTCTTCAATCAGTGTCGGGGAATTAATGTACGGTGCGGAGCTGTCTAAAAAATCAGATTTTAACCGGCAAAATTATTTTTGTTTTTGTGAGCAGATGAAAATCTTGCAGCCTGATTTGGAAGTTGCCAAGATGTACGGAAAAATAAAGTCAAATCTAAAAGCAAAAGGTCGCCCAATTCCCGAAAATGACATCTGGATTGCCGCCACTGCCCTTGCCGCCGATTTAGAGCTTGTGACCGCAGACAGTGATTTTGAGAATATAAGCGGCCTGTGTATGGTGAAGATTTAGATCTTATTTCCCAAACACCTTCGTTCGCAAAACCTCCTGTTTTGCTCACTTCGACAGAATTTCTGCGAAATTCTGTTCTTGCTTTTACCCTGCATCCGTGCAGGGCGTTTTTCTACTTCCCAAACACTTCTTTTACTATGGAAACTGACACCATCGCGTCCTTCGCATAATAATCCGCCCCAATCTGGCTTGCGTAGTCTTCCGTGAGGACTGCCCCGCCTACCATAATCTTGCAGGTCTTTCCCAACGCGCCGAGTTTTTCCCGCAGAAGTTTGATTGTGTCTTCCATATTGGCGACCGTCGTTGTCATGAGCGCGCTCAGTCCGACCAGCTGGATGTCTTTTTCGAGCACTGTTTCCACGACCTTTTCTGCCGGGACGTTTTTTCCCAAATCGATTACCGTGTAGCCGTAGTTTTCAAGCATTGCCTTGACGATGTTCTTTCCGATGTCGTGGATGTCGCCGAAGACCGTGCAGATTACGATGCTTCCCTTTGACTCCTGTGCGACTCCGCTTGCTTCGAGGTGGGCTTTGATGACGGCGAAACTGTTGCTTACCGTGTCGGCCGAGAGCAAAAGCTGGGGCAGGAATTTCTTTCCGACTTCGAAGTCTTTTCCTACGATGTCGAGGGCGGGCACGATGCAGCGGTCAATGATTTCGACGGGCTCTTTTCCTTCTTCGAGCAGTTTTTTTGTTGCGTCAGGAGACGAGTCTTTGAAGCCCTTGCAGATTATGTTAATGAGCGAGCTTTCCGCTTCCGTGAGGTTTTCGGGAAGTTTTACGGCCGCTGTTTCAGGACTTTTTGCCTTTGTTACTGTGGAGGAAGCCCCCCTTGCAGAAGCCGCCTGCTCAGCCGTAAGCCCATAAACTGGGGCCGGGGTGTCGTTGTATTTTTCGATGTAGTCAAGGCAGTTTTCGTCAAAGCCTGCCAGGGCCCGGTAGCCGTAGTAAGTTTCCATCATTGGCTGCATGAGCGGATTGATGATACATGCGCTCAATCCTGCATAAAGTGCCATCGCAAAGAATCTGGAATTGATGATGTCTCGCCGCGGGATTCCGAACGAGATATTTGAGACTCCCAGCACGAACTGCAGTCCCTGTGAGCCGTATTTTTCCTTAAGAATCTGAATTGCCCGGACGGTTTCCAGAGCTTCTTTTTGCTGGCTTGAAACTGTGAGCGTAAGGGTGTCAATAACGATGTCACGAACCGGGATTCCGTATTTTGCCGCCTCCGCGATGATTTTTTCGGCCACCGCAACACGACCTTCCGCAGTGGGTGCGATTCCAGCCTCATCGATACAAAGGGCGACCACAGCTCCGCCGTATTTTTTTACCAGAGGAAGAACTTTGTCCATCACATCCTGGCGGCCGTTGGTTGAGTTTATCAGGGCTTTTCCGTTGTAATAACGCAGTGCCTTTTCCAGAACAGGCCCTTCGCTCGAATCAATCTGGAGCGGCGTGTTGAAAGCCCCCTGAATCGTCTTTACCGCGTCCACCATGGTCTGAGCCTCATCAATGCCAGGAAGACCTACGTTCACGTCAAGAATCTGAGCGCCCGCGTTAATCTGGCTTTCCGCCTCGCCAAGCACGAAATTCATGTTGTGAGCAAGCAAGGCTTCTTTGACCTTCTTTTTGCCGGTAGGGTTGATTCGCTCGCCGATAATCTGAGGGCCTGCGTTTCCGCCAATCTGAACGCTTGAGTTGTAAGAGCAGATAAAAGTTGCGTTTTCAAATTCACATGGCTTTCGTTTCTGAGGCGGCATGGATTCAATCACTTTAACCATTTCGGCAATATGCTCAGGTGTCGTTCCGCAGCAACCGCCAAAAACGCTTACTCCAAGCCCGCGATATTTTTTGTGATGCTCTGCAAATTCTTCTGCCCCGACAAGAAAGACTGCCTTTCCGTTGATAACCGTCGGCAATCCCGCATTCGGCTCCACGCAAACAGGCAGATGTGCGTAACGCATGAACTCAGCAACGATTTTGTCATCTTCGTTCAAAGAACCGCCGCAGTTAAATCCAATTAAATCGACTCCAAGCGACTCAAGATAAACCACCACCGTGCGTATGTCAGCTCCGGTCAAAGTTCGCAAATTGGGCTGGAAAGTCATGCTGGCAAAAATCGGAAGGTTAGTGTTTTCTTTTGTGGCAAGAACCGCAGCCTTAACTTCCCGTAAATCAGCCATTGTCTCGATAATCGCAATCTCAGCCCCGGCTGCCTCCGCAATCATGGCCGCTTCTTTGTAAGTCTCGTAGGCTTCGTCAAAAGTCAGTTCTCCCATGGGCTCCAGAAGACGACCAATCTGGCTGGTATCCCATGAAGCGTAATGAGGGCGAGTATTTCCTTCTGCTTCAATTTCTTCGATACATTTTTTTTCTAGGGCAATTTCTGCCTCGATGTACTCTTTGCAGGAATATTTTGCTGAAATCAGTTTGAGCGGCAAGGCACCAAAAGTGTTGGCCGTAATCACATTTGCGCCTGCCCGGAGGTAAGCCTTGTGTATGTCCTCGATAATCTCCGGCTTTTCAATTGAAATATCTTCTGGAATGTCGTAGTCAGTGAAGCCTGTCTTTTGAATCATAGTGCCGATTCCGCCGTCAAAAAATACCGGTAGTCCGGCCTCAACCTGAGATTTCAAAAATTCACGGAAAGTTGGTTTCTTGCTCTTATTCATAGAAACTTATTTTATAGAAAAAACAAGGCTAGTTCAATGATAGGCAAAAATAGCCCGTAGCCCGGAGATTCGCGCATGAAAATTTCGTTGCAGAATCGTGCTAATTCCAGTTAATTTGTACTATTCCGTACACATTTTTTATTAAAAATACTTAATAGACAATTGACTATAATTTCTATAAAAGCTACTATCTTCTTATTATAATCTAATTATTTTTATATTCTAAATGGAGAAAACAATGGCTACAAAGTATGTTTACTTCTTTGGTAACGGAGACGCTGAGGGCGATGAGTCAATGCGTCCAATTCTTGGTGGTAAGGGTGCTAACCTTGCTCAGATGGCAAAAGCTCCTTTGAGTCTTCCAGTTCCACCTGGATTCACAATTTCTATCGACGTATGTCAGGAATACTACAAGCTCGGCAAAAAATATCCTGCTGGCCTTGATGCAGAAGTTGCAAAATACCTCAACAAACTTGAGACAACATTCGGCAAAAAACTTGGCGACGAGAACGATCCATTGTTGGTTTCTGTTCGCTCAGGTGCTGCAGAGTCTATGCCAGGTATGATGGACACAATCCTCAACCTCGGTCTTAACGATAAATCAGTTGTTGGCCTTGCTAACAAAACAAACAACCCGCGTTTCGCATGGGACGCTTACCGCCGCTTCATCCAGATGTACGGTAACGTTGCTATGGGCGTTGACCATGACAAATTCGAGGAAATCATTTCTTCTGTAAAAGCAAAGGCTGGAGTTAAAGAAGATACAGAACTCACAACAGAGAACCTCCAGGAAATCGTTGCTAAGTACAAGGAAATGTACAAAAAAGAAAAGGGCGAAGACTTCCCACAGGATCCACAGGTTCAGATGTGGGGCGCAATCGGCGCTGTATTCGGCTCTTGGATGAACGAGCGCGCTATCATCTACCGCAAGCTCAACAACATCGACGAGAACGTTATCAAAGGAACTGCTGTAACTGTAATGGCTATGGTATTCGGTAACATGGGTGAAACATCAGGAACTGGTGTTGCATTCTCTCGCGACCCATCTACAGGTGAGAACCACTTCATGGCTGAGTACCTCATCAACGCTCAGGGTGAAGACGTTGTTGCTGGTATCCGCACTCCAATGGATATCTCTGCTCTTGAGAAACAGCAGCCAGAAATCTTCAAAGAAATTTCTACAATCCGTGACCGCCTCGAGGCTCACTATCACGATATGCAGGACATGGAGTTCACAGTTCAGGAAGGTAAACTCTTCATGCTCCAGTGCCGCAACGGTAAACGAACAGGTCCGGCAGCCGTTAAGATGGCTGTAGACATGGTTGCAGAAAAAATGATCACAAAAGAAGAAGCTCTTCTCCGCGTTAAACCGGATCAGCTTGATCAGCTCTTGCACCCACAGTTCGAGGCTAAAGCTCTCAAATCTGCTAAACCATTGGCATCTGCTCTCAACGCTTCTCCTGGAGCTGGTTGTGGTGAAATCGTATTCACTGCTGACGAGGCTGTTGCAGAAGACAAAGCAGGCAAAAAAGTTATCCTCGTTCGCAAAGAGACATCTCCAGACGACATCGCCGGAATGTACGTTGCTCAGGGTATCTTGACTTCTACAGGTGGACGTACATCACACGCAGCTGTTGTTGCTCGCGGTATGGGTACACCATGTGTTTGTGGTTGTTCAGACGTTGTATTCACAGGAAAAGACACTGTTACAATCGGTGGAAAAGAGTTCAAGAAAGGTGACTACATTTCTATCGACGGTTCAACAGGTAAAGTATACGGCGAAGTTATCCCAGTAACTCCAGCTTCAGTTTCTGGCGACCTCGAGACATTCCTCTCTTGGGCAGACGAAGTTCGCAACGCTTCAGTTCGCACAACTCCATCTGGAAAAACAGTTAAGGGATTCGACGTTCTCGCTAACGCAGAACAGAACGAAGCTCCACAGGCATTCCGCTTCGGTGCAGCTGGTATCGGTCTCTGCCGTACAGAGCACATGTTCTTCGAAGAGCCAAAACTCACATCATTCCAGAAGATGATCATTTCTGACACAACAGAAGAGCGCAAGGCTAACCTCGCTGCAATTCTCCCACTCCAGCAGAAAGACTTCTACGGAATCATCAAGACAATGGAAGGACGCGCAGTTACTATCCGTCTTCTTGACCCGCCACTCAACGAGTTCGTACAGGCAGAAACACCAGAATTGGCAGCTGCTCTTGCTAAAAAACTCGGCGTAAGCGTTGAAGTTATCAACAAGAAATACTCAGAGCTCAATGAGCACAACCCAATGCTCGGACACCGTGGTTGCCGTCTCGCTATCACATATCCAGAGATTTACGAGACTCAGGTTGAGGCTATCGCTCGTGCTACAGCACAGGCTGAGAAAGAAGGTCTCAAACATGACGTTCGCATCATGATTCCAAACGTAACAACATTCGCTGAGCTCAAACAGATTCGCGCTCAGGCAGAGGCTGTTATCGCTAACGTTAACAAAGAGCTCGGAACATCACTCAAGTTCCAGATTGGTTCTATGATCGAGTTCCCGCGCGCTGCTGCTACAGCTAACCAGATTGCTGAGTACGCTGACTTCTTCTCATTCGGTACAAACGACCTTACTCAGACAACATTCGGCTTCAGCCGCGACGACTACTCTAAGTTCATCGATTCTTACTTGGATCAGAAGGTTCTCCTCCAGGATCCATTCAAGACTTTGGACGAAGACGGTGTTGGCGTAATGATCGGTCTCGCAGAAGAGAAAGGCCGCGCTGTTAAAGCTGACCTTCACCTCGGAATCTGTGGTGAGCACGGTGGTGACCCAGCTTCTATCGCACTCTGCTACAAGCTCGGTTTGAACTACGTTTCTTGTTCACCATTCCGCGTACCAGCAGCTCGTTTGGCTGGTGCTCAAGCTGTAATCAAATCAAACAAATAGTATGACAATCACGCGAGTTTTGCGCAAGCAAAACTCGTTAAGCACGCGTTAGCGTGCGACGGCTGTTATCAAGGCTTCAAAGAAATAAGTTAGCATTATCGGGGTTCTCCCGATAATCTAAAACGAAAAAAGCACTTCCTTTGCGGGAAGTGCTTTTTTTATGCGTAAGGGATAGTAGCGGCGGCGTTAGCCGTTGCTTAGTGAGCGAAGCGAACGATGCAATGGAGCGATAGCGGAACCGCGGATAGCCCGACGGCAAAGCCGTTACGCCCATTTACAAATTCGTAGCCTTGATAATCTCGTTCACGTTGCTGATGATTGCTTTTGCGATTTCCGGCTTGTTCATTGTGTAGATGTGGATTCCGCGGACGCCGTTTGAAATCAGGTCGATAATCTGGTCTGTGGCGTAGGCGATTCCGGCCTGCTTCATTGCTTCCGGGCTGTTCTTGAAGCGGTCGCAGATTGCAAGGAGTTTTCGCGGGATGTAGGCGTTTGAAAGGTCTACCATGCGGCTTACCTGATTTGCGTTTGTTATCGGCATTATTCCGGCAAGGACCGGCACATGGATTCCGGCTGACTGAAGCCTGTAGAGGAAGGAATAGAGCATGTCGTTGTCAAAGAACATCTGAGTGGTCAAAAAATCGACTCCGGCGTCAACCTTGTGCTTGAGGTTTTCGATGTCTGTTTCGCGGCTTGTACTTTCCGGGTGTCCTTCCGGGTAGCAGGCTCCGCCCACGCAGAATCCTTCTTTTTTGAGCAAAGTGACCAAATCTGAGGCGTGAACAAATCCTGAGGGGAAGACATTTTCGCCTTCGACTGAATCTTTTGGAAAGTCACCGCGCAGGGCGAGTACGTTGGAGATATTTTTTTCTTTGAGGTTGCTGATTATGTGATTGAGGGCTTCGCTTGTTGAGCGTACGCAGGTGAGGTGGGCAAGTGCCGTCGTGCCCTGGTTTTCGATTGCCTGTGCGATGTCGGCTGTGTATCCCTGAGTGCTGCCGCCAGCTCCGAATGTAACGCTGATAAAATCTGGATTGAGTGAAGTGAGTTCTACGGCTGTTTTTTTGATTGATTCGAGTGCTTCCTGTTTTTTAGGCGGAAAAACTTCAAAAGAAAGAGATACTTTTTTGGAATTCAAAATGTCTACAATTTTCATAGGTTGAATTATACTAAAAAACATGGGGGAAGTCACCGCTTCGCTAGCGAGTTTATTCAATTCCTGACAGAATCTTCCTTATCTTGGCCTCGTCCAGTTTGATGAAGAGATTTTTTTCGTTTGTCGGCAAGACTGTGCCTTTGGGGGCGTTTTTCGCCCGCCGCAAGTGTTTTACCTGGGTGTAATACAAGTCTGCGCTGCCGTTTTTGCGGGCTTTTGAAAAATAGACTGCGAGATTTCCTGCTGCAAGCAAGATTTCCAGCGGAACGGTTTTTCCGGGCCTGTTTTTGATGAAGACGTAGCCGCCGTGATAATCGCGCACATGGAGCCACATGTCAGCGCCTTTGACCGTGTGGCGGAGAAGTTCGTCGTTTTCTGTGGCATCGCGGCCAACGATAATCTGCCAGCCGTCAATCAAAAAGTCTAGTCCGGGGTGAGATTTCTTTTCCTGCTGCTTGGGTTTTTGTGTTTTGCGCAGAATCTGTTCAAGCTTAATCGGATTTTTTTCTGCGACAATATCATGGTATTGCTTTTCGAGGGCGGCCAGTTCCTTTTCGGAAGACTCAATGTCGAAATCAAGATTTTCCATGCCACTGGTCTGTTTTTTGTAAGTGTCGTAATATGAAGCGGCGTTTTCCTGGGCTGATTTTTTTGGATCGATTTTGATGCTGATTTTTTTGCCGGTTTCAAAATCTTCACATTCGAGGAAGTTTGATTTTCCGTCAATCTGGTAGCCGTATGCTAAAATCAAGTCCCCCTGATGCTTGTACTGGCCTGCATTCTTGAAGCTCTCTCTTTTTTCCTTGAGGCGTTCTAGTGAAGAAGCGAGCCTGCTCCTGTGGGACTCATACCATTTTTCAGCCTGTTCCAGCAGGGATTCCAGCGAAGTTGCGGCCGCATTTTCTGAATAATACAAATCGACTTTCTGGTTGAAAGTAAGGTCCGGGTATTCGGGATTTTTAGCGGCATAATCTGCAGAAAGCTCTTCAAATTCGCGCACCTTGAACTTTTCATTGAGGGCGCGGACTTCTTCTTCTGAAAGGGATTTTTCTTCTGGCAGTTCAAGTTTTTCGCCTGTTTTTTCACCCTTGGCCGGACGGCGGTAAAATGAATCGAGAATGATTCCGTCCTTATCGCAGAGGAAAATGTTTCCGGCGTTTGACCAAAGGCGGATGTAAAGCGTAAAAAGCTCGTCTTCCTCGTTATTTTGCAGGGATTTTGCCTTTTTGGCGGCATGCTGCTGGGCCTGAGGCATGACATAGATTGCACCCGCCTTTTCCAGTTCGATTTTAATGATTCGCTCTTTGCCAATCTGGCTGCATGAAAGAATTCTTGCCCCCTTGATTTTGGACTTGAGCATTTCGTTGAAGCGTAGTGGCTTTTCGTTTTTGGTGATTTTTCGCCTTGTCTCGCAAATCCGGCATTCTCCGGCTGCAAGTGAAATAAAGACTGTTTTGGGAAGGCCAGGCTTGTAAGTGTAGATTGCGATGGAATTAAAATTTGGCTGAACGACTTCCTGAACAAAGCCGCCAGCCAAATCTAGTTCTGAGAGAATTAAATCAATTTCGTTGCAGTTGAGACTCATTTACAGTATTGCCGTAAATACTATCGCTCGTCTGCGTTTGGCTGCTTGAGTGAGCCAGGAACGATTGTCTGCGCGTTGAGGGCTGCACAGTGGGTTCCGGCCTTGATTGCGCTTTCGATGTTTTTGTTCAAAAGGTAATCGTGGAGGAAACCGGCAGAGAATGTGTCACCGCAGGCAGTCGTATTGATAACTTTTTCGACCTTTTCGATTGGGAAGCGGTAATTTTTGCCCTTTTCTGAAGCAAGAATGTCTTTGCAGTCCCTTGTGACGACGATAATATTCTGAAGTTCTTCGCTCTTCTTTGAAATTGCTGAAACGAGCTCTTCTTCGCTCAAAAGCAATCCGCCGAAAGTCTGACAGAATTCTTCTTCGTTGATTTTAATGATTTCTGGCTTGCAGACTTTGAGTGCGCCGAGCAGGTCGTTGCCACGGAAATCAGCAAGAATGAGCTTGCCGGCCTTGTGTGCAACTTCGCAGATGCGGGCACAGATGTTTGCTGACCAGTTGTGAGGGCGGCTTCCTGCGAACAAAAGTGCGTCAAAGGAAACCATGTATTTGCGTACGAATTCGAGAAGCTTAAGCTCTGCCTCGGCTCCGGCGATGTGGGCTGGATTGTGTGCCTCGTCAGTGACTACTTCGGTTGTCGTGCCTTTTGCGGTGTCCAGAAGAGTCCAGCATTCGCGTGTGTTGCCTTCAATGTAGATTGGAGTGACGTACAAATCGCAGTCATTTGAGGCAAGCACCATAAAGCGTTCTGCGTTTGCATTGCCGACAGGGCAGAGTGCAACAGAACTTCCTGGTTCGAGCTGATTGAGGACGCGGGCTGCATTTAAGGCTTTGCCGCTTGCATCTTCACGCCAATTTTGTGAGCGGTTGACGGTTTCGACTGCAAATGAATCGAAACAAACTGTGCGCTGGATGGTAGCGCTCAAACATACGCAAAGAATTTTCATAACATTTAATATTACATAATCTTTCGTAAATTTTCAATATTAATTTTGAGCGAGTAATTTATATAAAATTTTGTAAAGATTTTCGGCTTCTTCCGGGGAAAGGTTCACGCACTTTACAATCTGCTCTGGAACGGAGACAGCTTCTTTTTGTAAGTCCATGCCCTTTTGTGTGATTTCGATTGTAACAACCCTCTCGTCGCCCTTTTGCCTTGTCCGGGTGAGGAGTTCCTTTTCTTCCATTGATTTGAGAAGTGGGGAAAGAGTTCCTGTGTCGAGATAGAGCTTTTTGCCAAGCTCGCCGACATTGAGGGTCTTATGTTCCCACATGACCATCATTACGATGTACTGAGTGTAAGTCAGTCCGATTTTTTTAAGAAGGGGAGTATATTTTCGTAAAATTTCACGGCTTGCCGCATAAAGGGGAAAGCAAAGCTGGTTTTCAAGTTTCAAGCAGTCGTAGTCTTGCATCTTCTAATCCTTTTTTAGTCACTTACATCAAAATCAAACTGGGCCTGAATATCGTAATCAGGATATGCGGCACGGACATCGTCAATGACATGGTTGTACATGGTCTTCATGTTTGGCGAGTCAAATGACACAACCAGGTCGAAGCGCATGATTTTTTCTTCTTCATTGATATAAAATCCGTGCATCTGGAGGATGTCCTTGTGCTCATGCACGATTTTGCTTACGTTTGAGCGGATTTCAGCGGCTGAGTTGCGCTTTGTGTTTACGCTGTAAACGCCAACAGCCGACATAGCGACATTGTGATTTAAATAAATTTCCCTTGTAATTTTGCGGGTGACGGTGTCGATTTTGTCAGCTGTCCAGGTGTCAGGTACTTCGATATGAATTGAACCCAGGTGCCTGTCCGGTCCGTAGTTGTTCAGAACGAGGTCGTATGCTCCGCGGATTTCCGGGTCTACCGTTAAAACCGTCTTTTTGATTGCATGTGCCATTTTTGCATCAATGCGCTCGCCAAGAATCTTGCTCAGGGTTTCCTGCAGGGTTTCGTAGCCGGCCTTTATGATTGCAAGTGAAATCAGGATGCCGAGATATGCTTCAAGTGAAAAGCCGAAAATCAGGAATACGGCCGCCGCAAGCAAAGTTGAAGCCGCAATGACTGAATCCATGAGGGCGTCTTTTCCGCTGGCAACCAGTGAATCGGAGTTTACCCTCTTGCCTGTTGATTTAACATAAAGACCGAGGCTGATTTTTACAATGACTGCCATGCCGACGACAATCAGGGTGAGGGGAGTGTAGTCCGGAGTGGTCGGCTCAAAGAATTTTTTGACCGATTCAATCAGAGCCGTGAGACCCGCATACATGATGATGATTGAAATCACCAGTGCGGAAATGTATTCTGACCGGCCGTGACCGAAGGGATGCTGTTTGTCGGCCGGTTTACTGGCAAGCTTCATTCCGATAATCGTAACTACCGAAGAAAGGGCGTCAGTAAGATTGTTGACTGCATCCAAAATGATTGCGATTGAGTTTGAAAGGAGTCCTACTGTCGCCTTAAAAGCTGCCAGAGCGATATTTGCTAAAATTCCGAGAATACTCGTGCGAATTATTGTCTTTTCACGGTTTTGCTGCATAAAAACCTCTTGGTCTTATTATGCACCTTTTTTCAGATTTCGGATATAGTCTACAGCACTTAATCCTGCAACTCCGCCCTCATAAACGGCCTTGCATACCTGGAGAAGTCCGCCGTTTGCGTTTCCGCATGAGAAGATTCCAGGGGCGTTTGTCGCCATTTTTTCGTTTGTGGCAATTGAGTCGCCATTGAGCATGAGGCCAAGTTTTTTTGCAAAGTCAGCGGCTCCGGCTGAACCCAGTGCTACGAAAATGCCGTCAGCTGTAAGGTTTTCGCCGTCAGCAAAAATCAGGCCGCCGACTTTTGTATTTTCTGCATTCGGAATGATTTTCGAAACCTTGCGGCTGTCAATTTTGATTTTTGCTGCAAGTTCCGGAGTCTTTTCCAATTCTTTTCGAACTTCAACATCATCTTTGCCGTCCGTGAGGATTGTTACGCTGTCGGCAAGGTGGGCAAGGTGACTTGCTTCTTCAGCTGCGAATGTACCGTTGCCGATTACGGCCACTGTCTTTTTGCGGTAGAAGAATCCGTCGCAAATTGCACAGTATGAAACGCCCTTACCCTCAAAATCGACGATTCCCTCGATTGGCGGGCGGAGTTTTTTGTT
This sequence comes from Treponema ruminis, assembly GCF_014201975.1. Lineage (NCBI taxonomy): Bacteria > Pseudomonadati > Spirochaetota > Spirochaetia > Treponematales > Treponemataceae > Treponema > Treponema ruminis. The sequence continues at coordinate 46,278 of NZ_JACHFQ010000010.1, read as the reverse complement.
TCCTGTGGCAAGAATTACGCTCGGAGCAGAATATTCAATTCCGCCAGCTTTTACGGAATACTGGGCCTTTGGTGGGGGTGCAATCATTTCGATATGAGTGACTTCAGCCTGAATCACCTCAATACCGAGATTTTTAGCCTGTGTGATACCGTTTGCATACAAATCCGGGCCAGTGATGCCTTCCGGGAAGCCGTAATAGTTATCAATTTTGTGTGCCTTTTCTAGCTGGCTTTCTCCCGAATAAATTACGGCTACGTTGAGATTTGCGCGTTTTCCATAAAGGGCTGCCGAAATGCCGGCCGGCCCCGCTCCGATTATGATGATGTCAAAGTTCATAATTATATCCTACAGCAAGTTTTCGATTTTTTCAGCGATTTTTTTTGGCTCAACCGTTGATTCAAATCTTTCAATTACATTTCCTTCGCGGTCAACCAGGAATTTTGTGAAGTTCCATTTGATGCTTGGAGTCTCTTTGAAGTTTGGATCTGCTTTTCCGATGAAAAGACTCATGAAAGCACCTTTTGCACCTGTGAAGCCAGCAAAACCTTTCTGGCTTTTGAGGTATGTGTAAAGCGGAATCTCATTTTCGCCGTTGACTTCGATTTTTTTGAAGTTGTCGAAACTTGTGTTGTATTTCATCTGGCAGAACTCGTGGATTCCTTCATCGTCTTCCGGAGCCTGATGACCGAACTGGTCGCATGGAAAGTCGAGGATTTCAAGACCCTTGTCGTGATATTTCTGCCACAATTCCTCCAGGCCCTTGTACTGTGGTGTGAAGCCACAGCCTGTCGCAGTGTTAACGATCAAAAGTACCTTGCCTTTGAAATCTGCCATTGAAACTTCGTTTCCCTTTCTGTCCAAAACTGTGTAATCATAAATTGCCATATAAACCTCCATATCCTTTGTCAGAATTATGTTGTATTCAATCTAACTGTATAAAATATATTGTATACAACATAATTTGTCAAGCGAATATTAAAAAAAAATCCCGCCTTTTTTTGTGAAGGCGGGAAGTGGTTTTATAAGGATTATTAGACTTTGAACAAATCAATCTGGGTGCCAATCTTACCGATTGCTTCCTGAACTTGACTTGAAATATCAGCCAGAGCCGCACCTGTTTCGTTGATTTTTCGTGCACCAGATGACATTTCATCCATGCTGCCCTTCATTTCGAGAGTTGCAGCCTGAAGATGCTGAACTTCCTGAAGAATCATCTTGTTCCCGTTTGACATTTCGACAGATGCCGCACGGACTTCTTCTGTGCTGTCGTTCATAGTTTTGAGCGCGCCGGTAATCTGCTGAGAACCCTGATTCTGCTCTTCCATAGCGGCCTTAATCTGCATGACGAGCTGGTCAGTTTCCTGGATTTTTTGTGATACAACTCCGAATGAGCGGCTTGACTCGTTTGAAGCCGCAACGACTTCGTTAATCTGAGCTTTGATTTTGTTGAGCTGCTCGCCGATAGTTTTTGACTGTGCAGATGAAGTTTCTGAAAGCTTACGGATTTCGTCTGCAACGACTGCGAAGCCTTTGCCTGCCTCACCTGCGTGAGCCGCCTCAATTGCCGCGTTCATAGCAAGCAAGTTTGTCTGTTCTGCAATGCTTGAAATTGCGGTGTTTGCATCCTGAAGCATTTCGCTCTGCGTTTCAATCTGCAAAATTCGTTCATTGACATCGTTCTGCATTTTGAAACCAGTGTTTGCATTGCTCTGGAGCTCTTCGAAAGATGAAGCCATTTTTTCGACTGAGTTGTTTACAGAAGAAATATTTCCGATCATCTGCTCGACAGCCGCACTAGCCTGGCTTACGCCCGAAGACTGATGCTCAATCATCTGGTTCAAAGATTCGATATTTGCAGAAATCTCATCAACTGCACCCGCTGTCTGCTGAACGCTACCGCTCTGAGTGTTAATCTGATGAGAGATGCTTTCGATGTTTGAGATAATCTGTGTGATAGAACTTGCCGTTTCCTGGGTACTTGCTGACATGCTTTCGCCGGAATTGCTGAGTTCGTTCTTGGATTTCTTTGTTTCGCCGATAATCTGCTGCAACTTGTCACAGAAGGCGTTGAAGTTGATTACCAGATCACCGATTTCATCGAGGACTCGGAGGGTGACTCGCTTGGTAAGGTCTGCCTCGCCGGTTGCCATTTCCTTGAGCTGCCTTGTAACGTTTGCGATTCGCCACATGAGCCAGCGGATGAAGAGGTAGCTGAGGAACATGAGGCCGATGGCAATTGCCAGTGCGATAGGAACGACAATCTTAATGGTCATGAATTTGATTGCCTCGACGTCCTCAAGAGATTTTGCGATGAAGAGGATACCGGTGATTTTACCGTCATCATTTTTAAGTGGTGAGTAGACGGAGATATAATCCTTGCCCTTGATTTTGTTGCGGCCCTTGTAGTTTTCGCCCTTTACGAGAACCTTCTCTGAGATTTCCGGGTTGGCGAGAGCTGTGCCCTCAACTCCAGGAATAGTTGATTTTACACGTATGTCATTGGAAAAAATTGTACATTCAACATCGTATGAAACCTGCATGAGATTGAGAAAATCCGTAGTGGCCAGACTGTAAGCAAAAACCGTTGCTGAAACAACCTGACCATCTACCTTTACAGGATAGGCATAAATTGCACTGTAAGGATAGCCTGGAAGTTCTTCGAAAGAATATGCCGGTGAGCCCGAAAGAGCCTTTCTGACGGCATAACTTGATGAAAGGTTCATGCCTTTTTGGAAACCATCTTTACCGCCAAGGGTAACAATGCCGTTTGTATCAACAAAGGCCATGAAATCATAGTCAAGAAGCTCGGTATATGTGTTTACTAACTCGTTGAAAAAATCAGTGTTTTCGGTGGCATATGCGTTTGCGATATCGCTGCGGTTTGCCGTTATGGCAGCACAGTTCTTCAAGGTGTCAACCCAGTCCTGCATAACGTGCATTGCACCGTCGGCAGAATGAAGGAGCTGGACCTCTGTTGCCTGAACTTGCTTTTTATCAAAAACCGTGAGGCTGAGGGTTACGGCCACGACAGAAGAAAAAACGATTACCGCTCCAACCATGGCGATAAGTTTGGTTTTAATCTGAATGTCTTTTGCATTTGGGTCTACAGGTCTGTTGTTTTCAATTTTTCCAGCCATAAATATTCTCCTGATTTTTATATACTTTCTCTACTATTATTGCTCTAAATAAGAAAAAAGTAAACTGAAAAATATCTGATAGAAAGATTGAAAAATGTGGGAAAAGAGGAGAAATGCTGGCTAATAAGTTCTATATATATGGCTAGTAAGCCTGCCAAAATGACCATATACACTATATGTGGTAGTTTCAGCAGGCTTAAGGTCCGCCATTTGATTTTTTGGCTCTTATAAAAAAAATTTAATTTTTCGGGAATTTTTTCTTGAATTCCTCAAGAACCTTGTCTGGAGAGCCTTTTGCATCGATGTCTACGAGATTTCCCTTGCCCTTGTAGAAGTCGATAAGCGGTGCTGTTGACTCGCGGTATACTTCAAGACGGTGCTTGATTGACTCAGGCTTGTCGTCGTCGCGTGTATACAATTCGCCGCCACATTTGTCGCATTTGCCCTCTGTCTTAGGCTTGTTGTTTACGACGTGATACATCTGGCCGCAGTCTTTGCAGCAGATACGTCCGCCAAGTCGCTCTACAACTGCATTGTCTTCGATGTCGAAGTTTACTGCTGCGTCGATTTTTGCGAATGTAGCAAGAGCTTCTGCCTGTGGGATTGTGCGTGGGAATCCGTCGAGGATGTAGCCGTTTTTAGTATCATCTTTTGAAAGACGGTCTTTTACCAGGCCGATTGTGATTTCATCGCTTACCAAACCGCCGGCATCAATGATTGCCTTTGCCTTTTTGCCAAGTTCTGTTCCGTTCTTGATGTTCTCGCGGAAAATGTCTCCTGTTGAGATGTGTGGAATTGCGTATGCAACGGCAACTTCCTTAGCGAGTGTGCCTTTTCCAGCTCCCGGTGGTCCTAAAAAAATAAAGTTCATGTTTTTCTCCTATATTTTTATTCTATCACAGAAACCGTGATAAATTCTATCTCTGTGTTCCAGTTGAAGAGAGTTTTCTGGCTTGCGGTGACGAGAAGATTTTTGATTTTTTCCAGGTCCTCGTTGCCGACAGCAGCTGAAAGGGCAGTTCCGTAGGCAGAATTTTTGGCGTCAAACCATTTGTTGATTTCGGCCTCGCTGATACGGCGTTTTTCGGTCACTACTTTTGAGGCGGACTTTACCTCAAATCCGTATTTTCTGAAACTTTCGGAAATTGAGTCAGCGTTCCAGTTGAAAAGGGGATTTTCCTTGTCCGAGAAGAATTCGTTTTCGGCCAGCTCCATTTTCTTCAATATATATTCGAATTTTTTAGGGAAGCCGTTTTCTCCGTCTGAGTCCTTTGAGCCGATTCCTGTGAGAACCTGACTGCGGACGAGGTCTGAGATTCTCTGTCCATGAGAAGGAATGCGCTGGGAAATAATGACGGAAAAATCTGATGAAACGAGAGACTTTGTTTCATTCAGAGCGTATGCCAGAACGTCAGCTGAATCCTGGCTTGTGAATGGGTCGCGGAAGAAGATTCTGTCAAAAAGTATTTCCTTTTCAGCGAAGGAATTGAGCACTTCCTTAAAGCCCTCGCTTGAAAGATAGTTTTCGCTTGTCTGAGGGCGAACTGAAAGGATGGGCCTGTCGAGGTCGTCGAGGGTGCGGCCGTACTGCTCCATGATTTCCTTGCCTTTTTCGCTGCGGCAGATTCCGCATGTGATTCCTTCCGGTGTTTTACGGCTTACATCCCAGAGTAAAAGTCCGTCGTCGGCGTTCCAGACCAGCGAGCGGGTGTGACGGGTTAAGCGGGCAAGGTTTATCATTGCATCACGGATTGAAAGGAGCACTTCGGCCCGGTTAGAGTCCAAGCGGCTTCGCCATGATTTATCGGCACGGTCAAGGGCACTTTCCTTGCGCTCGTCCTTGGGTGTGAAAGTGAGGTTTTCTGATTTGACCGTGTTGTTCTGGCTGAAATTCCTGTTAATCCACCATTCACCGATCGGATTTGAAAAATCATTTGCAAAGTGGGGAAGAGGATGCATTCCGCAGCTGGCATCGGTCTCCGGCTTTTCTGGAGAAATGTTCTCTAAAATAGAAGAAATCTGCATTTCTCTTCGGCTCAGTACATCATCGCGGATTTTTGCCTCGTAGCCCTGCGTGCTTGGCGTGTAGAAAACGCGGCCGACAAGCTCGGTCGGCAAATATTGCTGTGCAACCCAGTGGTCCCGGTAGGCGTGAGGGTAGAGGTAGCCGTCTCCGTGGCCGAAGCCTTCCGCATCCCGGCTTGAATCGCGCAGGTGGTTCGGAACTTCAACGTCTTCCTTTTCGACTGAAGAAAGGGCGTCAAAAAAGGCCATGCTTGAGTTCGATTTTGGTGCTGTTGCAAGATAAAGGGCTGCGTGTGCAAGGTGGTAGCGGCCTTCGGGTAAGCCAACCCGGTCAAAAGCGTCTGCACAGCTGGTTACGACTCCAAGTGCGTATGGGTCAGCAAGTCCCGTGTCCTCGCAGGCTGAAATCAGCATACGGCGGAAGATAAAATGCGGGTCTTCTCCGGCGCGGATCATGCGGGCAAGCCAGTACATTGCCGCATCCGGGTCTCGGCCGCGCAGGGATTTTATGAAAGCTGAGATAATGTCGTAGTGATAGTCGCCGTCGCGGTCATAAAGCACGACCTTTTTCTGAATCGACTCTTCCGCCGTTTCCTTTGAGATGTAAATCGTGCTTCCCCAGGCGGGCTCAGGGATTCTTGCCTCAGGGTTCCATTTTTCGGGCGTGGTTTCGACGGCAAGCTCAAGGGCGTTCAAAAGGCTTCGTGCGTCTCCGTTTGCCGTGTCCACAAGATGCTCAAGGGCGCCTTTTTCAAACTCGACCTTCCAGTGACCGTAACCGCGCTCAACGTCTGAAAGAGCCATGCGGGCGGCCTTCATCAAGTCTTCTTTGGTGAGGGCCTTGAGCTGGAAAACGCGGCTGCGGCTGACCAAAGCCTTGTTTACTTCAAAAAAGGGATTTTCTGTGGTGGCTCCAATCAGGATAATCGTGCCGTTTTCGACCCAGGGCAAAAGTGCGTCCTGCTGGGCCTTGTTCCAGCGGTGAACTTCGTCGACGAAGAGAATTGTTCTTCTATTATAAAGCTTGAAAAAATCGTCGGCGGTCTTAATTGCAGCGCGGATGTCTGCAACGCCGGTGAGGACGGCATTGAGCGTGATGAAATTGGATTTTGTGTGGTTTGCGATAACGCGGGCAAGAGTTGTCTTTCCTGTGCCCGGCGGTCCGTAAAAAATGACGGAAGAAAGCTGGTCAGCGGCAATGGCACGGCGCAAAAGACGGCCCTTACCCACGATGTGGTCCTGGCCGATGTACTCGTCCAAATTTCGGGGCCGCATCCGGGCAGCAAGAGGTTGTTTTTCTGCTTTTGAGGAATCAAATAAATCCGCCATAAAGGAAATTATACCATAGAAAGTGGAAAGTTTAAAAACAAAAAAATCACCGCATCGAGCACTATCGTTGTTGTGCTCGATGCGGTGATTTTTTTGTTCGAATTATTCTCTATTCCATTCACCTTCGCTTGCGAAATATGACCAGAGTCCTACGTTGTTGAGGGAAGCGCTGGTGCTTGAAGTGAGACAGGTGGCGAAAATCGTTGAGTCATATTCGCTTCTGCTTGAATCAATTACCAGCAGGGCCGGAACTTCGTAGTATGAAGAAAGTGTTGAGTCTGCGTTTGTGTCAAAATCTGAGTTGCCGGAACTTGGAATGGCATAAACATTGCTGCTGTCGGCTTTTAAAGGCGTATGAACGATGCCGCTTGATGTTCCTGCGAGAAGATAATTTTTTGTGAATGCAAGTGAAATGATTGTGTCGCTGCTTAAATCAACGCTAGCAGAGTCAGACCATTTTCCGTCTGTTGAGTAATATACGGTGTCGCCGTTGCAACGGTAAATGTAGGTGGAATCTTTTTCCGGGGTTTCATTTGAAGTCATCGCATATGCCGAGCTGAAATAAACTGTTGAACCAAGAACTGTGCAGCTTTCTGTTGATGAAGTTGGAGCGGTTGAATGGTCCGTTGTGCCCAAAGTCATGCCTGTGTCGCCAAGTTTTTCGCCAGTTAATTCATAAACATTTGAGCGGTAGCGGAAATATGCGTGGCGGTTGGCCTCTTTTGGAGAATTTGTGCAGAAAAGAAGGGCTTTGTCATTTTTGTCGCCGTCATAAGATTTTGACCAGATTTCCTTCCATTCTTTTGACTCGCTGTTGTAGCTGAAGAGGATTCGTTTGGTGGCAACGTTGTATCCGTCATCGTCTTCTTCGATAATTACTGAAAGTGCATAGAGATTTGATGAATCGGCCGCCAGAGAATAAATGTAGCCGACTGGTGAAGAAAAACTTTCGAACTCGACTTTTTTGTCTACTGCAGCAACAAAGACTTCTGTTGGAGCCGCTGCAGTGTAGTCCTCCTGAGTTTTGCCGCTTAAATCTTTTGTGAGTGAAACGTTGCGGTAAGAGATTTTTCCTGTTGAAACGAAAATGTCATCCTTGTAGCGGATGATGTTCTGAATGTCGCCGGAGATTTTGGCATCGGCGAGCTTTACTTCATCACGGATTGTGTCAAAAATGACTCCGTGACAAGAGAAGAAGAGGGGAAGGAGGCTCAAAAGAAAAGCCGGAAATTTCATATTTTTAAAAAAAGTCTTTTTCATTTTTCGTTCCTGCAAAATTAGAAGTGATACCTTGCTGTAAATAACATCGAGCCAAAGACTCCGTAGTCATTGTATTTCGGATTAGAGTACCACTGAGGCATGTACATACAATCACCTTCAACGCCGAAAGACCAGCTTGGAGTGGCCCTGTAGAATACACCTGCTGCTCCACGAAGGACTAAGCCCGGGAAATATGTTCGGCTGAGATAGTTTTCCATGGCCGCACCGACTCCCAGAGTGATTGGAAATTCGAATTTTTTGAAAGTGGGCTGGAAAGTGGTGTCTACAACGAATGGGATGTAAGTGAAGATGTTTTCGCCCAGAGTTGGGTGATAGCCGAAGTAGATGTTGATTCCTGCTGCCCACCAGTTTGTGATGAAGCGATGGTAGCCGATCATGCCGGCGCCGCCAGTAGCAAGTTTTCCTTCCTTATATAATGGGAAGCTGCCGCCAAAGTTGAGGGGACAGGTTACCATGAGGCCGATTTTGATGTACTGATCGCCAGCTTCGTTGATGTTTCCTGAAGTTCTTAAAGTGATGTCATCGTCTTCTTCTTCGCCCTGATCAATGTCATCGTAAATGTCAGCATCGTCGTCGTCCGCAAAAGCGAAACTTGAAATCATAAAAAGCGCACAGAAAAGCGCAAGAAAGCGTTTCATAAATCCTCGTGTTTTATAAAATAGATAGTAATTCTACTGAAAATACTGTATATTTTCAATTCTATAGAATAAAGAAAACAAATGCGAAGAGGTTACAAAATGAGCGCACAGATTATCGATGGAAAACAGATTGCACTGGACGTAAGGGCCGGCGTTGCAGAAAAAGTTGCGGCACTAAAGGCAAAGGGAATCACACCTTGTCTTGCAGTCGTTCTCGTAGGTGAAAATCCTGCCAGCGTAAGCTATGTCACAGGAAAGCGCAAGGCACTGGCAGAAGCAGGCATGGCAGACCGAAGCGAAGTTTTGCCGGAAAACACAAGCGAAGAAGAACTTCTTTCCCTCATCGATAAACTCAACAAAGACGACTCTGTTCACGGAATCCTCGTACAGCTCCCTCTTCCAAAGCACATCAACGAAGACAAAGTAATCATGGCAATCTCGCCAGAAAAAGACGTAGACGGCTTCCACCCGGTCAACGTGGGCAACCTCGTAATCGGCAAAAAAGCCTTCCTCCCTTGCACACCGCACGGAATCATCGTCCTTCTTGAGCGCATGGGAATCGAAACAAGCGGCAAGCACGCAGTCGTAATCGGCCGAAGCAACATCGTTGGAAAGCCGGTTTCACTTTTGCTCGCCCGCAAGGAAACAAACTGCACCGTAACAATCTGCCACACAGGCACAAAAAACATGGCTGAAATCACCCGCCAGGCAGAAATTCTGATTGCTGCAAGCGGCCACCCTCACACAGTCACAGCTGACATGGTAAAAGACGGAGCCGTAATCATCGACGTAGGCGTAAACCGAATCCCTGACAGCACAAAAAAGAGCGGCTTCCGCTTAATCGGCGACTGCGATTTCGACGAGCTCAAGGAAAAGGCAAGCTACATCACACCGGTTCCAGGCGGAGTCGGCCCGATGACAATCGCAATGCTCATGTATAACACATTGGAAGCTGCGGAGAATAAGGCAAACGCATAAAAATGATAGACATCCAGTCCACACCAGACACACGCGAAGTACCCTTGCAGAAAGTCGGCGTTAAAAACGTCCGCTATCCTGTTCAAGTGCTCGACAAAAACCGAAAGACTCAAAGCACGACGGCAAGCATCAACCTCTTCGTGAACCTGCCCCACAATTTCAAGGGCACCCACATGAGCCGCTTCATCGAAGTCTTCCACAAGTACCACAACGACATTTCGATGAACAATTTTCTTGAGATGCTTGAGGAAATCCGCACAAAGCTTCAGGCGGAGCGGGCTTTCGGCAGAATCAGCTTCCCGTACTTTATCGAAAAAAAGGCCCCGGTTTCAGGCAACTCCGGCTTTATGGAATACACATGTTCATACGAAGGGGAAGTTACAATTAGCAATCTCAAGGGGGAAAGCCTTCCCCTCGCTCCAAACGCTAGCGCGTTTTCCGCTACCCCTTCTACGGGGGACACCCCCGTAACGCCCCCGGTTGCCCGCTTCTTTATTTCAATCAAGGTTCCAATCGCAACTCTTTGCCCTTGCTCAAAGGCAATCTCTGAGTACGGAGCCCACAATCAGCGGGGATTTGTTAAAGTCAAAGTGCTTTACACTAACTTCTTCTGGATTGAGGACGTGATTTCGATGATTGAAAGCTGTGCCTCAACACCGCTTTATTCGGTTTTGAAGCGCCAGGACGAAAAGTTCGTTACCGAGCACGCTTACGACAATCCGCGTTTTGTTGAAGACGTGGTGCGCGAAGTCTACCTGGGCTTAAAGCAAATGGGCTTCAAATGGTTCAATGTCGAAGCTGAGACAGAGGAAAGCATTCATTATCACAACGCATATGCCTGTGCTGAATATGAGGAATAAACTTTTTTCCATTATATTTTTGTTTTTTCTCTCTTTCCCGCTTTTTTCACAGACCGAATCCTTTACGGTTACAGCAAGCGTTGAAGAGGAAGAAGTTTCCGCGGTTTTTGAAATGATTAAAATCCCCGGGCGGAATTATTTCGTCGGCAAAACTGAAGTCACCTGCGAAGTTTACGAAATCGTCATGGGCGAAAATCCCAGCAGCTATGCGGAAGGAAACTTCCCTGTAAACACCGTCAACTGGTACGACTGTATCGTATTCTGCAACCGGCTCAGTCTGCTTCTTGGAAAAACGCCGGTCTACAGCGTGGGCGACTCTTCAAATCCGGACGACTGGGATTATTCTCCGCACGGGGGAAGCTCGATTTCAGCTGATGTTGTTCAGGATTTAAATGCCGACGGATTCAGGCTTCTGACCGTGGAAGAATGGGAATTCGCGGCAAAAGGCGGTCAGGCTTACAAATATTCAGGCAGCGGCAATATCGACCAGGTTGCCTGGTTCAAGGGCAACAGCGAATACAAGTCTCACGAAGCTGGCACAAAAACTGCAAACGGCTACGGACTTTACGATATGAGCGGAAATGTCTGGGAATGGTGCTGGGACCGCTTAAAAAAAGACTCAAATTACTACAGAATTCACAAGGGTGGCTCTTCTGCGAGTGCCAGGGAGCTTTGCGAGATAGGATTCAGTGGACACCACTACGGCTCGCGCTATCAGCCCTGCTATTCTTACTACACATTCGGATTCAGGATTGGCCGGACTGACCGGTAAGTTCCGGGTGGTACTCAAAGTGCATGTTATCGTAAATTGCCCAGTAACCGCCCCAGATAAATCCTTCATTTTCAAAGATTTTTATGACTTCCTTGGGCGGCATCCAGCGTTTTTCGAGCGGAACCAGCATCCAGCGGTCTTCGCCCAGCTTGTCCTTTTCCCAGCTCCAGTAAATTGCCTTGCGGTTCAGTCTTTTTGGCAGGATGTCGATTGCGATTCCGTAGGCGTGAAAAGATTTGCGTGAGGTCTGAACGATTTCCCGCCAGTGATAGGCGTCCGCGGACTTTAGATTGCTGAGAAAGGCTTTGACTTCCGGCTCATTCTTTTTTTCGAGGATTTTCTTTTCGACGATTTTGAGCTTGTCATAAACGCGTTCGTGAATCCGGGTCGGTCTTCCGAGAAAAGTCGTTTTGATGATGTGGTCTTCGATTATCACCCGGGATTGAGCCGAATAAAGCCAGTCAAAAAAGAACATTGGAGTGCCCGGCGCGTTTCTGCGGTTCTCTGCCGAACCAAACTGCTTTATCTGCTCGATTTCTTCCTTTGTATAGCTTTTCGGGTCACGGAGTTTGTTTTCGTATTTGTATTGAAGAACCCAGTAATTTTCCTTGTTTGCCAGTTCTTCCTTTGGCAAAAGCCTGCCGCCAGCCCAGTAAAGACTTGCTGATTTTTTGCCTTTTGGCTTTTTGGTGCGCTCAAAGAAGAGGTCCGCCGTCATGTCGATTTTCCAGTCGTTCTGTTCAAGGTCGAAAGTGGTGGTGTAGTCGATGTCGGGGTAGCAGCGCATGAAGGCCTTTATTTCAGCCGGACAGAATGAATGGCTGGAAAAAGCCTGCTGGGGCAGGGAGCTTGCAGACGATAACTGAGAAAAACATTTTGATGCTAGGAATATCAGAATCAGCGAGAGAAACTTTTTCATTTATTTTAAGATTATAACACAGAATTTGAGTTATATGGCGTCAGGCGAAAATTTTCTTTACCTTTGCCTTGAACTGATTTCCGCGGTCGAACTCGTTTTTGAACATGCCGAAGCTGGTGGCTCCAGGCGAGAAAACGACGACCTGAACTTTTTCTGCGTTTTCGCTTGCTTCAAGGTCGCTTTTGAGCTGGGCAAGCATTTCGTCCAGGGACGCGAATGGCCCCTTGTATGCGATTTTTTTTGCATTAAAGTCTGGAATCATTTTGTCGGTTGCGCTTCCTGCCAGCAAATAAACTGCGTGCGGTGCTATGTTCTTTCCGTTGTCACAGATTCCGTTGGCTACCGGGCTTAAATCAAGTCCTTTATCTGTGCCGCCTGTGAGGAAAATTACCGGCTTTCCGAATGCCTGTGTCGCTTCGGCTGCGGCTTCCGGGACTGTTGCGGCTGAGTCGTTGTAGAAGCGGTAAGTCGTCTTGTTGATTTTGCACTCGTGGAAGAATTCAAGGCGGTGCTCGATTCCGTTCCAGCGGCCCAGAACTTCGATAATCCGTTCAGGGGAAACGCCCATGATTCTTAGGACAAGGGCTGCGTTCAAGACGTTTGCCCTCATGTGCTTTCCGGGAACGATTAAGTCCTTGAGGACTGTTTCAGTCGTTTTTTCGTAATCCTGTGGAAGTGTGTCGAGGATTTTTGTTGAAAGGCGGGCGATTCCGTTGCCTTTTTTGTCCTGCCATACTCCTAAAACGCCTTCCGGGAGCTGCTTTTTGCTATAGCGGAGGATTGTTGCCTTGCATTCCTTTGCAAAAACTTCGCCCCAGTTGTCGATTAAAGTTCCGCCGTCTGCGGCCGGGTCAGGGTCGAAATCAAAAATCGCGAAGTCTTTCTTTGTCTGGTCTGCGTAAATCAATTTTTTGTCGTTTACATAAGCCAGCATCGAGTGGTAGAAATTCTGGTGGTCAGGAATGATTTTTGTGATGATTGAAACTTTTGGCTTGAGAAGTTTTCGGCCCCGCAAGTCTGCCAGCTGCCAGCTTGAAAGCTCCAGAACAACCGGAGTTGTCTCGTCAGTCTGGTCGAGGAAGGTGAGCGGAGAAACTGTGATGTTGCCGCCCAAAAATGCGCTGAAGCCCGAAGCCTTGAGTCCGTAGTAAATCGCGCTTACGGTTGAAGATTTGCCTTTGCTTCCTGTGACGGCGATAATCGGAGCCTTGCTGAATGCTAAAAAGAGGGAAATGTCAGATTCGATTGCCTTAGCTGCGGCCAAGTATTTGTTTCCGTCGTATTTTACGCCCGGATTTTTGATTACGCAGTCGGCGTTTTCAAAGTCTTCGATGCGGTGCTCGCCCAGCCGGTAAGTGAGCCGGCTTTTATCAAGCGAAGCGTCGTTGTTGATTGAATCTACGGTCGTCTGTAAGTCAGACTCAGATTTCATGTCAGTTGCGATTACATAAGCTCCGTGGTTCAAAAGAAAGCGCACGGAAGCCTCACCGCCGCCATTCAAGCCCAGTCCCATGACGGTGACATGTTTTCCCTCGATGTCGTCGATTGATTTGAAAAAACATCCCTGCGGGTAAGTGTGTGGTACAGGTGGAAGCGGTTCGTGTGCGTCTGACATAAAATTCTCCTTCCTTTAGATTTATCGTGAAGTCTGCAAATTTCTTGTCTTCTTGAAGCGGGCAATTGCCTCGTCAATCAAAAGATTTGTGAGGCTGGTGAAATCAAGACCGAAAGCTCCGCACATTTTCGGGAACATGCTGATTTGTGTGAAGCCAGGCATCGTGTTGATTTCGTTGAGGTAAAGCTTGTCCGTGTCCTTGTCGATGAAAAAGTCAACCCGGCTTAAACCAGCAAGGTCGAGGGCTGCAAAGGCTTTTTTAGCCAGACTGCGTACTTCCTCAAGCCTTTCTTCCGGTAATTTGGCAGGAATCAATAAATCTGCTCCGTCCGGGTCGTTGTATTTTGCATCGTAGTCGTAGAAGTCGTGTTTCGGGGCAATTTCGCCAGGTCCGTAGGCTGTGAGCTTTTCTGCCGCAACAGAGCCGTCATCAACAGTCGGGTTTCCTGTTACCGAGCACTCGATTTCGCGGGCATTTACGGCCTTTTCAATCAGAATCTTGTCGTCCCAGAGGAAGGCTTCCATGATTGCGCCGTTCAAGTGCTGAAGGTCTTTTGCCAGAGTTGCTCCGTCTGAACTTCCTGCGGCACACGGCTTTACAAAGAGAGGGAAGCCCAGCTCTTTTTCTGCTTTTTCAAGGATTTTGTCGTAGCCGTTTGCTGTAGCCAAATCAGAGCGGCGGACACAAATGCCAGGAACGACAGGAATTCCTGCCTGCTCAAGTGCAACCTTAGTCTTTTCCTTGTCCATAGTGATTGCGCTTCCCAAAGTTGTACAGCCAACGTATGGAACGTCGACCATTTCAAAGAGACCCTGGATAGTGCCGTCTTCACCGAAAGGTCCGTGCAATACCGGGAAAATTACGTCGCTTGCAATGACTTTATCGCCGACCCGGAAAGTTCTCTTGCTTCCGCCGCCTGGAATGACGCTGACTTCCTGAGAATCGTCCTCAATGATTTTGAAAGATGCTTTTGGATCAGCCTTGATTCGCTCGAATTCGCTCTGAGGCTGCAGGAACCATCTTCCGTCCTTTGTGATTGCAATCAGCTGGACTGTATTTTTTTTATCGATGTTGCGTGAAACTGCTGCTGCTGAAATCAAAGAGATTTCGTGTTCGCCGGATTTTCCGCCATAAATTACTGTAACTATCATAATTCCCACCAAATTTTTAAAATCATTACAATTATAACAGTTTGATGGAAATTGTGATAGATAGCATTATTACCAGCGCTCGAAGAAGAGTCCCGCCAGAGGCGAAAGCACAATCATGATGCAGGAGAATGTGAAGGACTCAACTGAAATCAAAGTCGCCCTCTGCTCGGAAGGGAACATGTCCTGAAGCCGGGCATTCGTGCGGACCTGAAGGGCGTCGTCTGCAAGGGCAGCCAGAAATCCTCCCAGAGTCATGAGCACATAGAGGCCTGAGTGTTCGAGGGCAATTCCCGAAAGAATTATCAGCGTGGAAAGGGTGAAAACCGTACGGTAACGGAGATTCTTTGCGTAAAGAATGATTTTCGCACCGATTACGCCGCCTGCCTGGAGCAAGAGAAGGGCAAGACCCAAAGCCCATTTTGGAATTCCCGCCATTGGGAGCTTGGCCTGCAAAAAGAAGAGAAGCAGAATGTCCATGGCCCCGACAAAGGAATTGATGAACATCATCGCAAGAGCCTTTCGGGCTTCCTTTAGGAAAAGCAGACTCTGCTTAAAGCAAGAGCTCAATTCCTTCCAGATGTGGAATTCCTTTGGGGCTTCTTCAAGCCTTACTTCAACAAGACCTGCAAGCAGAAAAAGCTGAATTAAGGAAGCAAAAACGCCTGTTGAATACGCGATTTTGTAGCCGAGAACCAGGGCAAAACCGGCTGTCAAAGTCGAAAGACCTTCACAGGTGCGGTAAATGATGAGCTGATTCGAAGCATATTTTTCAAAGCCTTTTTCCTGCCCCACAGATTTTAGGGAATCGTAGGCAAGGGCGTCGCCGGAACCGGAAGCAAAATTGTAGCAGAGGGCGTGAAGTCCAATCGAAATGCAGACCATGGCAAAATTGTTGGAGAATATCATGACGATATCTCCGGCCATGCGCATGATGCAGGAAATGACCAGAGTCTTTTTGCGCCCGAAAACATCCGCCAGAACTCCCGACGGAATCTCAAACATAAGGCTTACTATATGGAAGATAGTTTCCGCAAAGCCAATCTGAGCGAGGGAAAATCCGCGGGAAGCAAGAATCGCGACCCAGGCTCCCGAAAGTGAAAGCTGTCCTAAAATTGCAGACGAGTATAAACGACCGATTTGTTTTTTTATGTTTAACATAATATGCCACCTTTTTCGTAAGAATGAAATTTGAAAAATAAAACGTGAAAAAGGGGAGAGTGAGGATGTTAATGTAATTGGATTTTAGAAAAAAGGACTTCTAAAACCACAGTTTTCTGAAAAAGGCCCACTACCCCTATCGAAGGGTTGAGAAATAGCATTTTTCGAGCAATAAAACTGGTGTTTTCCACATAATAAATTTATTTTAAGAAATAAAGTCTGAATTGTCAAGGAAAAAAAAGAGATTGAAAGGGAAAAAGAAACCTTTGGGTTGCGTTTTCCCTTTTTTAGTTTCTCTAAATAGAAATTGTATTCTTTCCGAAAATTTTGTATAATTTTAAAAATATTATATAAGAAAGGAATTTATTATGGATAAACTCAGAGTATTATTGGCAAAAGGCAGAATTTACGAATCAGTTTACGAACTTTTGAGCGATGTCGGTATTTCCCTCAAACTCGCTGAGCGCACTTATTTCCCTTCGACAAATCAGGACGATTTGGCTTTCCAGGTCGTAAAACCACAGATTGCAAGCGCACTTCTGGCTTCAAACAAAGCTGATGTCGGCTTCTCTGGCAAAGACTGGGTTTACGAAAACGGCGTTCAGGACGAAGTCGAGGAAATTATGGACTTGGGCTTTGACCCGGTTCGCATCGTAGCCGCAATCCCTAACACAGTTGATTTCGACGCCCTCATCAAAAAGCCGGTCACAATCGCCACAGAATATCAGACCCTCAGCAAAAAATGGGTCGAAGAAAAGAAGATTGACGGAAAAATCTTCCGCACATGGGGCACAAGCGAAGGTTTCGTTCAGGACAACGAAGACTCACTCGCACAGGTTTTGATTGACAACACATCGACAGGTTCAAGCCTGCGTGCAAACAACCTCAAAATCGTCGACACCCTCATGACTTCTTCAACACGCATGTACGCTTCAAAAGAAGCCCTCAAAGACCCTGCAAAAAAACAGAAAATCATGGAGCTCAAAATGCTCTTCGAGTCTGTTTTGAACGCACGCGGCCGTGTAATGCTCGAAATGAACGTTGCAAAGGACAAGTTCGACGGTCTTATCAAGGCACTTCCGTCAATGAAAAGCCCGACAGTCAGCCCTCTTTTCGGCGATGACGGCTATGCAGTAAAAATCGCAGTCAAAAAGAGCGAAGTCCCAACCCTGCTTCCAAAATTGCAGTCTCTGGGCGCAACGGACATTTTGGAATATGCATTGCGAAAAGTTGTAAGATAGGGGAAAGCCTTCCCCTGCGCGCCCACTTCGTTGGTCGCTACCCCTTCTGCGGGGAGTTCCCCGCAACGCCCCCCAAAGGAGTTTATTGTGAGAACAGCTACAATCGAACGAATTACTGGCGAGACTCAGATTTCGCTTACTCTTAATCTTGATGGCACTGGAAAGTGTAGCGTGGAGAATCCGATCGGCTTTTTTGACCACCTGCTCAAGTCTTTCTGTAAGCACGGACTTTTTGACCTTTCCGGCTCCATCAAGGGCGATTTGAACGTTGACCAGCACCACACAATTGAAGACACCGGCATCGTTTTGGGTCAGTGTTTTGCTAAAGCTCTCGGTGACTGTGCCGGTATTTTCCGAAGCGGCTCCTTCCTTTATCCCATGGATGAATCTCTCCTTCGCGCTGCCGTTGATTTTGGCGGACGTCCTTTCCTTGTCTGCAATGCAGATCTTTCAAATATCCCGCTGGTGAGCGTTCAGGACGGAAAGCAGGGGACCTTCCAGACCGATTGCTTTGACGATTTCTGGAACGGCTTTGTTCAGGCGGCAAAATGCAACCTTCATCTGGACACTCTCCGCGGCAGAAGCGACCATCACAAAATGGAAGGTCTTTTTAAGGCTGCTGCCCGTGCAATCCGAAGTGCGGTCGAAATTGATCCTCGGCGAAACGGTGAAGTTCCAAGCACAAAAGGCGTTATTGTGTAAAAAAATTAAAAATACCTTTAAATAAATTTGGCTTTTTATTAAAACTAGGTTAAAATAGTCATATAATCACCTTAGCAAAACCTGGCAGGGCGGGCATGTTTTTGCAAGTCTTCTGGCGCAGAGTTTTTACAGGAGTTTCTATGACACAAAAGACCAAAGCCAGTTGTGGCTTCAAAAGTATCCGTACGCAGCTTGTTCTTACAATCGGCCTTTTCCTGCTTGTGCTCCTTGCACTTTGCTCTGTATTCATTTTGCGCAATGTTTCCAGTCGTTTCCGCAATATTTCCGACAGTTATCTGCATGAAATGGCTTCTTACTATTCCGAAACAACAAAGGCGATTATTGCACATGAATATGCCACTTGCAGCGCGCTCAAAACTGTCGTTGAGCAGGTAGAAAATGTTCCTCCTGCCCAGCGGCGTGATTTTGTGAACGCTATTTTAAAACAGGCTCTAATCGCCAACGAAAATTTTGTTGATACCTGGGTAGTTTACGAGCCGAACGCATTGGACGGCCTTGATTCTCAGTATGCGAACACTGAAAATCACGATTCCACAGGCCGTTTTATTCCTTATTGGACTAAAGTTGGCTCTACGATTGAATGTACACCGCTCACTGATTACGAAAATGGCTTTTGGTATGTAAATCCGCTTAAAAGTCCCACAGGTATTCTTATTGACCCGAATCCTTATGAAATTGGTGGCAAAACTATCTGGGTTTGTGGCGTCGCGTTCCCGATTCACGGCAAAGACGGCAGGCCAATCGGTGTAATCGGCCTTGATATGTCGCTCGACACTCTTTCTTCTCTTCTTAAGCAGGTCAAAGTCTATGATTCCGGCTATCTCTCGCTAATTTCCGATTCCGGGCTTCTTGCGGTTGATTATGACTCGGAGAACGAAGGTCAGAATCTTGCGGCTTATACTGATTCTTCGACTGGCCCGCTTTTTCAGTCTAGCAAATCTTCTCTCCAGCCTTTTGGCATGACTGTCAAAGAAAAAGGCGAGAGTGTCTACAAATATTATCAGCCATTTAAAGTTGAAGATGCAAAAGAAGTCTGGTTCCTTGGTCTTAATGCGAAAGAATCAGAAATCACGGCGGCAGCAAAGGCTGTTTTCTTCATTTCGACTGTTGCCTTTGTCCTCACCGCTCTTGTAATTCTTTTTGTTCTCTTCCTGATTATTCAGGGCGTTGTCAAAGAAATGAACAAAGGTGTCTCTGCAATGCAGAATATCGCGCAGGGAGACGGTGATTTGACTGTCCGCATGGAGGTTAAGACCGACAACGAGCTTGGAAAAATGTACAAATTCTTCAATCTCACTATTGAAAAGATTCAGAATTCCATTGCGCAGGTCAAAGATGCGGCGACGCACCTTACTGAACAAGGCGCAACTCTTGGTGACAGCATGAATGACACGGCGGCAAGTGCAAACGAAATCACGGCCAACATCGATTCAGTTAACAAGCAGGTTCAGCAGCAGGGGCGGAATGTTCACGAGGCAAAGGACGCGCTCGGCTCAATCAACAGCAGCGTGAACGATTTGGTTTCAAATATCCAAAGCCAGAGTTCAAGCGTTGTCGAATCTTCTTCGGCAATCGAAGAAATGGTCGCAAATATCCGTTCTGTCACTGGAATTCTCGAAAAGAACGGCGTCACAATCAAGTCTCTCGAAAATTCTTCTGAATCTGGAAAAGTCAGCATAGCCAATTCGGTCGAGTCAATCAAAAAGATTCAGGAACAGTCGGGCACCCTTCTTGAAGCAAGTAAAATCATTCAGGCAATCGCGAGCCAGACAAACATGCTTGCTATGAATGCGGCAATTGAGGCGGCTCATGCGGGCGAGAGTGGCAGAGGCTTCTCTGTCGTTGCCGATGAAATCCGTAAGCTTGCAGAAGATTCAAACAAGCAGGGCAAAAACATCACGAGCAACCTCAAAGTTGTCCTTGCAAGCGTCAAAGAAGTCACAGATTCTTCTGAGCAGCTGCAGAATCAGTTCAACGAGATTTATGATTTGACTCAGACTGTCGCACGGCAGGAACTCACGATTATGAACGCAATGCACGAGCAGTCCGAAGGTGGCGAGCAGATTCTTGAGGCAATCAAGCAGATTCAGGATGTAACGGCGAGCGTAAAGGGTTCCAGCGATGCAATGGAAGATGCGACCCGTGATGCGAACGTCAAAATGGACAATCTCATGCGCCTCACAGAAGAAATCACGGCAAGCATGGATGAAATGTCAATCGGAATCGAGTCAATCAACCGCTCGATAAACGAAGTCAACGACATGACTCACAAAAATACGCACAGCATCGAGTCTCTTGGTGAGGCTGTGAGCAAATTCAAGGTGTAAGGCCGGGGCTGTGCTTCCTTTATTAAAATATAATTAACTAACTATTAAATTCTTCTTAAATTTGGCTTGATTTATCCTAAAATTGTGTTAAACTTAGTTTATGCACAAAGCTAATTATTCAAAATCTTCCTTAATTTATTCTTCTCGCATCTAACCGCAATGTTGTGTATTTTCGCAATTCATTGAGGTCTTTTTATACATTGTGGTGGCTTTATTGAATCTTTCTGATTTTAATCATTTCACTGCAAAAATTAGGAGTTTCCTATGAAAAAAATTTTTCTTACCCTGGTGGCACTTTTTTCTTTAAGCATACCGCTTGCGGCTGAGAAGTCGATTGAATTCTTTACGGATGACGTTCCCCGCTACGAAGGTTTTGCTTTGGGTGCCAGTTTCATCAATCAATGGGCATTGGGTGAATATTCAGATTATGCCACATGCAATTTTGGTGGTGAAGTAGATGCGGAATATACACTCCCACTTGTATTACCGAATAATCTTGATTTGGGCATTTCGGCGAGGGCTGATTTCCTTGTCGTTTCCCCAAAATCAGGCAGCACGCTTAAAAGTGAAACGGAAATGCGTTTTTCTGGCGGTCTCTGGCTCAGGGTTCCATTTTCTGTAAAGGGAGCCTGGTTTGCCTTTCAGCCGGAACTCAGCCTGGGAGCATCGCTTTTCAGCACGGAAGCTCAGAACGGAGCAAAAGCCAGCGGAACTTATCTTGGTTCTGTGATTGGTCTTGCACCGGCATTCCGCTTTATCCCAAAGGCTGTCCCGGATCTTGAAATCGAAGCAAGTCCTCTTTTTACGATAACTCCGGAAGCAAGCTCTCACATGGTAACTCAGATTGGCGTAAGGCTTGGTTTTGTTTATCACATCCAGAATTTCATAACGAAAAAGCTTAAAGAAAGCAAAGAAAAGAAAGATGCTGCACTCGCTGAGCAGAAAAGGCTTGAAATCGAACGTCAGGAAGCCGAGGCAAAGCGTTTGCGTGAAGAAGAAGAAGCCCGACGCAAGGCAATCGCAGAGGCCGCAGATGAAGAATCTCGCCGTGCTGCCGAAGAAGAATTGCGAAAGGCCGAAGAAGCCCGAAAGGCTGCCGAAGAAGAGGCTGCCCGAATTGCAGAAGAAGAGCGCAAAAGGGCTGAGGAAGAAGCTGCACGTGTTGCCGCCGAAGAAGCCCGCAAGGCAGAAATTGCCGCATGGCCTGCACCAGAAGCCGTTCTTGCTGTTATTGGCGGCACAAACTTTACGCCGGACGGAGACGGTCAGCATGACAGCGTTACCTTCCAGCCAAGTATTAATTATGTAGAAGAAGCTCCTGAAAGCTGGATTCTCGCAATTGATGATCCGCAGGGAAATCCATTCCGAACGTTCAAAGGAAAGGGCGCCCTGCCGGAATCAATTGAATGGGACGGTTTGAGCGACAGGGGCGAAGCCGTTTATTCACGAAACGTTTACAAGTCAAAACTCACCGTAATTCCATCTCGACATGACCGAACTCGAAGCGGTGCAAAAAATGCTGAGACAAGCACTGAAGTTCACACAGGCTTGCTTTTGCAGGTAATTGTTCCAGAGCATGAATGGAAAATCGTCGTCAATACAATTTACTTTGCTGGTGGCGGCGCTTCATTCGATGGCTTGAATTCTGAGCAGCTTAAGGCCAATGCCGAGACTCTTGACGAAGTTGCGGAGCAGATTACAGCACATCCGGGCTCAAATGTCGTGGTTGAAGGCTATGCAAACAACATCAGCGGAACTGCAAAAGAAGATACGGAAGAACTTATTCCTTTGAGCCAGGAGCGTGCAGACTTTATCGTAAAAGAACTTGCAGCTCGTGGAATAAATCAGGAGTCACTTTCGGCTACAGGAAAAGGCGGTGCAAATCCGATTGCATCACGCAAAGATCGTGCGAACTGGTGGAAGAACCGCCGCATCGAATTCATAATCAGGAAGTAAGGAGCTGAATATGAAAAGATTTTTACCATACACAATGGCTGCGGCCCTGATTTTTGCGGCATGCAGCAGTCATATTGAAGATTTGATAGCTCCTTCTGCTCCGGAGCCTACCATCGATGTTGATGTTGAGGTCGAGGTTGAATTCAAGACTCTGCTTCTCGGCTATGACTCAGAAAGTTCCACAGCCACTGCAACAGGCCTGGGTGATGAAGGCGTTGTATATTCATGGTCGATGGACGGAAAGGAAGATTCAGATGTGTTCAAAAGCAAAAACGGCGCAAGCTGTGTTCTTGACACGGAAAAACTTTTGGTTGGAAAAAATTATACTTTGCTTGTGGTGGGAACGGTTAATGGCGTTTCTTACAGTTCTGATTGCAAAATAACAATAGAACCAGCAGATTCATCAGAGAGTGAGTAAGGAGGAGCTTTTATGAAAAATCGAATCAGATTTTTATCAGCGGGATTCAGCATATTGATTTTTGTGTTGGCTCTGCTTTTTGCTTCATGTTCGGATATAGTTCAAGGCGATTCTGGAGATGAAAACATTTCTTCATCAGAAGCAAGTGTTTCTTTCAGAATCACCTCAAAATTCGCTGCAAATTCAAGAACGGCTTTGCCAAGCATTGATTTTACTCAGTATCTTTATGAGATTAAGGCAAAAAATTCAAAATCAGGGGCAGAAAAATCTCTGGCACAAAATCTTAATGTAGATGATTTGAGCAGCCAGAAATTTGCAATGACCCGTTCAAAATGGATTTTCTATATTCTTGCCTATGCGATAAACGAAAGTGGCGAGCCCGAGGAGGAATCTGTCTTTGAAGGCGAAAGTGAAGAAATTGACCTTGCAAACTCTGCTACCGCTACAGTCACCATGCCTCTCAGAGCAAGCACTATCGGTTTCGGAAGTGTGCGGATTCCTCTCAAATATGCTGCAAGTGGCGTTGCAAAAGTAACCTGCGGACTTTACACAAGCGCAACAGGTGGTGAGCTTGTTGATGGAAAAGAATTAGTGACTTTTGAAGGTTCAGAAATAACAAAGGGCGATGATGGATTTTATTCTCTGGTTTTTGAAGATAATGAAGTTCCGAGTGGCAGCCTCGTTTATGCACGCTTTGTCCTTTATGATAAAAATGATATCGCTGTCGGATATTACACGGAGGCGGTTTATGTTGCAAAAGACAAGCTGAGTGAACCGGAAATATTTGTTAAAAATGAAGATGGAACTTACCAAAAAGATGAAAACGGCAATCCTGTAAAAGATACATCTGGAAATGCATCTGTTGAAGTTGAGCCAAACCTTTTCCCTGCAAGCGTCACTGCCCAAAAGGACAAGAAGGTTTTCGCCGAGACTACCGTAAAAGAAGACGAAACTGAAAAAACTGTAGTCTACGAGTTGAATGATGAAGATGGTGACGGAATTTATGATACAGTCCTTCCACCGGGTAATTACACTATCAAAGTAGGTGAACTTACTGACACCGCAGAAACTGCAAAACAGGTCGAAGATTCAACCCTTGATGTAAGCACAAAGGGCGGAAGCGTTGCTGCAGAAAAACTAAATGAAGTCACGCTGTCTGGTCAGGCAAAAACTGGCACTACAATCACGGCAAAGGCAATTTCCTCAAAGAATGTTGATATTTCTGATTCTGTTAAATGGCAATGGTACAGAGATAACGAAGCAATTGAGGGCGCAACTCAAAACACTTACAAAGTCACTCCAGAAGATGTCGGCAAAGTCTTAAAGGCCGTTGCAAGTCAGGATGACAAGGGCAAGACCAAAACAAAAGATGGAACTTCCGAGAAGGTTGAAAAGGGAAGCCTTGCCAGCAAGGATTTCACGATAAGCTATGATGGAAAAGAGTTCTCAGTTGCGGACGGAAAAGCAAGTCCAAAAGACGGAAAATTGATTTTCACAAAGGGGTCTGATTCTTTAACTGTCGAGAGCGCAAAATTAAGCTCAGGCACTCTCAAAGATCAGAGCGGAAACGAAATCACTCCAGAAAAAGTCACATTCGTGAACTCTGAGGGCAAAGAAATTTCTTCAGATACTTTGGATTCTTCAAAGACCCTCACGGTCAAGATTGAGGCACAAGGCTATGAGCCAGAACTGATAACGCTCTATGTCACGGTTAAAGCTGGTGCTTTGAGCCCAGAACCAAAACTCAGCACGGATATTGAAAATCTTCATCATGGAGACATTGCATTTGCAGAGCCGATTCCTGATGGTGCTGAATATTCAACTGACGGCGGCAAAACATGGACTGATTTGAGCACAAATTCTTTCGCTCCTCCGGCAAACGAAACTGATAAAATCCTCGTAAGGACAAAAGCTGTGGGCGAAGAGGGCAAAGACGGCTATATTGCTCCAAGTGATGCAAAAGAAATTTCTTTCTCATCTGAAAATAAAGGAGAAAAGGTCGTTGAAATCAAAGAAGACGGCATTACGCTGAATGGTGCTTCAAAAGAAGATGAAGTTCTTTCTGTAAAAGTCATTGGCGAAGATGAAAGTGACCTCACGGATAGCTCTCTGATTGAATATCAGTGGTATGCGGCAGATGACGCTACTAGCGAAGGAAGCCCAATCGAAGGAGCTACCGGAAAAGACTTCACTCCGGGCGAAAACGAAGTCGGCAAAATCCTTTATGTTAAAGTCACTTATACAAATCCAAAGTCGCAAGATTTAACAGTAAAAGATTCTCCTCGCACAGAAAAGATTGTTGCTGTAAAAGTAAAAACTCCGACAGAGGCCGAAATTCCTTCGTTTGCAGAGGACAAGTCAAAAGTCCAGGAGGGAAAAGTTCAGTTCAAAGTCACGGATGAACAGACAGGCAAGTACGAATATTCAACAGATGGCGGCGAAACTTGGAAGCCACTTACAGATGAGGCAATTACAGTTGACGGCGACTCAATTCTCGTGCGTGCGGCAGCCCAGGGCACAGAAGGCGGGGAAGGTTATCTTGCTCCGTCAAATCCTGTAACAATTTCTGTAAAGGAGCAGAAAGGAACCTTCACTTTGGATGATCTCACGACTGAATATGACGGCGGCGCTCTTTCTGGCGACAAACCTCTTGCATCAAAAGTCTTGCTCAAATATGCAGACGGAAGCTCACCTGATTCAGAAAGCGGATTCACGGTCACATTCAAAGAAGATAAGGCAATCACGGAATCTTCAAATGTGGCTATAACAATCAGCAAAGAAGGATTTGAGCCTTATGAAGCAAGCGTTTACGTTCCTGTTAAGGCAAAAGAGCCGCAGGAAAGCGAAATTCCTGTACTGAGCACGGATAAAGGCAACATCAGCGGCGGCTGCCTCAAATTCGAGCCAACCGAAGCACAGACAGGCAAATTTGAATATTCAACAGACGGCGGAACTACATGGAAAACGCTTACAAATGAAGAATTCGATGCTCCTGAATCTCCGAACAAACTTCTTGTACGTTCTAAAGAGCAGGGAACTTCCGGCCAGCCTGGATATATCGCACCTTCTGACGCTGTTGAAGTCGCTTATAGTGATAACATCGGTCAGAAACCTGTGATTACAGTAAAAGTCAGTTTGGGCGGTGATATTGAAGTTAAAGAGGCTGAGCCTGACTCAAATATAGTTCTCACGGCGGCAGACGGATATTCATCTTACGAATGGAAGATTGACGGAAAATCACTCACTTCTTCTACCACATGGGCTACGGCTTCGGGTGGCACTCTTAAATTGTCTAAGAACGACATGAAAACGGGTAGCTACACAATCACTGTCGTGGGCAAGAAGAACGGTATTGATTACAACACAAGCATCACTGTAACTAAGGAATAAGGAGAAGTAGGGTATGAAAAGAAAGATAACTACAAGCTGCTTTGCTTTTATGACCGCACTTGTTGCTTTGCTTGCATTCTCCTGCAGCAATATGAATGGAAGTTCGGGTGATTCCGAAAATTCCATCGACAACAAAGCATATATTTCTCTCAGCGTAAAAAATGAAGTGGTACGAACAGCCCTTCCTTCTTACGAACTTTCTGAATTCAATAAATTTGAGCTTTTTGGAAAGTTTGGCACTGGCGCAGAATCTTCTATTAAATCATGGGAATCTGATGCAACGGCAAACAAGACAGCCTATGATTTGATGAAGGACGCGAAAATTCAAATTGAAGTGGGCGAGTGGACTTTCCGCTTAAAGGCAACGGAAGCGAGCGGCACTGCTTACGAAGGCTTTGTCACAAAAACTCTTTCGCTTGGAGCAAACGATATTGAGTTCAAAATTGATTTGATTACGATTCCTGAAAGCGGAAAAGGCAATCTCTCAGTAGGCATAAGCGTTACA
Source organism: Treponema ruminis (assembly GCF_014201975.1). Lineage (NCBI taxonomy): Bacteria > Pseudomonadati > Spirochaetota > Spirochaetia > Treponematales > Treponemataceae > Treponema > Treponema ruminis. The sequence continues at coordinate 19,854 of NZ_JACHFQ010000010.1, read as the reverse complement.
CCTCCGGGCGAACTTAGCGTTGTAAAAGCCGCTTTATACAAAAATGACGAGACTGGCACTCTTGTACAAAACGAATCGCCAATTACAGGAGGCTCGGCAAGTTTTGAAAATCTCGACGCTGGAAGCTACAAGGTTGTGTTCAATTTTTATGATGAAAACGGATTGCTTTTGGGAACTTGCCCGGAATATGCGATTGTCGTTCCAGGCAAAACAAGTTCTTCAAGCGTGGAATTGAAAAGCCTCGACAGCACTTATACAATCACTTACCACTACGGCGAGACTTCAACAACGGAAAAATACACCCGCCATACAAAAGTCGTTCTTCCAAATATTGAATCACCGGCTGTTTCAAAAGAAGGATACGAATTCTGCGGCTGGTTCGCAACCAATGCGGATGCCCAGGGATATACAGCCACAGCAATTACAGAAATCCCTGAGAACACAGTGGGCGCGCAGAAATTCTACGCAAAATACATGAGCCTTGCTGATGTTACTCCAATCAAGAGCGTAAAAATCGAGGGCGATGTCAAAGTCGGAAAGAAAGTAAAAGCCGTGCCATATACAAAAGAAGGTGAGACCACCGAAAATGACAAATTTACAGGTGAAGTTGCATCTTACAAATGGTACCGAGGAAAAGATTCTGACGACGACGGCACTATTTCTGATTCAGAATGGACTTTAATCGCTGGTGCTACGGAATCTGAATACCAGCTTGCCCAAGAAGATGCAGAAGATAACGGTCAAAAAATCCGTGTGGAAGTTATTCAGAAATACACGGTACAGAAAGATGAGGCAAAGAAAATCAATGTCGTTAAGACTGACAATAATCCGGTTTCTTCGGAAACAAAGGATGTTGCAAAGGGAAGTTTGAAAGAAGAGGAAATAAAAGAACTGATTAAAACCCTCACTATTCTCTACGATGGAAACACAGCCGAATCTCACAATTTTCCTGCGATAATCGGTTCAACTTTGTATAACACAAAAGTTTCTGTAAGTCCTGCAAGCGGAACGGTAAAAGACAGTGAAGAAAACGATGTTACGGTTTCTGTTGCCGTTTCTCTTGTTGAAAATCAGACTGCTCCAAATTCTTCAGATTATGTTCCTGTCAAAATCAAAGTGACTGCAAAAGGCTACGGGGATGTTGAAATTAGTCTTGGTGGAACTGGCGAAGAAGCAAGTCCGCTTTTCGTTTATGTGAAGCGACCTCCTGTGGAAAGCACAGAGATTCCAACGCTTGTGGAAGAGACTCCAAATCCAACAATTACTGGCGGATATGTAAAATTCACTTCTCCTGTCACAGAAGGACTGGAATACACGGTAACTGATTCAAGTGCAACGGCTCCTGCTAGTGGTGCAAGCTGGAACAAACTCACTGACGCTGAGTTTAAAAATGGTGAAAATGAGTTTGCTGGCGGTGAAAAAATCTTTATCCGAAGAGCTGGTGCTGCTGGCGAGGCAGACGGAAAGGAAAATCCTGTCGGTTATATCGAACCTTCTGTGATTTATTCCAATGCGATTTCTGTAGCTTCAGAAAACGTCGGTAAAAAGAATGCGCTTAAGATTGTCAGCGTTAAGTTTGAGTCTCAAAGTGACATCAAAATCACTCAGAGTGGAACAGAAATCACTCAGAGTGGAACAGGAAAGTCAATCACGCTCACCGTTGAGAATGCTCCTGAAGGCGCAGTTTTTGAATGGAAGACGGAAGCCGAAATCTTTGGCTATACAAACAATCCGCTCACGATAGGTGCAAATGGCAGCTCGGCAACTGTAACAATTGCTGACAATGCTCTTCCGGGCGTTTATGGAATTGTTGTTACGGCTTCAAAGGATTCGATAACTTATTCTTCGACGGTGTACATCACTGTGGGAACAAACTAAGAGAGAGGAGAAACGGCTATGAAAAACAAACTGAATAAATATTTCTTAGTAATAATCACGGCTTTTGCCCTTCTGTTTTCTTCTTGCTCGGACTTTTTCGGTTCTGATTCAAAAGAAGACGAGGTTGCAACAATTAGAATTTCTCTGGATGAAAATGCAAGAACTGCACTTCCTTCTTTTGAGAAAACCGAAGAGGTTAAGAAATTCAAACTCATATATCAGAAGGGGAGTGAAAGTGCACTAACAGAATCATGGGAAAGCGAGACAACGGAAGGTGGAAAAACTGCATACGAACTGATGACCGCTGATAACAGTATCATGGTTGAACAGGGAACTTCTTATAGTTTTACGCTTAAAGCATATTTTGATTCTGAGGAAGGAAGTGGTTGCTATTCTGGCTCTACGATTGATGCTGAAGGTAACATTTTGCATTCAATTGAAATGCACTTTGGGGCAAATGAAATCAGATTCAAGCTTTCGCTCGCCGAACTTGATCCAGCTATTACTGGCAAAGGCAATCTTTCTCTCACAGTAAAAGATTCTGGTAATTCGTTGAAAAAGATTGAGGCGATTGTTTACAAGAGAGATGATTCAGTTTTTGTAGAGCAAACGGCAGATAACAAAACGGGCAGTAATGCCATTTCTTTTACAGCGGGCGAAGCCGGAACAAAAATCGAATGGGCTGACCTTGATGTGGGCTATTACAAGATTCTTCTCAAATTCTACGATGCGAATGGCGTTCAGACTGGCTACAACGTTCAGTATGCAACGATTGTAAAAGGCGGAACGAGCAGAAATATAGAAGAAATTGATGCAAAAGACAGCAAGAATAAGGTTTATGAGATTACTTATGCAGAGAAAGGAAAAGACTATGTAAATGAAGCCAATGAAATTTCTTGGAATCTGCCTGACACTGCGACTTCATATGGAACTTATTCCCGATTCAGCAATATCACTCTTCCAGTGGCTGTTGCTGTGGATAATCTTTTTTTGGGATGGTATTCGGACGGAACGAAAATCACCAAAATCGATAACGGAACAAAAGCAGAAAATCTTTCACTCACTCCAAAGTTCATCAGCAAGAAGGAAATGCCAGAGCTTACATCGGTAGAAATTACTGACAGCACTGGTGGCTCGGCAAAGGTCGGTGACAAACTGACTGCGAATCTTAAAGCTGGCACTGAAACTTTTGAAGGAAGTGTTTCTTATGAGTGGTATCGCGGAAATGAAGAGATCTCTGGTGCGACAAGCAAAGAGTACGTGCTTACAAAAGATGATGTGACAAACGGAGAAGGAAACAATAAGATTTCCGTTAAAGTTACTCAAAAGTACACAGTCACAGAAGAATCCACAGGGCTTTATTCTGTATCAGAAATACCGCGAACAGTTGAACCTACAAGTTCTGTCACAGTAACAACTGGAACTTTGAGCGGCACTATTTCTGATTCGCTCAAATACAATGACGGAACTTCTGTTCTCATTGATGATGATTTGTCGCTTACAAACCAGACTGCTACATTGACTGACCAGGCTGGAAATCAAATCACTGTAAATCTCAATTTTGCTACTGGCGCAAAAGCACCGTCAACTTCTGGTTACATGAACTTGATTGCTTCTGCGGACGGTTACGATAACAAAGAGCTTTCTAATGCAATCTTCGTAACTGTAAAGGCAAATCCACCTTCAACAAGTGGCTTGCTCAGCACAGACAAACCTAATATTCCAAAGGGAAGTATCGCATTTACTGCTGAAAACCCAACACTTGAATACACAACGCCAGGAGGTGTTGAAACTGCACCTGGTACAGATTCAACCTGGAGCAATATAACAACAACCGCCTTTACACAACCTGGCGCACTTTGGGTTCGCGTAAAAGAAATTGCAGGAACAGCAGATGATACTGGCAACAAAGTCGGATTTGTTGAAAAGTCAGAACCAGCACAAGTTACTATTGCTGCTGAAAACCAAGGAACTCTCGTCATAATCAATGGCGTTTCATTCGGTGATACAGCACTCAAATTCGGCAACACTATTACTGCAACAGTCTCGTATACAGAAGTTAATCATACTCACGATGTTTCAGTTGACGGAACACTTTCTTATAAGTGGTTCTACGGCTCTGGCGACACCTGGACGGAGATTTCTGGTGCAACGGGTTCTTCTTACACAATCGGAACTACCGATGCAATCGGAAAGAATTTGAAGGTTGAGGTTAATCAGGCTCATCCGAACGGTAAGAATTATCCTGTCTCTAATTCAACTTCTGGCACGGTTGAAAAAGGCACTCTCACTTCAAGTGGAACGCTCACATATTCTGTTACAGCTGTTCTCGGTGGCACTCTTGATGCAACCAAACTTGGCGGACTTACATACACTAATCAGGCAGGAACTTCCGTATCGGCAAGTCTTTCATTTGAAAATACGACAGTTCCAAGCGGAGCAAGTTCAGTTTCCGTAAAGGCAAGTCGTGCTGGCTACAATGATTTGAGTCTTTCGGTTTCAATCAGCGTTATGTCGCCTGTTCCGTCTGGAGTCGAAACTTATTTGAGCACAAGTCAGGGTGACATTCCTCTCGGATATTTGAAATTCACGGATACAGCCGCAAATGCACACCTTCAGTATTCAACGGCAGCTACAGCTCCAACAGAAAATTCTGGTTGGACGGATGCTGCTACAGGAACAGAGATTCAAAAACCAGACCACTTGTATTTGCGAATAAAATCATATGGGGGTACTGCTGGCACAATCCTTGCTTCGGCCGCTTCTGCTGACTTGGCAGGAAGTTTGACTGATTACGTTGGAACTCGCAGCGTTGTAATCAAGGACGTTGCTGCTCAAACTCCTGCCATAACTTTCGACAACAATGATGTTACGCTAACGGCTTCTGGTAAAACTCTCACTGCAAATGTACCAACAGGCGTAACAATCTCTGATTGGGAAATCCCGGGTGAAGAACTTACTGATGAAAATGCGATTGCAACTGTTTCGTCAGACAAAACAAGCCTTACATTCAAAGACAGTGCACCAGCTGGTGTTTATCAGGTGATTCTTTGGGCAAGTCGTGAATCGAACACGCTTTCTGCGATATATTCCGTCAAAATCGGAAGCGGCAACTAGAGGAGGTGAATTATGAAAGCAAGAATAAATAGATTTTTACTTGGTGTACCGTTGATGCTTTCTCTGCTTGTGACTTCTTGTAACAATTTTGGCGAGGAGTCCAGCAATGAAGAAAAGAATACTGTCTCTGTGCCTACAATTGTCGTGTCTGTTGTTGATGAAAAAGCACGAACGGCTTTCCCGGAAATGGATACTTCTAAAATCACTGAGTATCATTTGACAGGAACTAGATCGACTTCCGGGGCGGTTATTAATTCAATCGATAAAACCTGGGCGAAGGACGGAACAACTTCTGCATATGAGAAAATGACCTCAGATTCCCTTGCAATTTCTGCTGGTGAATGGAACTTCACTCTGACAGGCAAAGTGAAAGAAGGTGAGGTTGAGCTTGCAAGTTATGAAGGCACACTTACAAAGACAATCGGCTCTGGCGAAAACTCTCTTCAATTCAAACTTCTTCTTCAAGATGTAAATGTCGGTACTGGTGCGGGCACGGGAACGCTCGAAATTGCTATTGAACTAAAAGATGCGGCCAGCACTCAGGTTCAAGCAATCACCGGAACTCTGTTGAAATCCTCTGATAGAAGCTCGGCAGGATTTCCGATTGCTTCTTACAATGTAACAAACTCTACCCCAACTTATACATATTCGGTATCAAGTGTTCCAGCCGGTGTTTATATCGCGCAGATTGATTTTTATGGCGACACAAACAAAGAGGCTCTTTTGGGAACGTGGCTCGAAGCCGTAAACATCAACTCGCTTGGTGCAAAAGCTTCTATTTCTATCAGCGATGTTGACAGTATTTATAGCATTACTTACACGGCTGGTGTGCTTGGTGAAAGCTCTATCCTTGGAGGTTCGTCATTAACCTCAAACCCTAACCCGACTCAGTTCACAAGACGAAATGAAGTTAGTCTCACCGCCCCGACAATGACCGGCTACAAATTCATCAAATGGGTTGATATTTCTTCAGATTCGACAAGTGTTACTGGCGATGCGTTCATTAATACTTCGGCAATCACAGGAATCCCAAAGAAAACTGTCGGAAATAAGACTTTCTGTGCGGTTTTCATAAAAGATGAGGATGCCGCTGATATTACAGAAGTTGCAATCACAGGCTTGGACGAAGGCGGAAAAGCAAAAGTTGGAAGCACAATCACTGCGACTGCAAAAACTTCTGACGGAAACTTTGCCGGTGCTGTTTCAAAATGGATTTGGTACTACGTTGACGGTAGCGCGGAAAAAGAAATCACAACTGTTTCAACAGGTTGCACGGCTACAAGTACATACACCGTTGAACCGAAATACTACGGAAAGAAGATTAAAGCTCGCGTTGTACCAAAATATGATGCAAGAAATTTAAGTTCTGGCTCTGTTGTTTTGAACAATTCAGCTTCGGATTATGTTCATACGGACAGTGAAGAAAAAGAAATCTCACAAGGAACTCTTGATGCAGGTGATGTTGTGCTTAAATACACCGAAACGCCCGTGCGTGGAACTGAACTTGAAAATCATTTTGCAATAAAAACTGGAACTCTTAAAGATTCTACAGTCGGAACATGGACTTTGCCGAATGGTGAAAACTACAAGGTTACTGTAACTTACAATGATACAAAGGATGCGCCTGATGTTTCTTCTGGAGAGGTTTCTAGCATTTCTGTAAAATTTGATGTCACTGTAAAAGATGTTGGCGGAACTTTTGTTGATGCATACGAAACTTTGAGCACAACAAAAAATGTATTCGTCAATGTTCAGTACGAGGCAAATACTTCGAATCTTGCTACGTCACCAGCTCTCGATAAGGCGAACGACTACGCAATCACTTACCGAAAACTCAAATTCACCTCTAGTTCCACAAGTTTGACTTCTAAAGGACAGAGTGCAACGATGCAGTATAGATTTGGCACTTCTGGAACCTGGAATGATATTTCGGATTCTGAATTTGATGGCTTTACGGCAGGTCAAGACATTGTGATTCAGCTTCGATACAAGGCCACCGGCATGGCAGATACAGCCGGCTACATTAAGGAATCTGACGCATTTGATTTGGAAACAATCACTTGGACCGAAGCTTCTAACAAAGACAATACAACTTCTGGTCTCGGAAAGAAAATCGTGCTGGATAAGGTTGAGATTTCTGGGAACGCAAATGTCTGTGGCACTCTCACGGCAACTGCAAAACCAACATTTACAAATTCTGAGGGCATAGACTTTACCGCAGACGGCTACGGCACAATCACTTGGAATTGGTATGCTGGCGACTCAGAGATTACATCAGCACGAGAAGAATCTACTCACAGTAAAACTTCAAGCCTTACAATCAACGAGGATTTGCGCACAACTTGTTACAATAAAACCATAAAGGCCGAAGCTGTCTACACTTACTCAAAGGTAACTCCTGCAGCAACTATCACAAAATCTGCTACAAGCTCATCAATTGGAGCGGGTGGTGTAATCAGTAGTTCTGGAATAAGTCTTACTTATACAGAAGGAAAGGTTCTTGCAGATACAGTTCTTGATGGCAGCAAAGTTTCTGCAACAGGTTCATTTGTGAATGCTTTGAACGAGACCGTGACAATAGCAGATAAAAATCCTAGTTTTAATTTTGATGGCGCAACGGCTCCTTCTTCAAGCGGAAACGTAAATGTCAAAGTTACCGTAAATGGCTATGACACGATGACAGTTCCAGTAAAAATCGACGTCAAGGCGGCTGCACCAAGTATCGGTGGCGGCGGAGAAGGCGGCGGTGGTGGCTCTGGTTCGTCTGCTGCAAATACACTTCTCAAAGAAGATGTAGAATATATTCCATACGGCCATATCAAGTTTGATGATACCTTCACTGATAGGAGCATCAATGATGGCTTTGGCCCGTCTCTTGCATTCTATGAGTACACCGCAGACGGTTCTGAGGCGGAGCACTGGTATCCGATTATTCCTCAGAATGATAAGCCGGATTCTTTGGGTGAATACGTCAGAAACAAGGGTGATGGAAGGCTTTTTGCACCAAATGGTGGATCAGAGCAAACGATTCGTATTCGTTACAGAAAGCGTGCTTTCAAAACTGGTGGCACTGGAATTGGCTTTTATGCATTCTATGATGTCAATAAAAATCTTTGGGTGTCTCACGTTGGTGAAAAGATTGGGGATGGCTATACAACGGATGAAGCTCTTCTTGAATCTGGTTTAGGCTATTCTGGAATTACAGAGGCTTCTGATTCGATACCTGTTTATTTGACAGATCATGTCGGCAAATACAGCGGAAAGATTACAGACATCACAGTAAACAACGACAGTGAACTAAAACTTACCGTCAGCGGAAAGACTGTGACTGCATCAAGAGAGGCTGGTTTAACAGGCTTCACATATCAGTGGTATCTCGACGGTGAAATTGTTTCAAATGCGACTGCAAACAGCTTCACTCTTCCTGATACATACAGGCTCCATGACAAATATGTAATTCGTCTTGAGGCAAAAGATGGCAATGGTCAAATTTATACCGCAACTGCAACAGTGACAGTTGGTAATTAAGGAGATTTAGACTATGAAAAAGATAAACAAATATTTTTTGGCACTAATCACGGCTTTTTCTCTGATTCTTTCATCATGTGGCGATCTTTCAGATGATTCTGGGGAAAAGACAGTTCAGAAGGAAAAATCTCCTTTCGGTGGAATCAGCTGCATCAAGGTTCTTTTGGATTCGGCTTCTGTTGAAGAGGCACGAACGGCTTTCCCGGACTTTACGACTGAGAATGCTTCTGACAAAGAATCTCGTTATGCTGGGTTTACTCAGTTTTATCTGGAAGGCACTAGAAATAGCTCAAAAGTCTCAAAAACATGGACGCAAACAGAAGAGAACGGAACTGTCACTAAAACAGCATATCGAGCTTTGCTGGATGACCAGTATATTCCGCTCACATATCCTCCAATGGAACCGCCTGAAACTTGGGAATTTACCCTCAAAGGCTACTACGGTGGAACTTTTGACACAGACGGAAATCTCGAAGATGGTAGTTTTATCCTGTTTGAGGGCAAAAAAACGATTACGACTGCTGAAGTTGGCGAGGTTAATGAAGTTTCTTTCGAACTCAGCCGTACAAGCAAGTATGTCTTTGATGTGAACAAAACCGGTAGTCTTGCTATAACTCTAAACTGTGGAGAATCTAACGGAGTTTCGACAATCAAAGCAAAACTCTATAAAGCTGGTGATACGGAAAATCCTGCACAGCTTAAAGATGAATCAACACTTGTATACGCCACAGAAAAAGAATACAAAGTAGCCGACCTTCCGGAAGGCCAGTATTACGCAGATTTTGAACTTTATGGAAAAGATTCTGCCAACAGGGAAATCTTCATCTGCTCGACAAGGGAATATGCGTATGTCATTAACAATCTTGCCAGCAAATCAACACTCAATATTGACCCGAACGGAACATTTACTATCAGCTATAAATATAACGATGGCACTTCCGATGTTGATTTTGCTTCTCTCTTTGCCAGTGGTTACAACGCACCTTCGCACTATACACGTTTGAGCAGCGAGACTACTTTGCCAGTTACAGGTGATTTTGATTCAGAAAATGATTTCATCAAAAATCACATTTTCCTTGGCTGGTACGAGACAAGTGACACTTCTTTTGCAAACAGAATCACAAAAATTGAACAAAAATCAAGAGTCGGAAATCTTGACTTGAAGGCAAGATTCGTTCATAAAAACGAAGTTCCGACAGTTCTGGGTGTTAAATTCACTTATGATGATGGAGTAACTGCCGACGAAACTGAACATCCTCTCAGCGGACTTTTGAAGGTTGGCCACAAAATCACTGCAACTCCTTACTATAATGATGACTCTTCTGATGTGCCGTTCCTCGGAACAATCGCAAGCTGGAAGTGGTATTACGGAGAAGGTGAGAGCTGGACAGAAATCCCTGCAACTGATGTTACAATCGATACAGATGCAAGCAATGCTGACTCAACGCCTGCAAGTTCTTCAATCTGGCTCAAACCAACCTATGCAAAAAAGAAAATCAAGGTTGAGGTCGTGCAAAAATACACGATTACAGCGAATGCTCAAACATCCGGTGTCTATGATATTGAGACGAATTCAACTGAAAAATCTACAGAAGCCGGAACGGTTGCAAAAGGAACTCTTTTTGTAAAAGATGCCTTTAAACTTCAATACAACAAAAGTATTGCTGTTTTATGTGGTTATGCTTTAAGTAATGATGTATTGAATCAGGACGTTAATAACGTTGTAAAAACTAATGTCTGCGATGATAATAATCAATCTTCCGATAGCTGGACTCTTAGTGGTCTTGGAATTACTCCAACTCTTGCCTTTGCAGAAGGTGTAACGCTTGTAGCTCCAGATGAAGAAACAGGTTCTAAATGTTATGATGTTGTTCTTAAAGCAGATGGCTATGAAGATTTATCTCTGACTGGAGTTAATGGAGCCTATATTTCTGTAAAATACAAGAAACCTACAAAAGAAGTTCTTCCAATTATTCTCTGGGGAAAAGCAAATCTTGGTGGGGTAGCAGAAGATAAGATTCTTGATTGTATTGATAAGGGTAAGGTTGCCTTTATGAAAACAGAAGTTTCTACTTATCATAATACAACCATCTTCAATAAAACGCTAACTCCGACGGCATGTGCCACTCCAGAAACAATGGCTGCAACTGGCAGTAAATGTCAGATTGTTTCATCAGACTTACAACTTGGTATAAACAATAATGGGGTTAATAATACTAATACTAATGCTAAAGGTTATAATATTGGATATATCGCAGATTCTGAAACATACGTTCCAACTGAGTCTGATCTTGTAGGCTATATCGGTACCCGCGAGATGATTTCTAAGATTGCATTAGTCAGAGACAGACAGGTTGGTAAAGCCATTTCATTTAAGATGCTTGATTCAAGCGAAAAGCAGATTACACAATATACAGACATATGTTGGATTGTGGAGTTTTTGGGAGCTGGAGTATATAACTCTACAGGTGCAACTTCAGAATCTCATACCGTAAAACAGGCAGACTGGGGTGAAAATGGAAAAGGTAGAGTAACTGCTTACAGAGACTATCCTTATATTGGCAGAAAAACAATTGAGCTCGGTAGCTTTGACCTTCAAGCCGGTGAAATGACTCAACCACGTTTCAGCTATGCAGGTCCTGCCAAAAAATCAGGTGATTCTGTAACAATGTCTGAGCTTAATCCAAGCACCTTTACTACAAATACAGATTCAAACAACGGGGCGCAAATCAATTGTCGCGTTTCTTCAATTACAAAAGTTTCTGCAGAAGATGGTGCTTCAACCGGTAGTGTAGAAGTTACAGTTTCAGCAACAGGATATGATTCAAAAACAGTAACTGTTACCGGAATCCCAATTAAACCAAATCCTCCTGCTGTTGGTAAAAACCAAGAGGTAACTGTTACAGACCCTGTTACTGGTGCACAAACAACCGTTACGCTCAAAACTAATTCTCTTAAGGAAGGAGATGACCGTAAAACTGTAAGTATCGGTCATGTAGCATTCAATGCAACACTGGCTCCAACTCATGCTTATGAGTTTACACGTACATATTTTGAATCTCTGAAAGACTACTATGAGAGTATGACTATGGACCAGTTAAATGCTGTTTATATTACAAAAACGGCGGAAGATGAAGATACCAGAACTCAAACTTTAATAGACAATATTCAGCAGGAATTTGACCGCTGCCTCGAAACAGGCTGGCATTCAATTCCTGTGGATACAAACGGAGACGGCTGTTTTGAAAAACCTCTTGTAAGCGAGTATTATACTACAAGCATTGGTCAGAGTCAGTTTATTTCCCTCAGATCAAAGATGAAAGGCCTTGTTGATGGCTTGTATGAAAATATCGTTTATTACGACACTGGTACAAACACCTGGCATACTCCAAGTTTTACTGACTTATACACCGCAACAGAATTTTCAAACGACGGAACTAAATGTACTGTAAAAGATTCTGATGGCCGCGTGTATACAGTCAACATTACGCAGCATGCTTCTGAAGTCGTAGATGTTCCTTATAGCAGCTTCGACAACGACGGTATCCGTGGTATCAAAAATGCTATTGTAACCGTAGAAAAGGCTGATTTAAAGCTTTCGGGCGCAAGGTCTGGTGGTACAGTCACATTCAAACTTGCGGAAGATCTTACTAAGAATTTTACAATCACTCGCTGGAAGGTTGACGGAATGAGCGTTGCAAACTTCAAGAAGGCTGAGGGCATTTCAACTGGTGTTGTTGAAGTTCTCGGAAGTCCAGGAACAGAAGCAAAACTTGAGTTCACTCTTTCGGATTTGAAAGACGGCACATACCAGATTACTGCTTACGGTACTGATGAATACGGCATTGAACATATCGGTGGCGCAAGTATTGTTGTGAGCAACTAAGAGGGAGGTAAATTATGAAAGCTAAATTGAAGAAAAATATACTGTTTTTGATTTCAACATTCGTATTGCTCTTCGCTTCGTGCACGGATTTTAATGCCGGTGGAGACGATTCCGAAAAGGTTGATTTTGGAGAAGGTTACGGCTCAATTCGAATCTCTCTCGATGACAATGCCCGCACGGCATATCCTCTCATCAATAATTATGATGAATGGACATGGACACTCAAAGGTACAACTAACTCTCCATCTGCCACAGATGCAAACTGGGTCACAATAAAAACCTGGGAAGCCGGAACAGGTGCTGGTATTCTAAGTAAGCTCAACACAGAATCTATTGGTGTTCGCTACGGAAGATGGCATATGGTTTTGTCAGCCGAAAAAATCGTCACTGTGGGTGATGGAAACGGTGGTACAGAAAAAAAGACCGTCACAAAATATTCTGCAACCGGAAGAGATGATGATTCTGGTGAAACAGACAAAACTACAATTGTAATTGAAAATGCTGCAGCAAGCGTAGATGTAAAATTCCATCTTGTTCTCACAGAAATTGATACAGATGTGGAAGGAACAGGTAATCTTTCAGTCATCGTGAACTACACATCTTCTGCTGTAAAGCGAATTGAAGGTGCGCTTTTCAAAGCTCCTGGTGAAGACGGTACTTTGGTTCCTGTTGAGGGAGAGGCATATTCTTTCAAGAGTTTTACAGGCAGTAAATATGAACTTTCTGATGTTCCTGCTGGAAAATACGTTGCGGCATTCAATTTTTACGATGCTCTTACAGGCGGAAACAAACTGAACGCAAATCCTTACGAAGAATATGTTTATATTGTAAAGGACAATACTTCTGAATCATCTGTATATGTTCAGAGTCTTGATGACGTTTATACAATAAGTTATATTCCGGCTCCATCTGTGAACGCAACAGGAAGTTTTACTCGCCATTCAGAAAAAATCACTCTTCCTGCCGCAAAAAAATCCGACGGCACAAATGAACTCGACTCTGATTCAAAACTTTTCTGCGGATGGTATGACAATTCCAGCTTCAGCGGAACTCCAGTCACAGAAATTCCTGCCGGAAGCCGTGGTCATAAAATTTTCTACGGAAAATACGTAAATGCTGGCGAAGCAGAGAGTTTGCCTGATTTGGTTTTGAATTATCAGGATACTGGAATTACAGATGAAGCAAAAAAGAACAGGCCTCAGATTGGAAACACTATCGTTTTAGGTACGGAAATAAAATCAACCTGTACTTATCAGTGGTATTCTATTGACGGTGAAACTGAATCTGATATCAGCGGGGCAACAACAAATTCTTACAAACTCACAAGCGACAAAATTGGCAAGAAAATCGGGCTTAGGGTTTCAAAAACTTATTCTGTAGCTGATGTTACGGAAGGAAGTCAGGTTATCTATCATACGGTTGCAGCTGGTAACGAAAATGCGTCTGCCGTGTTAATGTCTTCTGGTGAAGAAGCGGTTATTACACAAGGCACTCTTGATCTCGCCGGAATTAACATTCAGTACGGCGGAAAAGTAATTGCAGGAAACAAACCTAATAAATCAAGTCTGGTACTTTCTGGAATTCTCAAAGATATTTACGGAAATACAATCAGCAACACTTTGCTCAAAGGTGATTTCGAGGATTATTCGGCACTTTCTGCATCAAAGAAACTTAATGTAACAATCTCGGTAGACGGTTACACAATTGCAAGCGGCACAGACACAAGCGTTTATATTACTGTTCAGAAATCTGCTCCGACTGGTGTAGGCCTTAAAGACTCTACAGGGCTTGAAACCGGAAAAGTTGCTTTTAATGATGCAACTGTCGCAATGGCAGGATTACAATATTCTACTAATAGCGGCACAAGCTGGAATCTTGTCACAGCTGATTCATTTGCTGCATCATCTGGTTCTTCTATCCGATTGCGCTATGGAGAAAGTGGCACAGTAGGACAAGAAGGCTATACAATGGCTTCGGAATATATTGAGATTACAGTCCTTGCAAAGAATGTCGGCGGAAATACAGTTCCAACAACTGACAGGGTTGTGCTTAAGAGTGGTAAAAAGCTTAATGAGATATTTGCAACTTATTTGAAGAGAACTAAAATATTCAAATTTTCTACAGATACTCCTACAGGAGATACTTATACTATTTCTGATGAGTCTTCAACTGTCGAAGTTAAGGCATGGAGATCTGGAACTGGATTAAATGCAGCAATCACAATCAGTGCAGAAGGCTATACAGGACCAATTGTATTGAATGCAGACTGTTCTGAAATGTTTAAAGATCTTACTACTCTTACAGATATTGATTTGAGCAGGTTTACAACAAAAGATAGTAATGGCACTCCGGTTGTAACTAATATGGCTTCGATGTTTGCTGGATGTAAAAATCTTGATTCAATTAATTTCGGCGAGAATTTTGATACAAGCGCTGTAACAGACATGAGCAAAATGTTCTCTAAAGATGAAAGACTTGAAGATTTGGATTTGCAAGGCTTCAACACAGAATCTGTAGAAGATATGAGCGAAATGTTTACTGGCACCGCTATTGCTGAACTCGATTTGTCAAACTTTAAAACTTCGGCTCTTAAGAATATGAAAAACATGTTCGCTGAGTGCCCCGAACTTTCCAGTGTAAATTTCGGAGCTGATTTTGATACATCACATGTTACTGATATGAGCGGAGTATTCCAAAGCGTGTGGTATATTACCGAGCTTGATTTGAGCAAATTCGATACAAGCAGCGTTACAAGCATGGCCTCTATGTTCGAAGGTATGGAATCTCTCGAATTGCTTGATCTTTCAAGTTTCAAAACAAGTAGTGTCACAAATATGGCTTCTATGTTCAATTCTTGTCTTAACCTTACAAAGATTTATGTAGGACAGGGATGGAAAACAAGTGCCGTTACAGATTCAGGAACAGATATGTTCCGTTCTTGTGATAGGCTTACAGGTGGAAATGGCACAGTTTATACCAATACACATACTGATGTAACCTATGCCGTAATTGATACTCCAGAAACTCCGGGCTATCTTACAAAACTCGGCGACTGGGTTGACCCAGCCCCATAATCAAATCCTTTTTCTCCTTTTTTTCCCCCGGCGTGTAAATCGAAAGGTTTGCACGCCGTTTTTTATTTCCTACTTTCAAAATCTTCTATAATAAAGTAAAATGTTTACAGAGGTAAAAACTATGGACGGAAAAGAAGAGATTTTGGATTTGCTGCGTGAAAATGCGCGGCTCTCTGTTGAAGACATTTCGGCGATGACAAAAAAATCCGCCGATGAAGTTAAGGCGATTATCAAAGGCCTTGAAGACGAAGGAATCATCTTAAAATACGCCGCCATTGTAAACCCGGAAAAAGACATCAACACAAAGGACAAGGTCCGTGCTGAGATTGAGATTCAGTGCCAGCCTGAGCGTGAGCATGGATTTGACGCCCTTGCCGAGCGAATTTACCGCTTCCCGCAGGTCAAGTCGCTTTATCTGATGAGCGGTGGCTACGATTTGAAGGTCGTTATTGAAGGTGATGATTTGCGTGAAGTCGCGCTTTTTGTCGCCCAGAAGCTTTCAACTCTTGAAGGTGTGCGCTCTACAAAGACTCACTTCCTTCTCAAAACTTACAAAGAAAATGACGTTCTTTATGTTGAGGACGAATCAGACCGCCGTGAGGGAGTCATGGCTTAAGCCATTTTGGAGAATTAAATGAATACTAGAGAAGATAGATTATCAAAATCAATGCAGAATATTCCGCCGTCGGGCATCCGCAAGTTTTTTGAGATGCTGATTGGTCATGACGACGTAATTTCACTTTCAGTCGGTGAACCAGATTTCCCGACTCCCTGGGTAATCCGCGAGGAAGCATATTACCATCTTGAAAAAGGTCACACTTCATACACTTCAAACTGGGGCTTGATTGAGCTTCGTGAAGAAATCGCCAAATACATGGAGCGTTACAACCTTTACTACAACCCAAAGAACGAAATCCTGATTACAGTCGGTGCTTCTGAGGGCGTTGATGCCGTTTTGCGCGCAATCTTGAACCCTGGGGATGAAATCATCGTCGTTCAGCCTTGCTACGTAAACTACACTCCGCTTGCAGAATTGACCGGGGCAAAAGTCGTTCCAATCGATACAAGCGTAAACGGATTCTACCCGACTGCCGAGCAGATTGAAAAGGCAATCACACCAAAGACCAAGTGCGTCATGATGTGTTCGCCAAACAACCCGACCGGCACCATGATTCCAAAAGACGAGCTTGAAAAAATCGCAAAAGTCGTCGTCAAGAATCAAATCTGGTGTATCTCAGACGAAATTTACTGCGAGCTTGCCTACGACGGAGCAGAGCACGTTTCAGTCGGCTCTTTCCCTGGCATGAAGGACTACACAATTGTCCTCAACGGCTTCTCAAAATCTTTCGCAATGACTGGCTGGCGAATCGGCTACATTGCGGCTCCTTCAGAAGTCCTGGCTCAAATCGTAAAGCTCCACGGCTACAATACAATCTGTGCTCCGATTTTCAGTCAGTATGCGGCTGTCGAAGGCCTGCGCCACGGCTGGAAAGACGTTGAAAAAATGCGCGTAAGCTATCAGCAGAGGCGAAACCTCATGTACAAGGCTTTCTGCGATATGGGCCTTGAAGTTCCAGAGCCAACCGGTGCCTTCTACATGTTCCCGAGCATCAAAAATCTCGGTATTTCCAGCGAAGAATTTGCCACCCAACTTTTCCAGAAGCACAATGTTGCCGTAGTTCCAGGAAGCGTTTTCGGTCTGGGTGGCGAAGGTCACATCCGCTGTTGTTACGCAACCGCAATCGACAAAATGAAGACAGCTTTGGACAGAATCGCCGAATTCGTTGAAGAATTAAGGAAATAATAAGAATCTGCCGATAATAGACACGATATGAGTACTTTAATCGCTGTTGTCATCATAGCTGCTTTTGGCGCAATTATTCTCTCAGTTGCCACCCGCAAAAAGACGGGCAAAAAGGGCAAGCAGAAGTCTCGTGCCCAGATTTTAAAGGAATCTACTCGAAAACTCGCTCAGGACCCTCACAATCCTGACGCCCTCATGGCTTTGGGCGATTTATATTATAACGAGCGTGCCTGGGATAAGGCTTACCCGATTTACGAAACGCAGATGAGCATTGCGCCGGCCCATAAAGAAATCGACGTTTTCAAGGCTTCTCTCCGCCAGGGAATTTGTGCGGTCAAGCTTGATAAAATTGCCGAATCATTTAAGGGCTTGAGCACGGCGGTTCAGATTAATCCAAACGATTTTGAAGTCAACTATTATCTGGGTCTGGCTTTTTACAAAAACAACGAGTTTGACAAGGCTGTTCCACGCTTCAAAAGGGTCGTTGTCGTAAAGCCTGAGGCAACGGGAATCGCTTCTCCGCTCGGATTATCTCTTTATAAAGCAAAGCATTACAAAGAATCACTTCCATACCTCAAGCGGGCTCTGGACGAAAATCCTGAGAACAAAGAGGCTCTTTTTGCTATGGCCGACGGCATGAACGAAAGCGGCTACGGCGACAAGGCAATGAAAGTCTTCATGCACCTTCGTCCGGATCCGGAATTCGGCGCAAAGGCCTGTCTTGCGGCCGGCATGTATCATCTCAAGCAGGGTGAAGCTGACAAGGCTGTCCAGGATTTTGAAATCGGCCTCAAGCATCAGAATGCGGCTCCGGAAATTTCAATCGAAACCCGCTACCGTCTTGCCCTGGCTTACTTTGCCCAGAAGATAATCGGTAAGGGTATTGAGTATCTCCAGTCTATCCAGGCTGTCAATCCTCAGTACAAGGATGTTCCTCAGCTCCTTGCCCGCTATTCCGAGCTCAACCAGAACAAAAATTTGCAGACCTATCTCATGGCAAGTTCGAGCGACTATGTTGCCCTCTGCCGTAAAATCGTCCTCAAGTTTTATCAGAAGGCTGTCACAAAAATCGTTGACATTGCCGTTAAGCCGGAGAACATCGAGATTCTGGTCAGCGTTGAATTCGTCCGCTCCGAAGAAACTCATATTTTCAGATTCTACCGAACGACTGGTGCCGTTGCTGACTTGTATGTGCGTGAATTCCATGCGCGGGTCACAGAGGCAAAGGCCGACAAGGGCGTCTGTATTACAGCGGGTCTCTTTAGTGAGGAAGGCCGTAAATACGCAGAAGGCCGCCCTATCGATCTAGTCGACAAGAACGGCCTCATTAAGATTTTAAAGAAGATTGATTCCTAGGGCGCTACCGTCAGCCTTCGGCTGCCGGTCGGGCTTTTCGCCGTTACGCTATCGCTCCATTCGCTTCGCGAACAAGCGGCTACAATCCCTAGCGCAACTTTTCGATTTTTTCGTGCTGCTCGTCAAAAATCTCCATGATATGATCAATTACCTTCTGTTTTGGATCCTGCTCTTCTTTTGGAAGGGTCGCAAGGTAATCTTTTCTGAACTGCTTGCAGTCGATAACCGGGCTTGCTGTGAAAATCTGTACGTCCGGCGCAACCAAATCAGCCAGCATGTCATCCGGGTTGTTCATGTCGATTGTGAGTGCACTTCCGTTGATTGTTACCAAAATCATTACATCGAACATGCGAAGGTATGAATCGATTTCGCGAAGACCGCGTTTTGTCTCCGGGTGGCCCGGGCGGTAGCGGGTGCCGCTTGGGAATACGAGGATAACTTCTCCGTCACGCTTGCACTTGTCCATAGCCCTCATTGCAGCCAGGTTGATTGTGCGTGCGCGTTTTTCTTCTTCGATCCGCTCTTCTTCAGACTGAGCCTTTTCTTCGGCCTTGGTGAGTGAGCGGGTAGGGTAGATTACGACTCGGGTAAAGCTTTCTGCAAAGGCACGGACAAGGGGATTTGCTTCGTTGAGCTTCATTCCGGCGATTGCGACGATTCTCTTTGAAAGGTCTTTGCCTTCATCGCCCAGATCGTGCTCCAAAAGATAGCAGAGGGCCGGAAGGTCTGTGTTTGAATAATGCTCCATGAGAATAAGACCGTGCTTGCCGCCCTTTACTGCGTCCAGGAATGCACGGAAATTTTCTTTGCCTTCAAGACGGCTTCCTTCCGCCATATTGTCAGCGACCAGCATATCCATGAATTTGCGAGTCTGCGGGTTTTCCTTTTGATAAACATTTGTCTCGTCGATTTTTGCCGCTGCCACTGAAAGATTTGCGAGCGACTTGAACATGTCTGCGTATTTTTCGCGGATAGAAAGTGCCATAAATTCCTCTATAAGTGTGATTTTACCATTTTAAATCCTATATTGATTTTTAGCAAGAGATTGCGCTTTTCTGGCCGATTTGATATTATTTTAAAGATTTGGGGGCGTAGCTCATCTGGTAGAGCATTTGGTTCGCAATCAAAGGGTGGACGGTTCGAGTCCGTTCGTCTCCAATCCTTTAAGTCCTTGCACTGCAATGTTTTGCATCAAGGCGATTGTTCCTCTT
>NZ_JACHFQ010000009.1:0-136252 GCF_014201975.1 Treponema ruminis | reverse complement strand
ACTACGCCGTCGTCATAGCCATCCTCGTAGCCTTCGGCACGGCGGTTACGGTCATAGTCTTCCTGATTGAATTCTGTGAGAAGGTTTCCGACAATGTTCATCCGCTGCTCCTTGAAATATCCCTCTAGAAAATTACCCTTGATGGCAAAGTCCACGGCCCTATATCCTGACCTTTAGTTTTTCAAGCACCAAATTAAGCGGCGCATTCATTTTTTCAGCGGCAAGCTCTGGCTCGGCATTAAAGTCGCGGATAAGAATAATTGCATCTTCCACAGCTTTCTGTCGTTCACCTTCACTACGTCCAAGCGCTCTGCCGTCTTCAAAGCCTTCGGCACGGCGGTTACGGTCATAGTCTTCCTGATTGAATTCTGTGAGAAGGTTTCCGACAATGTTCATCCGCTGCTCCTTGAAATAGCCCTCTAGAAAATTGCCTTTAATGGCAAAGTCCACGGCCTCGTTGATTGCGTCTTCCGGCTCCATTCTCTTGTCGAGGTTCGCCTTTACCCGGTCAACAAAGACACAATAATGATACAACGACTCGCATTTTTTTTGAAGACTTTCGTTGTGATTTTTGTTGATGTTGATTACAGTTGCCGTCCACTCGAACTCTCTGCTCTCATCCTTAACTTCAAACAAATCGGAAAGCCTGTACTTTACGATGTCATCCTGTTCCTGAGCGCCGTTGTAAAAGACCACAAACTTTGGGGAAGGAATTTTGATCCGCGCCCGGCCGAAGATATCCAGATTCCGTTTGGCGACTTCCTTCTGGTAAAGCTGGGAGAAGTAAATCAGTCCCCTGAGCGGCATGTTGGGATTGACCGTGGACTGCTGCTCGAAGAGGTGCATCTCCGAGTTTATCAGGAAGGATAAGTCATTCTTCATGGTGACGTAGATGACGTCATCAATCGTGGTGATTTCGAGCGCGGAAATATCGGTGTAGTTTTTGTCACTAAGCGCGTTATACAATGACAGGAGCCAGCGCTTACTCCGATCATCCTTGCCACTGTAAATCGAGCGGAAGAGAGTGTCACGAAATGTTCTTTTCGTTGCGTCAATGCCCGGCAAGTTTACTGTTTTTGCCGTCTTATCCTTTACTCTCGTTCGATTTTTCTTGATTGCCTTTGTTTTCTTTTTCATGCGAACTCCTTTTGTATTAATATGTGTAAGCTCTTTTTTCTTACACATATTAATTGCCAAAATTTTTGCGTTTTCGGCAATGCAAAAGGCAAAAAGTCAGAAAATTCCAAAAAAAACTGCCACATGGATAGGGAGCGGCACGGTATACCGTGTAAAAACTTGTGAGACAAGTTTTTAGCGAGTCTCCCGGAGAGCTGTGCTCGTAGGGGGGGCAAAAAGCAAATAAGGCCCGCAAGAATTTTGCTTGCAAAATTCTTGTCACGACATGGATGTCGATGTTTTCGGCAATGCAAATGAAAGAAAGTCAGAAAATTCCAAAAACTTTATGAAAATGTCGGTTATTTATGAAAATTGAATAAAAACTGTGTGAATATATTCAGAAAATAAAATTAAGATAAACTTGTTTTTAAATTAAAGTTCTCTTGAAAATGTGCCGATAATAAAAAGTGGATAACTCTAAAATCTCTTTATGGGCTTGGAGTTCCTTTATTTCTCTAAGAAAAAACGTCATTTTTATTGAAATTTTCTGAAAATGCGTTATCTTAGATATATATGTCATATGCGTTTTAACCGGGTGGGACGGGGTTGGAACGGCTGAACAATAGCTGGGGATGTCGTCATATCGGGCGTGATTGCTCAATCTGACAGCTTCTCATTGTGTTTATGCTAATTCTTAATCTTTGAAGGGGTTGATTTGCCATCGGTTGAACGGTTCTTTCTATTATATTGTTCAAAAAGTAAAAATCCGAAGGCAAAGTTAAAAAAAGGGGATCGAATGGCATGACGATAAGCCGTCTTATCGTCATGCCTGCGAAAATATGAAGAAGGCATCTGCTTTTGTTCTCAGTCTCAGCATTCTCGTTCTTGTGTTGTTGTCAGCCTGCAACAACTCGGTGGAAGACATGCTGGATGATTACAATGGGGGATTTAATAAAGGCTATGTCACGCTTACTGGTGAAAACAAGGCTGAGGAGGTACTTGAGCCGGGAGATGAAGGGTTTAGTCAAAGAAATTTGCTGTTTGATTCTTACACAGTCTACGATGTGGGCACCTTGAATCTTGCGGCACCAGAAAGTTGCAAGTCTTTTTCTTGGGTTTTAACTGATCCTAGCATAAAGCATGGGGATGATGTTGTTGAAGTAATGTTTTTTGACGGAGTTTCTACAACAGAACGCAAGACAAAAGAATATGTCGTGTATATTCAGGATTCCGGTTTGCAAATCGGACATACATATTATTTGACTTTAAGCGTTATCGGGAAAGATGGCAAAACTTATACCGATCTCGCTCAAATTTTCACCGTGGAATTCCACATCGAGGTGGACTGATGAGGAGAATGCGTATGGTTTGTCACGATAAGTGTTTTGAATTACACAAAAAATATCTCATAAAGTGGAAAAGGAGGGAGTGAGCAGAAAAAATTTGTAATTCTGAGGAAGCATAAGCGACCGCAGAAACAGAGTTGAGTTTTTTACAAGTAAATTAATTTTTGGAACTTTTATCCATAGGAGGAAAATATGAAAAAGCTTTCAAAACTTTTGGCATTTGTGGCCTCGGTTTCATTTTTGCTTTTCGCGAGTTGTTCAGGAATTGGCGGCTCTGTGAGTGAAGGCGTTAACGACACCACAAACAACAAAAAAGACTATACCGTATCGTTCGTTGGTGCAAACGGAGAATCGCTTAACCTTTCTTCGCTTTGCATCACAGAGTCTTCTGATAGAAGTGCACGAACTATTTATGACACTGGCATTGCTGCACTTGGAGCTGGTTGGGAATTCTATCTTTGGGGAACGAATGAAGTTACAGGGGCAACTATCTCTCCTAATAAAGTTACTTTTACAGCCGACAGTACTGATACAACTGGCTCTAAAGGAACTGTTGCACTTGACCTTGGCGCTGCTAAATATAAACTTGTGCTTGCTGCTATAAAAGGTACTACAACCGAAACCACGGCAAGTGGTATTAAAGGAAAAGCCACTTATGTTGGATATGCAAATGTAGATACTCGAACTACATCAAGCATCAAATTTGTCATTTCGTCTGATGGACTTACAGGAGAAAGTGTTCCGACCATTACAGTTAAGTTTGATGGTTATGATGCAAATGCCACAACACCAGGCACAGGTTCTTGGGCGCAAGACGATGTTGATGCAGTAAAAAATGGAACATATGGTACTTATACTATAACTGCGGGTATTTATGACCGTTCAGATGATTCTTTGGTTGGTACAACGAATCCTATTACTATAGCGGCAAATGACTTTTTTGGTACTTCTGGCGGTGCCTACTCTGGAACTGTTCAGGCAGGAACTTATAACTTTGTTGTAAAATTCGAAAATGGAACAACCAATAAAGTATATGAATACAGTGATACAATTATTATCCTTGCTAATAATAATTTTACAGCGACTGTCTTAGTTCCTGATGTAATTGAAAAAGCTCCAGAAAAACCGGCATCTTTCAAGGTTGGTTACATTGAGCCTGATTCAGTAAACGATGGTGAATATAATGCTGTCCTTACATGGGCTGATACACCAAAGAATGAAAAGTATTATCTGGTTGATGTTTGGGATATTCCGACTACAAGCACAAATGCCACAACAGCAATAGCTGCTATTACTGATAAAGATGGATGGACTACGGCTATAAATGGTCTTGCTACAACAAATCAGACAAAATACGGTGATGAATTCTATGGAAAAGTGGATGAAGGCTGGGTTTCAGGTTCTTTGCTTAAAAATAATACAAGTATTGTCCTTAAGTTGTCGCTTGGTCACCGATACATCATGCGAATCGCAGGTATAAATGATGCTGTTACCGATGAAACTGCAAACTATGCTTACGCTACTTATGATTTGGCCGCTGCCTATACTAGTACTGATGCAGCCTATGACACAGGAACTTCTTATACACCAAAACCGTTCTATCTTGCTGATGTAGATTTGACAGATACAAGCAAGACCGGTTACAAAAAAAATACAACAGTAAGTAATTGTGCAAACCTCTACAGACTTACATATCATCTGTATGGAGGAACTCTTGCACTTGACTCAACTATAACAGGATTGACCGATGATGTTGTCGCATATCTTACTCAGGATGCAGCAACGGGTGTTGGAATCCATGCTCCTTTCAAGAATTATGCTGCTTCTACTCCTACATATCCAAGTCTTATTAAAAATGGAAATCGATGGACTTCTTGGAGAACAGGACAAGTAGATGGCACATTGTATGCTAATGACGAGAATACATCCAATCCAGTCACAGATACTACTGAAAAAGTTACGTATTACGATCCGAACAAATACAAGGGGTGTGCAAACCTCGATTTGTTTGCAAGTTATGCTGTTGCGGCTGCTGATGTTGAACGATATGATGACTCAAAGTATGTTTTTGTTGATGGTGAAGTTTATTTTACTGAAGTAGATGATAAAGTTACAAAGACAAGTTATCATGCTTACACAATGGCTGCGAATGCAGGAACTGTCACACTTAATTATTTCTATGACAAAGCTGCTGCAAATAAGAAGAGTGCTAATGTGGCATATACTTCTTTAAAGGTTTTCATTAAGCGTTCTGGCTCTGGTGAAGTTGTTGTGTCAAAAGATTTTGAAGCTTCAACAACTACACGAACAGTTTCATTCGATATTACGCCAATTTCAGAGGGTAAATATAATGTCGAAGTTGTTGGTACGTTCAATGGGCACACTTACAGTTATCCAATTGTAATGACGGTTGAAAGCTAATTAATTAGGGGCTGTCCAAAAAAAGTACAGGTAGATTGCCGTTTGCAACACGGTAATCTACAGTATTGCAAGTACATAGATTTTCGGGTTAAGCCTGAAAATGACAATTTTTGACTTATTGGACAGCCCTATTTTATTTAATAGAAAAATGAAATTTACGTTTGGTATCACTTTATTTTGCAAAAGAACAATTTTTCTCGTTTTGCCTCTGCTCCTTATTTTTTTAGTGGGGTGTGATACTGTCAGTGAAGATGCTTATGTTTTTGTAAAAAATGCGGATTTCATGTATGTAAATATTGATTTGTCAGAACGAGTTATTATAAAAGGTGATAGAAATCCTGCACGCACAATTGTAGCTCCTGAAATCGATTTGACAAATCCAACATATCATTACTACATTTGGGGAAAATCTTCAAAATCAACTGTTTCGCCAAAAGAAGTTACTTTTGAATCAACGACAGCTACATCGGGCACAATTCCGCTTGATTTCCCGATTTCAACATATTATTTTACCCTTGTTGCTACGGAAGGTGTTCCAGAAGACCTTTCCGACAGCAGTAAAATTCTTAAAAAGGCTATTTTGGTTGCTTATACAGGTGCAGACTTATCATATTCCACCACTGTTTTATTCCATCTTTCCACAACAGGTCTGAATTTTTATGGAAATATGGATTTTTCTTTTGTTCTTGACGATACCTGGTCGAATTCCGAGATTGCTGACTTGAACGCCAATTACAATGTAACCGTAGGACTTTTTGAAGTGGATACAGGCGAAGTTGTATCTAGTTTTCCTTCAGCTATGACGCTGGCAGGTTTGAACAATTCTTCACCTGTCTCTCTTGACACTTATTCTGCAATTGCTGGGACTTACAATCTTATGGTCTCTATGAAAAAAGCTGGTGAAAGCAAAACTTACAATTATAGTGACACTGTGATTGTCGCACCAAACAGAACGATAACTGCAACTGTTGCAATACCGAATGTGATTGAATATGCTCCCGCTCCTCCGACAAATTTTAAAGCGGCTTATTGTATTGATGAAAGAATTTATTACGATACGCACACTCTTTATGACGGAGTTGCGTCTACAGAAGCCGCAGATTTAGCCTATGAAAATGAATATGCTCTTTTGCTTTCATGGCAGGATAATTCAAACAATGAAAGCAATTTCCAGATAACTCTTGTAGATGTATCAAAAATGTTCCCTATGCCAGAAGTTCCTGCTACAATGACAGATTCCACTTGGGCAAATCTTACGAGTGGATATTTAGGGAATAAGTCCGTCACAAATGTATATGACAAGAATTGTATTTATGCAGAGAACTATTATTCAGGCTCACTTGACAAAAATAGTAGTTCATTGATTCTGTATGTGCCTTTCGATGTCTGCTATATCGCAAAAATCGAAGCTGTCAATGCTGCTGGTATTTCTTCTGCCTGTTATGCCACTATTGATTCAGATTTCAACATTGAAGTCTATGATACCGGGTATGGAAATAACACAGCAGTTTATTCTGGCAAAGCTTTCTCAACAGCACAAAATCCATGTAATATGATAAATCTATACAAAGTTGTCTATCATTTTAATGGCGGAACTTTGGAATATTACAAAGACAACGCATTAAAAACCGTGGAAAAGTCTATTGTTGAATATGGTGTTTACGGAACCTATTCGTTCTTTTGTCCTATATCAGATCTTGCATCTGCAACGGAATCTTCTCCCGCTTTGCTTTATCTTTATACAGGTACTGATGCCATGGCTCCGAGCGGCAGTCGCTGGCAACGTTGGAAAACTGGTTCATCAAAAGGCACAGACTTAATTGATACAGCAATTGGCGGTACATCGGTTGTTGTTGATTCAACTTACACTTACCAAAAGCCCAACGACTACACTGGCTACACTTCACTCTATCTCTTTGCCCGGTATGACTGATAAAAAAACAGCGTGCAGAAAAATCAGCACGCTGAAGGGTAATACATTCTTTTACGAGTGCTAGTCCAGTTCTTCCTTAAGGGCTAGCACCTGCTCCAGTGTGAGGGAAGTCCATTTAGCTACTTGTTCTGAAGGAACATCATCTCTCAGCATATTCTTCGCATTGGAAATTGCAGCCTGTCGTTCACCTTCACTTCGACCAAGCTCTTTGCCATACTCGACGCCGTCTTCAAATCCTTCGGCACGGCGGTTGCGGTCATAGTCTTCCTGATTGAATTCTGTGAGAAGGTTTCCGACAATGTTCATCCGCTGCTCCTTGAAATAGCCCTCTAGAAAATTGCCCTTGATGGCAAAGTCCACGGCCTCGTTGATTGCGTCTTCCGGCTCCATTCTTTTGTCCAGATTCGCCTTTACGCGGTCAACGAAGACACAGTAATGATACAACGACTCGCACTTTTTTTGAAGACTTTCGTTGTGATTTTTATTGATGTTGATTACGGTTGCCGTCCACTCGAACTCACCGCTCTCATCCTTAACTTCAAACAAATCAGAAAGCCTGTACTTTACGATGTCATCCTGTTCCTGCTTTCCGTTGTAGAAGA
The DNA here is from genome assembly GCF_014201975.1 of Treponema ruminis. NCBI lineage: Bacteria > Pseudomonadati > Spirochaetota > Spirochaetia > Treponematales > Treponemataceae > Treponema > Treponema ruminis. Next base: position 128,834 of record NZ_JACHFQ010000009.1, on the reverse strand, counting down.
CAACAAACTTAGGGGAAGGAATCTTGATTCTTGCCCGACCGAAGATATCCAGATTCCGTTTGGCGACTTCCTTCTGGTAAAGCTGGGAGAAGTAAATCAGGCCTCTGAGCGGCATGTTTGGATTGACCGTAGACTGCTGCTCGAAGAGGTGCATTTCCGAATTAATTAAAAACGACAGATCATTCTTCATGGTGACGTAGATGACGTCATCAATCGTGGTGATTTCGAGCGCTGAAATGTCGGTGTAATTCTTGTCGCTAAGGGCGTTGTAAAGCGAGAGAAGCCAGCGCTTACTCCGGTCGTTCTTGCCACTGTAAATCGAGCGGAAGAGAGTGTCACGAAATGTCCTTTTCGTTGCGTCAATGCCAAGCAAGTTTACTGTTTTTGCCGTCTTATCCTTTACCCTCATTCGATACTTCTTGATTGCCTTTGTTTTCTTTTTCATATGAACTCCTTTGAATAATCTGCGTAGTTTTTCACGGCATCTCAGCCGTTTTCTTTCTACACATATTAATTGCCAAAAAAAATCGATTTTCGGCAATGCAAAAGGCAAAAAGTCAGAAAATTCCAAAAAAAACTGCCACACGGATGTGGCAAAAGAGCAAGTGAGGCCCGCAAGAATTTTGCTTGCAAAATTCTTGTCACGACATGGATGTCGATGTTTTCGGCAATGAGAAACGAAAAAAGTCAGAAAATTACAAAAAATTTTCCCTGCTTTTTTGGAGATTTCGGACTTTTGTCATAGTAGAGGTGTTTTTTGTTATAACTCTTTTTTAAAAAGCGACCTTATAATTTAAAATCAAATAAAAAAAGTCATGGGGTAGTCTATGAATTACAGAAAGTTCTGGTTTAAAAATTTTTCTTTTGGTTGCCTTGCTCTTCTGCTTTTTGCTTTTCTTTCCTGCGGCGAAGATTCTGGTCTGGGCGGTGCGATTGACACTAAGTCTCCGACTCTTTCCATCGATTATCCTCCTTCTGGAGCTGCAATTCGTGATTCTTTTGTCTTATTTGGAAACGTTTCCGATGATAAATCGATTGATAAAGTCCTGGTTTCAATTCGAAATCTTGAGATGGACGGAATCAGCGACGATTATACTGCCACCGTCTCTGAAGATTCCAAAAGCTGGTCGATTGAGCTCAACCGGCATGACGACCTGGCTTCTGATTATTTTAACGGCTGGCAATATCCTGACGGCAAGTACGAAGTTTATGTCACGGCCTACGACCATGCGGGCAACAATTCCGGTAAAAGTTCGCGCTCTTTTGAAATCGACAACACGGCTCCTGTCTTCATCATTTCAAATCCTGGCGTTGTAAAGAAAAGCGGTCTTTCTCCTTCGGCTTACGGTTCCATCTTTACAATTGACGGCACGATTTCTGACAATCACGCGATTTCCTTCATGGATGTCAAAATCTTCAATTCAAACGGCGAGCTTATTTCTTTCGAGTCTTATGAAGGTGAGAATATCGACTTTTACCGTGAGGAAGAAATTGCGACTGCGGGCGGAACAAGCGTTCAGATTGCTCAGGCCGGTAATGTCTTGAACAGCCGTTACTCTCAGCTTCATCCTTCTGATTCTGGAACTGAATTTTATTATGCTCAGATTACCCTTACTGATTCTGCAAAGGTTTATAAAAATCCTCCTGCAGCAAGTTCCAGGTCGGCGGAAAAATTAAAATCAGATGCCCTGGGAAATTCTACTTCAAAAATCTACCTTTATGATGATATTTACACGTCAGTCATGAGCGCAAAAAAGGGCATTAACAGCAAAAACGGCGGCTTTAGTGCGGCTAACCTCAAGGACATTCTTGCCGGTGTGGAGAAGGGGGCCGTCGAGTCTCAGGCTCTGGAAATCCTCAATGAAAAGGCGATTGACACTTCTGCTCCTGCAGATTCTGATTCAATGGCTAACAAACTCAGCTTCTCCCTCAATCCTGAGGCAAATCCAACTTACAATGTAAACGGTTTTTCTTTCTTCAATGCTGATGATTCAATTCAGTCTGCTTCTTCGGGAAATACTGTCTCCGTAACGATTTCTGCAGGCCTTGACGGAACAAATATTGCGCCTGAAAAGGTCCGGGTCTGGATGAAGGCCTTTGATGAAAATCCCGGTGACTCGGAAAAAATCAAAGGCGATCTCCGAAATCTTGAAAAAAAAGTTGAGGCTCTTGAAAAGTCGGATTCGGTCTTCCAGGATGCCATTCACAAAAGCGAAGATTCTCCGGCTACACTGGTAAAAACTGAGGAAAAGGAAAATGACTGGCTTCTTATTTACGACTACTCGCTCAACAATTCAAAGGGAAGCTCGGTTGCGACAAAGACTTTCAGCGTTACTCTGCCGGACGGTATCAGTCTTTCAAAATATTATATTCTTGGCGTTACCGGCTGTGATATTGAGGACGTTGAATTTGCCCAGAACACGGTTTATGGTTTTGTGGGCAATACGGCTGGTGTTCCTCCGACAATCACTTTTGATTCGCCCAAAAATTTTGCGGTTTTCAAAGATTTTTCTGCTCCGGCCTTTAAGGGAAGTGCGACATTCACATCTTCAATGCTTTACCTCACTGAACTGACCGCCACCCTTTCCATCACTGATGAATCTACTGGCGAGTCTGTTGGCCATTTCTCTGATAAAATTTCATGCAGGCTTATCGATGACCAAAAAATCTGGTCTCTTTCTGACTTTGGTGCCCTGACTTTTGACAACGCTACTGATTCATGGTCTCTTGACCTTACGAAAATCCCGGAACTCAGCCGGCTCTATGAGGAAAAGTCTCCTTCCGGCATTTTATGGCTTGCAAGCCTTACGGTTTCCGGAAAATCTTCTTCGGGGCATGAGGGCGAGTCTACCCGCAGCATTCATATCGATACGGTTGCTCCAAAAGTCACGATTTCTTCTGCTGAGCCCCGTATTTCTGATTTTGACGGCCAGAATTATGATTACCTCAATGAACTTGTCAGGATTAAGGGCAGCGTCGAGGAAGGGAATCCTGACCAGGTTACTTATGACATTCTTGCAAGCACTGATTTGACAAAAACTTTGTCTTCTGAAAGCGATTCAATCCTTGAAAAACTTCGGGAACTTGATTCAAAATATACGGGCTCGCTTGGAAAGGGCGGCTCAATCGACAGGGAATTTGACACGGGAAAAATCACGGAAATCTTTGCGACCGAAGAAAATCCCGACCCAAAGATTCAGTTTGACATCCTTATTTGTGCAAAAGATACTGCCGGAAACGCGACTGAATATCATCTTGCAGCTGATAAAAATCTTACTGACGGTAAAAAATTCGTGATTTATCAGGAAACTGACCGCCCGAAGATTGTCCTCGGAAACGCTTCTGCTGAAATAGAAAAAGTCACGCTGGAAAACAATTATTTTGGAGTTACAAGCAATAACAGCCTGCAGATTTCTTTTTCTGATGACGACTGCATCGCCGAATGTGAAATCTGGCTTTATGACGAAAATGGAAAGACCCTTTTGGATTCTGATTCAGAGGAGGCCGGACTTAAAGTAAATGGCAAAAACGGAAGCGGTGACTTAGCCGGAAAGAACCCCTACAAATTCTTCCCGGGAAAAACTTCGGCTTCAATCAACTATCTGCTTCCTTCGACTGTAGCAAAATATCAGGTGAAAATCCTGGCCCGCGATTATCTCAGCACTGACTTGAACAAGTCTTTTGGCGAAAAAACGCTTGGTCTTTTTCCGATTGCGGTTGATTCTGGTGCTCCAAAAATTGAAATTTCATCTCCTGCAAGCGGAAGTTTCCAGGGGGAAAAAGTTTCTGTGAGCGGAAGTCTTTCCAAAAAGGCTGAGGTGAGGGGGCTTATTTTTAAGGACGGACTAGAAGTCAAGGATGCAGGATTTGTAGTTGCCGAATCAGAATTGACTCAGGATTCTTCGGGCCTTTATAAATGGCAGGGAGAGGCAAAAACTTCTGGCGATGGAGAATATTCTGTTAAAATTAGGGCCGTTGATTCTTACGGTCAGGAAGCAAGTGAAGAAAGGGCTTTCCGCTTTGACAAAACTGCCCCCGAAATCAAAATCACCGAGCAGCCTGAAAGCGGTTATTCGACAGGCACTCTGATTGTGAAGGGAAGTGTCACCGATGCAAACCTCAAGACTTCGGCATTTAAAGTCAGCCTGATTCCGTCTGACGAGACCAAGGCGACAAAAATCGGTGTCGTTGAGTTTACGGAGCCGGAAGAAGGCTCAAACGAGTATAAGTGGGAAGCAACTTTTACAAACCTGCAGGCTGAATACACTTTAAAGGTGGCCGCTTCTGATTTGAACGGAAATTCTTCTGAACTTGATGGAAATACTTTCATGGTCGATCTTGAGGGACCGGAAATCTCAGGAGCGATTAAAGCCGGAATTTCTCAAGACTTGCTTGCTGAGGCCGGAAATGACGGAACCTTCTTTGTGAACGACAAAAATTCCCTTTACATCTGGGGAAAAGTCAGCGATTATACGAGCGGCATGAAAGAGACTGCCTGGTATTCGCTTTACGAAAACATAAGCGTCAAGGAGCAGGAAAAGACTGTAGCGGATGAATCAAAAGTCAACCGGATAGATTTGGGCGCGGACGGCTCATTTACAATCAATATTGATAAGTCAAAAATTACGAAGTCAGGCGTGATTAAGGCCGTATTCTTTGACAAGGCCGGAAATTACACAAAAGCCGACCTCTTGAACATCACTTATGATCCGACGGCGCCAAAAATTCAGAGCGCGTTGATTTCGGACAAAAAGGATGGATTTACTGCCTGCGAAAGTGAGAAAATTACGATTGGAAGCGGGGATAGCGCAAAAAAATACAGAAACTTCTATATAAATAGCAGCAATAAGACCTGGACTGAACCCGATGGGGAAGGAAATATCGTCACACACAGCCAGGCTCCATTTACAATCAGCGGCGTTGCGACTGACAATCTTGGACTCAGGGAAGCTAGGCTTGAGCTTGCCGGCGCAAAGATGGAAAACGAAACCGGCGGCACTGTTAAGGACGTTTTTGTCATTAGGGACGAAGAAAAACTTTCAAACTGGAGCTTTGACGGACTTGATTTGACTGGCCTTACAAGCGGCACTCTGGCAAAAATTACGCTAACGGACAAGGCCGGCAACAGCACAAGCGAAGAGATTTACATTCAGATTGATAAGGAAAAACCGGCTGCCCGCCACGAATACGATGCCAAAAAGAAGGACTTGTATTTCCGCGTGGGAAAATTCGACAATGAACTTTCTGAACTCCATTCATGGAAGTCGGAAATCACTTCTTTGGATGCAAATCTGGACAGGGATGTCGGCGGAAAGTATCAGACCGGCACCTGGGGAACGGCTTCAACAATTACAATCCGCGGCTACTGGGAAGAAGCCGGTTCAGGAGTCAAAACGATTTACTACAAGATTTTCACTTCGACTGCAAGCAACGCAGAAGACTTGAAAAATGAGATCGCTGAAAAAGCCGGAGAATTCGCAAAAAATTATCTAACTGACAATAACGGAAATTTTGCCCCTCTCAAAGAAAATGTGACTAAGCGGGTCGCATACAGCAAGGCCCTTGATGAAAACGGAGAGACGAGCGAGCAGGCCTTTAAGGAAATCGAGTCATCTTACATGGCAGAGATTCCTGGCTTCGATTCTGAAAAGAATTACCTTCTTCTTTTGGCTATTGATAATGTCGGAAACGCGGCAATTGATTCACTCGGAGCTGCAAAAGTTTCTGATGTTGCAGGAGAACTTGATTCTTCTGACTGGAACAGCGGACTTGCGGCCTTCTCGCTCAACGTTGATACAGTCGCTCCAAGCCTGATTTCGACTACAAGCGGTTCGGTTTATACGAACGGTCTTGCTCCCGTAAAGGTTTGCTTCGATGAAAGCGGAAATCTTGCGACCGGCGAGGCTTCGGACTCTTCTTCCGGGGTAAAGTCTGTAGTCCTGACGATTGAAGACGTAAAAGACGAGAATAACAATCCTCTTGAAGTCACTGTCGCCGCAAATCTTGAAAAGGTGGCAGGAAGCGCCTCAAAAAAGAAGTGGAGCGCGACAATCTTAAAGGATTCTCTTTCAAAACTTAAGGGCAACAGCAATTACAATGTCAGCGCGACCGTAAGGGACCTGGCCGGAAACAAGTCTTCAAGCCAGATTTTCACGCTGATGGTTGATAAGGACGCTCCTGTCGTTTCAATGGTTTCTCCGGCTTACAGTGGAAGCGAGGCGGCCCCAATCAACGGAAAAATTTCCGTAAAGGGAACGACTGAGTACGAGGCAGCTCCTCCGAGCAGGCTTGAGCTTTATTACACGACAAGTCAGCCCCAGTCAGGTTCAGAAGAGCAGGCGACAAGTCTTTCCTCACTCACTCAGATTGGCTCTGCAATTACGGACGTCAACAAGATTTTCAGCTGGACTTTCAGCGGCTTCAATTCATATGATGTTTTCACGGAGTCTGAAATCGCCTCAAACAAAGAGACAAAAGACGTTTACATCATTCCTGTGGTCTATGATGTCGCCGGAAACTGCAGCATTTACACAGAAGATGAAAGCGGCAAGAAAACTTACAGCTATTCTGCTTCTTCTGATGAAGCAGCCGGCACGGTCCAGAATTATTTTAAATACACAGTGGACAAAAACACGGACCGGCCTCTTATCAAGCTTGGAAACTGCGATGTGAGCGGAAGTGCCCTAAAGAGCACGTCAAAGGCTTACGGAACAATCGAGGATGATGACGGTCAGGACGGATTAAATCTCTTCTATATAATGCAGTCTGATTTTGATCCTGCAAAGCTTCCGGCCGTTTCTGGAAATACGGTGACCTTAAATGGCTGGACTCAGGCTCAGATAAAATCCGGCAGCTGGGAAATTGATTCCGGGGCAGAAGGAAATTTCAGCTACTATTTGTACGCAATTGATGCTGAGGGAGGCCATTTCTGGTCAAAGGCGGCTCATTCCCTCAGTCAGATGTATGTTTACAATGGCGTTAACGAAAAAGATGAAAAAAAATCAGAAAACGCGGGCATTTCTTTCAGTGCGGACTTGAACCCGCCGGAAATCGAAAGCCTGGAAATCGCTCACAAGTCTCTCGAGGCGGCTTCAAGTGAAGGCTGGAGTGCCGTAACTGAAACTTATGGCCCGACCGACAAAGATTTGTATGTCAAACTGGTGGTTTCTGAGGCAATCGGGCTGGCAGAAAAATCTTCGCCTGCCACAGAAAATCTTATCGACAGACTCTCAATTCCTGCCCTTACGATTGACGGAAAGAATGTAGCCGTAAGTCTTCTTTCTGCAACTTCTGAAAGCGGAAGTAAAAGTCTGGCTTCAGGAAGCTCTTACAGCACGACTTTCTACACATTCCTTTTCGATCCAATCGACCTTTCTAAATCCTCACTTGCCCTTTCCGGCGCGAAAACCCTCAAGGTTACGGTAACGGACAAATCAGGATTTACGGCTCAGGGCACAATCGGCGTAACTTACGACAACAATGCTCCGACAATCAAGATTATTTCTCCAACGGCGACAATTTCTGATGCGGTAATTGCGGCAACCACAATCAAGGGAACTGCTTTTGATGACTTCTCGGCAATCAAAAAACTGGAATATGCTGTTCCGTTAAAAGGTCAGTCAGCGGCTTACACAGAAACTTCGGACAACTGGACGACAATCGGAAGCAGCACGGCGACCTGGGAAATTGAATATGACTCTGGTTCTCCGGAATCCCAGTCCAGCCTGCTTTATTATGCGGCTCACCCGGATTTGTATGAGGGAGTTGAGGAAGTCACCCAGGGTCTTGGAATTTACGCAATTCCTTTCTATTTTAGGACAACTGATTCTGTGGGCAATGTTGAAGTTCATAAATCTTACCGGGAAAAAGCCGGCGACAGCTATGTGGATAAGCCTTTCATCGTTTACGCAAATCCTGACGGCGGAAAACCGAGCGCCTGGATCAACGCCCCTGAAAGCGGAATTACTACAAGCGGAAGCGTCACTGTCTACGGCGGCGCAATGGATAACATAAGCGTTAAGACTGTCTGCCTCCAGATTGACGGTGACGGCGACGGCGACATTGACGAAGCTGATTACGCTTACCTTTCAGACCGACTTGCTGATTTCGGTATTGCGGCCGATTCTCTTGTTGCATCAAGCGAAAAGAACGGCGTAAAGCAAAATGACTGGTACATCAAGGCTGACGGAACAAACAGCTGGAAATGCATCATTAAAAGCAGCGGAATCAAAAAATACACGGGAGCTGCCCAGAAAAAAGAGGAAGTTGACTTGATTCCTTCTTCGGACACAAAAGAAACCCGCTATCTTATCGCTCAGGTTAGGGCAATTGATAATGATGAGAATACCCGAAAATACACAAAACCGAATGTTGTGGTGATTGATAACACAGCTCCGTGGTTCTCGAATGTTCGGCTCGTTCAGTTTGGAAAAGGAATTGAGGCTGGTTCTGCAAACGAAGACCAGATTGTGACTGAGCGCGAATACAAATCGGGCATGTTCGTGAGCCATGTCACAACGACAGGAACAAATGGAAAGGGCCAGTGGTACCTTCTTGCTGATGTTGAGAGCAATTCGGCTTTTGACACAATTTCAGCAGAAAAACTCGAGTCTCAGACTTCAACGGTAATTCCTCTCGCGGGAAGTGAAGCTGATTCAGAATATTACTTCCTGAAAAAATCTGACAATACGAAGAATCATCTTGAAGAAGCTTCAGCGGAGACGGCTGGAAACAGCAAATACAAGCTTTATGTTCCCCTCAAAACAAACGAGTCCGGCGTGATTTATGCCATCCTCAAGGCAAAAAATGAGGTGGGAACAGGCGAGCAGACAATCAAAATCAACATTGACTCGACAGCCCCGACCCTCTACACGAATGTCGGGGCAGAGACCGAAGACGCGACAACTGGTGCAAATATGCGGGTTAAGAGCCAGAACAAGATTCTCGGAAAGGATCTTGATAAAAACAGCGTAATTGAAAACTCGGACGGATATTTCGTTCTGGGCGACACCGTAAAGGAAGCTGGCTCAGGTCTTTCTTGGGTTGCCTTTTATTTTGAAAACGTCATCAAGGGCAAGGTTTACGACCCGATGATTAAAGTTTCAGAAAGCACTTACGGCGGAACTGAATTGCAGGAAACTGCTGAAAACGGAAAAGTTTACGTCAACGAGGATAATCTTGCAGCCCTTTATTTGACAGGCGTCACGAGAAATTCTGAAACGACATTGACTTTGCCGGAAGCAAATGACCACGTCAGAAAGGGCGGACTTGTAAAAATCGCAGGAAGTTACCACACGATTAGCGATGTTTCGGGTTCAGAAGTCACATTCTCTCCGGCCCTTTCGCTTTCATTCAAGACTGTCGAAGTAATCTACGCTCAGGTCGTTGACCACACGGTTACAGAAAACATAATCACTGATTACAACGAAGAAGATGTCGGAACCGAGCGGATTGAAAGCGACGACGGCGACGGAATGTGCGAAATCCTTACCCAGCAGGGCTCTTTCTACAACTGGACGGCCTATGTTGACTCAAATAATATTCCTGACGGCACGACATATATCCGCGTGGTAGCAATGGATGAGGCGGGAAATCTTTCGCATGGAAAAATCGCCTCGATTGTAGCAAATAACCGTCCGCGGCTTACAAAGGTCTTTATCGGAACTGACTTGAACGGAAACGGCAAATTCGACTTTGATGCTGACGAGGGTGATGCTCCAGTCGTTTCAACAAGCAATAAGCTCAGAACGAAGAGCGGCACAAGCTACGGAGAATTCAACTATTATACGGCATACAATACAAGAAGCGGTGCGGCCCAGTCTAAAGTCACTTTGGATTCCACGGCATTCAAAGTAATTGACGGACTTTGTATCGTTCCTGAATTCACCGGCGGAAACGGCAGCCTTAAGTACACGCTCACAAACGGCACGGATTTGAACCCATATTCAGGCGGCGAATTGAAGGAAATGATTCCGCGAACTTCTTCCAAAGCAAGCGATAAGACTATGGAAAAGAAGGGGGAAAGTGATGCAAATTACTACATCAACAAGGTTGGAAATCTCTCTCTCTTTGGAAACACGCCAATTACAGACGGAGACAACAAAAACGCGGTTACTTACGGAATCACGGATTCTGGCAGCGGGGTAAGCTATAAAGACTTCGGCGGAATCGTGATTGAAAACTCAGACAGCTCTATTTCTGCTGAGAGTGACGGTCAGGTCAAAAACGTAAAGGTAACTTTCTTCGATAATACTGACAGCACGGACAGTTCTGCCCACGCAAATGGACAGTGGGCTACGCTCGTAATTCCTGTAACGATTAAATCAAGCGATTCGACCGTACCACAGCCAAGAATTATGCCTTTCCACTGGAGCGATTCAAGCGACAACAGCCTCTATGTCAAAAAGAACGGTAACACTTATGAAGCCGCTCTGCAACAGAAAAGAATGGCGTGATTGCAGGTCACATCGAACTTGAAGGTGCTTTGCCGACTGGTTCAAACTTGACACCTGATTTGCCAAAAGTTTCTGGTGTAATCAAGATTGAGGGAACTGTTTATGATGATGTAAGGCTTGAAGCATTAAGCATGAGTATTTTCGGTGGAACAAACACTAAAGTTGCTTCTTATACAAATGGTGCATGGGTAAACGAAACTTCTTTACCTTCTGGACTTGTTTCATTTACTGCAAAAGATGAAGATATGAGTCAGAAGGGCCACACGGTTAAGTACACGGCGGTAATCGACACGGAAACCCTTAACGCAAGCGGCTACCCGGTAGGAAAAGCACAGTGGATAACAGTGGGTGCAAGCGACTGGAAGCATAACTACGTGACATCAGATACTAGTGTCACTGGCGGAAGTGATGCATTTACAGGTGGTACTTCGACTAGTGTGACAAAGGCTCAGACAACAAGTACAACAAACACAAACTGCTATCAGATGGACGTTGTGCCTTATGTAACGGAGATTGTAACGCATTTGAGCAGTTTCTATGGAACAGCCCATAGTGTTTATGCTCGTACAGCAAAAGGACATTATCCGTGTTATGAAGGCGAGGAAATTGAGTTTAAAGGCTATAATCTGGGAAGCGGCAAGGCAAAAGTCGTGATTCCGGGAATGGCTGAAGATGGAACGACTCTTTCTGCCTCAAACAAAGTTACTCTTACTGCAACAAGTGCAGGTGCAACAGGTGCAACATCGGGTGTTATCAGTGTCAGTGTGAACGGAATTCCTGCGATGAATAACATCAACTCAAACAATGCATGCGGCTCTTATACAAGCGACAAAGAGGGAAGTTCTTACACTGATGACAATTATGCTCACTGTTACAACCGCCAGCCAAACGGCGTGAACAACAATACCCTGACCGACGACCTTGAGCTTGACGTATGGCAGTTCAAGAATGCGGCCAAGCCAGTGAACGGCGGAGCAGAGCGAGTAACGATGAAGATTCGCCCAACAGACGGAACTCCAGGATTCAGCTATGCGAACTCGGTATTGTATTTCAGTATGCCGGGATACAATGCTGACACAAGCGATGGTGATAAAAAAGGGGCTAATAATAAAACTATAAACGGACAATATGCTTCGCATATTCCATTTGCTGAGAATTACGGTGGATTCAGTCATAATTCATTCACATTCGATTCCAATGGATTCTCTTATGGTGCAGCAATGTGTACTGATACACAGAACGCAAGTTCTTCTGCATTCTTCCAGTTCTTCAGCAAAGAAACTCCAATGCCGTTCCATTGGTACAATCAGAATATGAACTATGCTAATGAAGCAAATGCGAGCCGTCTTGATTCTTCAACGATGAATGTTGGTACAGCTACTTCACCTAACTGGCAGTGTAATATCAACAGAATTCAGTCAATCAGCATGGACTCATCTATTACTGGTAATCTTACTTATGTATATATTGCATATTATGATGCTGTTGCAAAACAAGTACGATTCCGTTGGGGTACGGTTGGGGCAAACTCTGATTCAATTGATGGAAAAAAGAATAATTCTGAAAGTTTTGAAACAACAAGGCCGGATAATGCCTATGGATTGAATGATGCTGTTGATGAAAAATATACAGGTTATGCTCAATCAGGAAAAAGTGATGGTTCTTGCCGACCGGCTGCTGCTGATTCTTTTGTTAAGTACAGCAACACAAATCACGATGGAATCCCAATCCAGGTAATCGCCGCTAGCGGATTGTCTTACAGTGGTACTCACAATACTATTTACAATAAAATGACTCACACTGCCGGACAGTATGTTTCTCTTTCAATTCTTGGAAAGGACACTGCAACTCCTACTGCCTGTGTATTCTGGTATGACGGTTCCAAACTCATGATGGCCTACAACAGCTCACCGACCACAAGCAATTCTTGGACTTACAAAACTGTCGATACAGATGGCGGCTTGCATGTTAAGTCGGCTGTAGACAGTGACGGCGGAATCCATCTTGCTTACTACACTTCAAACGGCGGTAACTTGAAGTACGCATATTTGAGCGGTGTTACAGCAAAACCACAGATTGCTACAGTTGATGCGAACGGTGCTGTTGGTACAAAATGTACGATTGATGTCGCAAAAGATGCAGATGGAAATCAGGTTCCGTATATCACATATCAGATGATTGGCGGCGTTTACACCTACAACGCAAAGATTGCTTATCGTACGAACTTTGATCCAGAACTTAAAACTTTGCCAAACGGTGCGGATAACAAGGATATGTTCACTGGTGACTGGGAAGTTTCAGTAATTCCAACGGAATCAAGCCGCCTTTTGAACGACGATACAATCAACGTCGGTCTCTGGCGAGATTCAAACGGTATGGCAAAGGTATTCACATCAAATACTTACTGGAAATCAAGCGACAAATGGTTTACATATACTTCTTCTGCCTATAATTCATTTGGTGAAGTTACAGAAGCTGCTGCAAATGGGGTAACAACATACTCTAACACCATGGACGTTGGCAACCCATCGCTGATTTACGGCAACAACACCGCGAACCCGATCGTCGGCTACGGCATTGAGTCCGGTGCGATAGAAATAGCCCAGAAGAAATAAATTCCAGATTTTAGGAATTACTGACTGTATCAAAAAACAGGCGTCCAGTCGTGAAAACGGCTTCACGTCTGTTTTTTTTGTATCATTCGAAACTGAGAAAAAATCATCCTCTTATCAAATTCTTAAAATAAAATTGAATAAATTTCTCCAAAAATATAAATTTTATGACAAAATTAACATTTTCTTATTAAAATTTTCACTTTTTGTCATACTATTTCAAGTATATCCATGTTATAATTTTAGCAAAATTTTCTAATCATCTAAAAGTGTTGTTGCTTGGCTGGAGGCAATTATGAAAAAAAGTGTTGTTAAGTTGTTACAGAGCTTTCTTTTACTTGGTGCTTCAATTCTGTCTGGTTTTGCTTTTTATTCTTGTGGTGAAGACGCCGGTTTGGGTGGTGCCATCGATACTAAGGCACCGAGTCTGTCCATCGATTATCCAAAGGAATCTGGTTCTGCAATCCGTGATCAATTCATTCTTGCGGGTACTGTAACCGACGATAAATCTATCGCCCGCGTTACTGTAAACGTAAAGAGCCTCGATGACGGCGGCAAAATTTCTGATACTTATTCCGCAAGTTTCGACCCTGTCAAAAACCGATGGTGGGTCGACATCAACCGTTATGATGCTTCTGCTGCCGGCTATTACAACGGCTGGCAGTACCCGGACGGCAACTATGAGTTCAGCGTTACTGCATTTGATAATGCGGGCAATAATTCGGGAACTTATTCAAAGACATTCGAAATCGACAACACTGCGCCTGTTTTCATTATTTCAAATCCTGGCGTAATCAAAAAGACCAACCTCAGCGCATCTGCTTATGGTTCACTCTTTACAATTGACGGTACAATTTCTGACAACCACACAATTTCTTTCATGGACGTAACAATCTATGATGCCAGCGGAAAATGCGTTTCATCAGAATCTTACGAAGGTGAAAATCTTCCATATTATCGCGAAGAAGATATTGCAACTGCCGGCGGAACAAGCGTTCAGATTGCTCAGTATTCAAAAGAGCCTTCAACAGCCCTGAACACTCGCTACAGCCAGCTTCATGAGTCTGAGTCAGGCACGGAATATTACTATGCTGAAATCAAGCTCACTGACTCTACAAAAGTTTACCGCAATCCATGGGGTGAAGACGCCCGCTCAGCTGATGAGATTTCTGCCGAGCAGCTCGGAAATTCAACTTCAAAAGTCTATCTTTACGATGATGTCTATGCAAGCCTCATGAGTGCCAAAAAAGGTTTGGGCTTGAGTGCGGCAAATCTCAAGGATATTATTTCTGGCGTTTATTCAGGTTCTGCCAGCAAGGAATCTGTTCTCCAGACCCTCAATGAAAAAGTTTATGACACTTCTCTTGTTGAAGATGACCCGATGGCCAATAAACTCAGCTTCTCCCTCAACCCGGAGGCAAACCCGACTTACAATGTAAACGGATTTGAATTCGGATTCGGTGACGAGGCAGTACTCAGTGCATCATCAGGAAATACCGTTTCAGTAACAATTTCTGCCGGCCTCGACAAGACAAACATTGCTCCGGAAGTCGTTCGCGTATGGATGAAAACTTACGTCCAGAAACCGACAGACCAGGCTGCCGTCAAGAGTGATTTGATTACCCTTGGAAAAGAAGTTGTAAAATTTGAAAAATACAATGATGACTTTGCCGGATTTATGGATAAGCTTCACGAAACTCCTGAAAATCCTGCAACTACAATAACAACCGGCGGTGCAAACTGGGTTCTTATCTATGATTATTCACTCAACAACTCAAGAAGCAGCTCTGTAAGCACAAAAACATTCAGCGTAACCCTTCCTGACGGAATCGAACTTTCAAAATACTACATCCTCGGCGTAACAGGTTGCGATATCGAAGACCTTGAATTCGCACAGAACACAGTTTACGGATTTGAGGGAAATACAGCCGGCGTTCCTCCGACAATCGACATCGAAACTCCAGACAACCTTTCAGTCTGGGCTAACTTTGCCGCTCCTTCATTCTCAGGAACAGCAAGTCTTTCAACAAAATCTCTTTACGTCTCAGAACTTACAGCAAGCCTCAGCATCATCGAAGACGGCTCAACAAAGAAAAATATCGGAGAATTTACCGATACAATCACATGCAAAATCGAAAATGATGAAAAGGTCTGGTCTACTTCTGCTGCCCAGGCCCTCACATATGATAAAACAGAAGACAAATGGCATCTTGATGCATCAAAACTTCCGGGGCTGCTTGAAGTCTACGGGAAGGAAGCTCCTAAAGGCGTCTTGTGGCTTGCAACACTTAAAGTCTCTGGAAAATCTTCTTCCGGCCATACAGGCGAAAAAACTCTGAGCGTCAAGATTGATACAGTCGCACCTGTAGTCAGCATTTCTTCTGTAACACCGACAGTTCTCGGCTCTGAATACTTCGGTGACAGCGACACGAACACTTACCTCAACGGCGAAATTTCAATCAAGGGCAATATTTCTGATACAAACCTTCTTGAAACTGAAGCTGCCGTAACTTATGACGTTCTTGCAAGCATTGGTGACGAGGAACCTGTTTCAATTCTCGCTGATTTGATTGCAAACAAAGAAGATGTGGGAGCTGATTTCGACGGCAAACTCGGCAGCGTCTATTCTATAAACGAAAGCTTTGACACAAGGGCGATTTCAAAATTCTTCCATGATTTTAAAGAAAAAGGCGAAGATGAAAAGATTAAGATTGAAGTCGTTGTAACCGCAACCGACAAGGCCGGCAACAAGGGCAGCTATTCTTCAAGCCTTCTCAATGGCGGCAAGAATTTCGTAATTTACCAGGAAACTGACCGCCCGAAGATTGAACTGGGTAACGCAGAACTGTCAATTACAAAGGCTGAAAATGTAAAAGTCAACCACAACCTCTTCGGCACAACAAGCAACAACAAACTCACGGTAAATTTCTCTGATGATGACAGCATCGCTGAATATGAAGTTTATGTTTACGATGAAAAAGGCGAGCTGGTCAAAGAAACAGAAGTTTCTGCCCAGACAGACAACGTAAAGGCAAATCCATACAAATACTATCCAGGAAAGACAACAGCCGCTTTGAGCTACGTCCTTCCTTCAAAAGAAGCAAAATATCAGGTTGAAATCAAAGCCCGCGATTACCTTACAACAGGCCTGAACACAAATCCTTATGGAGAAAAATCAGTCGGCAAATTCTTCGTCGCCGTTGATTCTGGTGCACCGGAGGTAGAGATTTCAAAACCGGATTTGAACAGTTTCCAGAGCGGTTCAATTCAAGTCAGCGGAAGTGTTTCAAAAGCAGTTGATTTGAAAGGAACTCTGGTAGAAAACAGCCAGAATGCAGCTGCTCCAAAGACTTTTGAAATTAAGTCTTCTGAAATGACAAAAGATGGAGACTCATACACTTGGAAATGGGAGAATACGGTCGCAAATGACGGCGCATATTCTATTAAAGTAGATGTAACGGATATTTACGGTCAGACAGCCGCAAAAACACGCGCATTCAAAGTTGATACAAAGTCTCCTGAAATTAAAGCGACAACAACATCAGTTGATAATAATAATAGACTCGTTCCTCTCGATGAAATGGAATACATCACCCTTAAAGCTGATGTTACGGATGGTGCGGATTCTTCAAGCGTTGCAGGCATTTCAGTTGTAAAATATCTCCTTACAAAAGATAAATTCTCAGCAGATGCCCTCAAAGATGAAAACATCGCCCAGATAAAATCAGCCTTTGAAGGCAATGACTGGACTCAGATGAACCAGGGTGGCACTGTTGAGGCAACAAACGTCACAAGCTTCAATGCCAGCGTGCCAGTCAAAACATTTGCAACAGATAAAAATTATTTCGACGGCGAAGCATATGTCTATGTAGCAACAGAAGATAACGTAGGAAACTTCAAGATTTCGGAAGATCCGGTCGTGCTTAATTTTGATGAAAAGGCTCCAAAAATCGTAGTAGTTGATTTTGACGGTTCAACAGAAATCGAAACAAACGGAATCGGAAAAGCAACAACTCCAGATCAGAAACTCACTGTAAAAGTTGAAGATACAAACGTAGATAAATTAGAGTCTGGTGATGTCAAACTCGCGGTTGGCGGTGCAACAGAACTTGCAGGCGGCAAGGGCAAGTCATTCGTTGTAACTCCGGCATGGGAAGGATTCCTGGTCAACGGTGAGACAAAATACGAAGATACAAAGACTGCCACATTCACTGCAACTGACACACATTCTCGAAAATCAACAAAAACCGTTATTTTGAAGTGTGATACTTATGCACCTCGCGTAGTCCTCACACGAAAAACTGGTGATACATTCTCAAATTCAAGTTCAATTGAATTGACGGGAACAATCGAAGATAAAAACATTTCCGGCACTTCTGAATACTTTAAGCTTTATCTCGTTCCGCCGGCTTCAACATCATTTGATGTAAAAGAAGGTCTCGTAACATTCGTAAAAAATGGTGAAAAATACGAATTTACGGCAAACATCACAGGCCTCAACGACACAGAGTACAACATCGCAATTATTGCCAAGGATTCATTCGGAAACGAAGCAAAATATTCAACAGATGCTTCAAAAACAACTGCAAAAACAGGCAGCAACACGGATTTGGTCACAAAAATCGACGGCGGTTCAATCTCAATCGACTCGCTTGCGCCAAGTTCTAATATTAAGCTTGACACCAATGGAAAACTTCTTGATCGTCAGAAAGCATCTGTTACAAATGCTAATCCTCACGCTCTCGACTTCGGAAGCACATATTACACAGATAATACATTCATTCTTAAAGGAACAATCACAGAGACGAACCTTATCGAGAATGCGGCACAGGCTGGTGGCTTCCCAGGAACAAAAGAGCCAACCCTCACAATTTCAAAAGAAGGTGTGTTGGAAGCTGAGTTGACACCTTCAAATGACGGGCCATTTATTCTTGGTGCAAATGACGGCAACGGCAAATATGAATGGTCATACACTCCAAACTATGATGAGGACGGCTCAAAAGATGCCCTTTACGAATATACACTCACTGTTTGGGATAAATCAAAACAGAGTTTCTCAAAATCTGTAACAGTAACTCTTGATACAAAAAAACCGGAACTTGCATTCACAAGCCCAAGTGAAAACGAAAGCTTTGAAAGTAACCCGGCAGCAAAAGTCGCATATTCTGATGACGGTGTTGGAATCAAGGAATATACTTACAAACTCTTCAGCATTTCGGATGATGGAACAGAAAATGAAAAAACAATTGAAACAAATGCAATCACAAACGGAAGCGCAACTGGTTCTGTTAATTTGACAAGTGCTGTAGGCTCTACAGAAGGTTCTTACAAAATTACTGCACAGGTAGAAGATTATCTTGGTCATAAATCAGAGCTTGTTGAGAGAAACTTCTATCTTGATACCAGCAAGCCAACAGTTGATGAAAAAGCCATTGGATCTAGCGGTCTTACAACAAACGCAGGAACAATCACTTTGACAGGTGTTGTTTATGATACGAACGCTTTGTATCAGAATGGTGCAACTGGTACTGTAAAAATCTCTGGCACATGGAACGGTCAGAATCGCAGTGTAAATGTAACTGTAACACCTAAAGCAGAAACTGTTGACGGAAAATCTTATACAGCAAAACAGTACGCTACATGGACATATACATTCAACACTGCAAATTACAAAGGTCCAAATAATGAAAGTGCCAATACATCTGTAGAAAACTATCTCCCAGACGGCACGTATAACTTTGCAATTATCGCAACCGATACAGCGGGCAAAACAAACCAGATTAGCCGAACTGTAACTGTTGATACTGTTGCACCGAAGTTTGGAACTGGAGTGGCTTCGGATTCAAACACTACAAATGTTGCGCCATACGTTTCAACTACATCTGTAACATCAGACTCAGAAAAATGGTACAAGACAAACGAACTCAGATTCGCAGGAACTGCAACTGATACATTTGACGGTGTAGCAGGTACGGGTATTAAGGAAGTTTATTACGAGACTTCAACAGACGGCTCAAGCTGGACAAGGGGTGATTATTTTGCAGGAACTTCTTCATGGGCTGGTACTGTTCAGAATCTCGTCCATAATTCAACTCAGGTTCGTGTTGTTGTAGTTGATAACGCAGGAAACAAAACTGAATCTGACCCATTAGGAAAATTCAACATTGATATGGTTGCGCCGACTTCAACTATTGTTCTTACACCAGCTTCTGGTGGAAAACTGCTTGATTCTGCAAAGAATACAGGGGCAAGCGTTGTTTTTGGAAAGACATATTACACTGACAGTACGTTTACTCTCGGCGGTACAATCACAGAGGAGAATATTGATCCAAACAATCCTCCAAAACTCACTGTGTCAAAAGACGGAGCTGCGACAACCACTGTAAACTTTACAACTGATGTAACTACAGCTGGTGCATGGACTTACACAATTCCAGACTTTGCTGCAAATAATGCTGATGACGGACAGTATGTATACACACTCACAGTCAATGATAAAATTGGAAGTGACCATGAATTCAAGGAATCTATAACCGTCATTGTGGATACAAAGACACCAGATGCGTCTATTACTGCTCCTGGTGATGGTGATCAGTTCTTGGCAACTAATCTTCCTGTAGCAAAAATTGCATATTCTGATGATGGCGTTGGAATTGATACGTCAAGCTCAACTGCAATCAAATATATTGTAAAAAATATCACTGACTCTTCGAATGTTACTGATGTACCAGGAACAAATTACTCTGTAAATAACAGAAGTGCGACTGGTCAGGCTACATTTAACAGCTCATTCAATGCAGAGGGTTCGTTCACAGTTTATGCCGAGGTAGAAGATTATCTCGGACATAAAGCACAAACAGAAACTCGTACGTTCTATTATGATGTTGCCCCACCGACACTTACAGAAACAAAGGTCGGCTCAAACGGAATCACAACAAACGGTCTCGAGGCAACTGGCGGAACAGGTACTGAATCTGCTAGAAAGTTCACATTGGAAGGAACTGTTTCTGATTCTAACGCACTTTATGACAACGGAACTTATCATTCAACTGGAGATAATGTAATTGTAATCTCTACAAATGAAAAACTGTCTAATGGAACGACACGAACTCGTACATGGAATATTCAACTTGAATCTGGTTCTACAAAGAAATCTGGAAACTGGAAAAAAGACTTCATTATCGGTTCTGGAGAAGGTGTCGATACAGATGCAGAGAATTATCTCCCGGATGGAACTTACACGTTCTCAATCAAGGCAACCGATGTTGCTGGCAAGACTACAATTGAAGCACGTACTGTAAAGGTTGATACAGTTGCACCACAGTTTGGTGAAGAAGAGCCTTCTGAGACAAATACAACTAACGTCAAACCTCATGTTTCAACAAAGGTTAGTGATGCTGACTGGTATAAGACAAACAGCCTGCGTTTTGAAGGAACCGCTAGTGATAATGGTGGAACTGGAATTGAAAAAGTTTACTATCAGATAGGTACAAAAAATGATAGTGGTTCTTATACTTGGGGTGATGAAACAGCCTTTGCGGGTACAGAAACTTGGGCAGGAACAGTCGATAATCTCAAATCACAGAAGTCAATGATTCGTATTGTTGTAATCGATAATGCCAAAAATAAATCTGTGGTAAAAGAACTCGGCCCATGGAAGATTGATATGACAGAGCCAACCCTCACTTCTGGTTCAGTTGAAGTTAACAATGCAAAAGTTTCTGAAGAAAATCCATTCTACTCAAAGGGTGCAAAAGATGGTGCTTCTGCGGTCAATCCTGTTGTTACATTTAAGGTAAGTGATGAGGAAAATGGCAGTGGCATTGCAAAAGTTGACGTTCATCTCTACAGCAAGGCAACAGATACAACTGCTGCTGATGTAATTCATATTACAGATGTCGCTGCTGATGGTTCTTGCACGGCAGGAATTCCTGCAACATATATTACAAAATCAGGAACTGCATACGCACGAATCTACGACAATGCGGGCAATGCTACTGACGTGAATTTGTTCGCGCTCACTTATGATACTACGGATCCAAAGATTATTAGCCCAGTTCTTGAAGAAAAGACTGCAAACTTCAAGGCTTATAAGACTAAGGATAATAACGGAAAAGAATTCTACTATGTAAATAATAGCGATGGTCACAAATTCACTCTTTCTGGTGTTGCGACTGACAACCTTGGTCTCAATAAAATCACGCTTTCTATTACAGACGGCACAAAAACACTTGATACTGTCGAAATTGTTGATAATCCTGCAACAGCAAACAAAGATGAGCTTGCCGATTGGGTATTCGACAACATTGATTTGCACACATTGTCTGGTGATAATACAAAGGTAACACTCACATTGTACGACAAAGCTGGCAATAAAGCTGAATCAATTATCTCAATCAAGTACGACACAGATGTTCCAGCCGCACTCCATGAACTTGATGGTTCTGGAAAAGACTACACATTCCGAATTGGTGACGGTATTGGCGGAAAGTATTCTCCGGGAACTTACGGAAACAATACAACAATCATGATTCGCGGATACTTCACTGAACCTCTCAGTGGTCTTTCAATGCTCTATTACAAAGTTTTGCAGACTCAGCCGACCCAAGATTATGCAGATACATTCCTTGCTAATTACACAGACGGTTCAACAGGATTCGCTGCACTTTCTTCTGAGAAGGAAGCAACTGTTTCTAGTAGTGCTTCTGGTGATAAAACTGTTAAATCAAACTTCGAGACAACAGTCTCTTCATTCCAAGAGGGCAAAAACTACCTTCTCCTCGTGGCTGTAGATAACGTTGGTAACGCTGCTTTGGATACGGTTTCAGTTGGAACTGGTACAGATGCTGTTACAGGTTGTTACTCAATCAACGTAGATGTAAAAGCTCCAGAAGCAGAAGCAAGCGATATGAATGCTCACCTCACGAACGGTGAATCAGACATCGTGATTACAGGAACTGCAAAAGATAATCCTTCTGACGGTGCTTCTGGTATCAAGTCGATTGTGGTTTCTTTGACTATTGATGAACAACACAAATATAAGAGTTCAGATAAAAATCCGAAAATCACAGTTGAGCCAAATCCAGCTGTTACAACGACAACAGATGCTTCAATTGCTAACTGGAAGGCAACAATCAGTAAAGATTTGTTCGCTGATGAAGACCTCACTTCTGGTAACTTCACTGTATATGCAACAGTTACTGATAACGCAGGAGAAGTGAAGAGCAATTCACAGACTTCAAACATCGGCACAATCACTGTGGATAAGAAGCTTAAGAAAGTTATTCTCAACGCTCCAGCGGATGCTGACAAAACAACATCTGTCCGTGAAATCAATGGAATCATTGATTTGACTGGTACGGTCGAAGATGATAACCCATTGTCAAATACAGCAATCGTTGGAATTCAGTATGTTGCGGCTCCGCTTGATGCTCAGAATAAGGCAAGGGCTTTTGCAGATTTGTCAGATGCTGAAAAATCTGCGCTCGCATGGACAACCCTCACAAATAGTGAGAAAACCGCCGTACATGGCGATATGACAAATCTTTCTCTTTCTGGCAACTACACCTTTAGTATCAAGAACTTCGATACAACAAAGATTGAGCCTTTGAACGACGTTGCTTACTACATCCGTGCAAAGGCACAGGACAAGGCTGGCAACATCGGATATTCTGAAGCAATTCCTGTGACAATTTCTCAGGATTCAGACCGACCTGTAATCAAGCTCACGAACCTCACTGATCTGGGAGCTGGTTCAAGTCCAAGATTCGTTCTTAAATATGGAACAAAATCTCAGGTCATCGCCACAGTTGATGATGACGATGGAATTGCTGAAGTCTACTTCTCTGAGACTAGCTACACTGGGGCTACTGGACAAACAGCTCCAAGCACAGATGTGTCTGACTACTCTGAGACAAACGGTACTGTCACATTCACACCTGTTACTGCTAATACGAATGCCATTAGTCCTGATAATAAGAATGGCGATGGACCAAAAGGCTTCTATATATATGTGAAAGATAAGGCTGACAATGTCTTCTACACAATGTATGACACACAAAACGGAACGAACTATCTCAAGGTTCCGAAAGTCAAGATTGGTAATTACCATGAAAACTCTGCTGATGCGGAACCGTTCGCATATCAGTCAGACTCAACTTCTCCGGCTGTAGATGATATTCGTGGTCTTGCATTCAAAGCTGGAGCAAGTGCAACTACTGCAGGTGATGTTAACGGCGGCCTTAACAATACTT
The DNA here is from genome assembly GCF_014201975.1 of Treponema ruminis. Classification (NCBI taxonomy): domain Bacteria; kingdom Pseudomonadati; phylum Spirochaetota; class Spirochaetia; order Treponematales; family Treponemataceae; genus Treponema; species Treponema ruminis. The sequence continues at coordinate 105,515 of NZ_JACHFQ010000009.1, read as the reverse complement.
CAAAACAGTACACTGAATATGAAGCCGTAAATACAAGTTACATTCTTGGTGGAACAGAACGACAGTGGGCACAGTTCCAGGTTGTCGCAAACGATGCCAGCGGAATTGCAGGCATCGCAATGGAAATCACATACACCAAGAAAGATGGTACGAAAGTAACAAAAACTTTCAGTTCTCATAACGACTTCAAGATTGATGCAAACACAACAGTTACTGCGGCTGACAACTTTAAAGGTTCTGGTAATAACGCAACTTGGACAACCGATAAAGTCTCATTCGCCGATGCAAAGTCTGACAGCGTTGCAATTAAAGTCGTTCCGTATGACAAGCTCGGCTTGGTTGGTAACGGAAACGTCACTCTCATGGTGGACAATACTCCACCGACAATCAAAGTCACCAGCCCTGCAAGCGGCGAAGAAAAAACTGGTTCTGTTTCATTCACTGGTACTGCATTCGACGATGGAAATGCTGGCACGGAGGAAATCTTCTGGCTTATTCCAAAGCAGAGTGACATTCCTGATGCTACTGTTGCAGAAGCTACAAAACTTGAAACGCTCAAAGCTTTGACATGGAATGGTGGTAGTTCGGCTATGCCAATTAAAGCAACCGTCACATCTTGGCAGTTTGACTTTGATGGAAAGTACGATGTCGCTACATCTAATACTACAACTCATGTTTATAAAGCCGGCAATCCGATGCTTGATGTCTATGATTCCGATGTTTATGCTAAGACAATTACAGACGGAGTTTATACATTGCCAATTTACTTCCTTGCAATTGATAAGCTCGGAAACTACGACATTAAGACAGATTATGTGATTCTCCATAACCCGGACGGCGACCGACCAAAAGTTGTGTTCACTTATCCGACAGTTTCTTACTATGATAAGAAAGCTGGTAGTACAACTGAAACAGAAAAATATGTTACCCTTGGCGGAACAATTCGTGCAACAGGTAGTGCGGAGATTCCTTCAAACACGACTACGGTCAAGAATGTTTATATTCAGATTGGTGACCTGAATGCAGATGGAACTGGAACTTTTGCGGCTTCTAAGGCTGCTGCACAAGCGACAATGACATCTTATGGTTTCGCTATTGTTGACGCTTACACTGTAATCAACGCAATAAAGGGAACTGAATATACTTCTTCATCTACATTCTCTGATGGTGACCTTAAGGCACTCGGTTTTGCTTCTAAAACGGATTTGGATGCTTGGTGGGGTATTCAGACCAACGGAACTGCTTCTTGGAATATTCCTCTAAATGCAGACGGAAAAATGAACCCTCCAGAGGCAACCGGAACGACTACGGAAACGACAAACAATATCTCTATTCGAGCTTGTGGTATAAATGCCGATGGAAAAATGGGTGCATGGACTCAGCAAGACAATGTGATTGGAATTCATATTGATAATGCCGCTCCGTCACTTTCTGCAAATGTAGAGCAGTTTGCACCTGCTATTACAAGTGCGACAACGTCTGAAGCGTTAAAAGCTTTGACCCCAAGTGTAAGTCAGAACTATGAGTCTGACATGTACTTGCGCGGCCAGTGGTATCTTGTCGTTAAAGCTCTTGATGCTTCTGATATTAATACATTGAAGGTAAACGGTCTTGACCCAACATACAAATTTGCTGTGTCTGAATCTGTTAATGGTAAGACTAAAAAAGGATATAAGATTTTTATTCCTATTGACAAGTCTGGTGATTCTGCTTCTTACAAAGTAACAGCGATAGACTCGGATGCAACAAGCCATACTGCAGAACAGACATTCTCGTTTAAGATTGATAACAAGGCTCCTTCATTGGAAAGCATCACTGCAAACGGTGCTGAATTCTCTGCTATTAATATCGTTCAGAACTCAAACTACAAGTTTACTGTTGCTGGAAAATCAACTGACGAAGGTTCTGGAGTTGAGCGTGTTGTATTCTATTACATGCGAAAGCTTGGAACAACGCCAATAAAGAGCACGACAAATGCAAATGATGTTGTTATTAACCCGATGATTCAGCCTTCTGGTGATGATTATAGTGGTGCTAAAGTTTCTATTAATGCTGGTGATATTGAAGTCTTGACTCTTACTCAGCCAAGCGAAACTGCTGGTGGCACAGCTTCAACTTATGATTTGTACGCACGCAAAGTAAGCGGAACTGCAACTACAACGACATTCAAAGGCACATTTGATGCTCATGTACGTGTTGGCGGATTGATTACTTTCGACAAGACTATCTTCCGAAGAATCACAGCTAAAAGCTCAACAGCAGTTACATTCGAGCCTGCTCTTACAAGTGCACCAACAGAAACTGAAACTGTTACAGCATACTTCCCGATTGCTCAGGTAATCGACAACTCTGCTACAGAAAAGACATCAAGTGACAGCGAAAATCCGTTCACATTCGAAAAGGGTGATGACGGAGACTTGATGCCAGAATCATTCTCAAAGACTTCTTCAACTTGGACTTGGGATGCTTCAATCCATTCTGACAACTTGCCGGACGGTCCGATTTCTCTTGTAATCCTCGCATTCGATGAGGCTGGCAACGTCAGCGGAACGACAATCAACACAAGCGTATCAAACAACGCTCCACGTGTTGCAAAACTCTTCCTCGCAACCGACTTGAACAACAACAAAAAATTCGAGGAAGAAGAATTTGAGGAATACAGCATCATTGGTGCAGAGGGCAAAGAGAAGGATAACTATGTCCTTGATTTCGATGCTACGGATTCAAAGGGCAAGAAAAAGTTCTCAGCAGGAAAATTCACTGCAAAGAACAAGCTTGCCGTAGTTCCTGAAATCGTGGGCGGTAACAAGTCAATCATGCTCGTTGCAAAGAAAGAAGCGGACGATGCAAGTACAGCAACTGCTCGCGCAGCAGCTGCCGGCACTCAGATTAATTCAATCGCAAGCGGTACTTCAGCCGGAACCACGGTAGAAGAGACGACAACATACTCTGCAAGCATCGCAAAAACAGACAAGGATGCCGCTTCAGCTTACTCAATCACAGCCCCAAGCTTCGCAGCCTCTGCCGCCGACAACAAGTTCTACGCATACGTGCTTGAGAACAGCGTGCTCACAGGCAAAACCGCCTACGCAGAAGCTGACGACGGTGATGGAAAGGCACTTTCATTTACGTTCTGGGACGAGACCGAGGAGACTACCCAGGGAACTGACTCACAGAAAGCCGTTGTGCTCGTCAAGGGATTCAGCTACGACCTCACCGACGGCAAATCACCGACTGTCGTTGTCAATCCGTTCTACTGGCAGTCGCTCACATCGAACTCAATTTATGGCTCAGATGTTCAAGATGCGGTTTCTTCTGTAAACGATCTTCAAGGTCATATCGAACTTGAAGATGATTTGCCGGATACATTTACAACATCTGGTACTGGTATAAATGACCTTGACCCGAAAGTCTCTGGAAAGATTACATTCACAGGTACGGCTTATGACGAGCACTCACTTGCTTCTATCAGCTTTACGTTTGGAAAAGGCGAAACAACAACGCTCAGCGGAACAATCGCAACCTATGGCTATGATGAGGAACAAGGAATCTCTACTTGGAAGCTTTATGATGGCAACAGCACAAAATCTATCTCGGCTAACGGTTATGAAGCAAGCGTCTCAGTCGTATCGACAAATGCGAAGGGCGAGAAAGTTGACACCTACGGCGTATTTGATGATAAAGTCTACTTCGGTCAGAAAGGACACAAAATCTACTGGACTCTGAGCATCGACACCGAAAAAGTCAGCAAAAAAGCTGATACGGACATGACTCTTACAGTCCTTGCGACAGACCTTGCTGGCAATACGACAGAGATTTCTGGCGAGAATGTAATCCAAGCTCCAACTACGAGCGGAGGTTACATACCAGGTCAGGAACTTACAACAACCGTCAAGTATACCGTAACTGACGGAACAACGAACTATCCTGTTTACAAGATGGATGTTGTTCCATACGTCAAAAGTATTACGACATCTTTGACATCACTTAGACGAAATAATCCAAGTGTTTTCACTCGTTCAGCACGCGGTCATTATGCTGTTCGTTCGAATGAAACAGTAACTTTGAATGGATTCAATTTGGGAACAAACACCTCTGTGCAGATTTCAACGCTTCAGAAATCTGGTATCTATAATCCAAAGGTAAATGAAATCGAAGCAATCAATAACCATAATGCAAACGACAGTCATGGTGTATACGCAAAAACTGTTAATCTTGCAGAAAAACCAAGTGGCGATAAAACTGTATATGCAAATTACTACAACCGCCAGCCAAACGGAGATAACAATAATTTGCTCACTGATGATATTTGGTTTGATATTTGGGAATTTGATAATGAGGCAGCAAAACCTACAAGCTTCCATATTACAGATGCAGTTATGAAGATTAATCCTCGAAACAATATGATTGGATTTGCGTTTGCGAACGGACAATTCTTGTATTGTATGCCAAACTGGAATACTTCATATACAACCTGGCAGAGTAGCTTTGAACAGTATCGTTCTGTAGGTCTTGCATATGATTCTGCTGGATATTCGTATGGAGTAGCTTCTGGTGGAGATAATAATACACACCAGGCGGATTTGTTCAATTTTATGACTTCTAAATTTGGAGTTGGAACTAGTTCTGGTAAAACAGGATCTACTGGTGGTGATAAATCATTACGAGTAGAATCTATCGGTCAGATGTATGATGATGGTGATGGAGTTAAAGAGAACCCTGGTACTGATGAATTATATGTAGATAAAGACAGAATTCAAAGTCCATCAATTGCTACATCACGTCCTGGTACTGGCACAACGAATATTTATCTGGCGTATTATGATAATATTAATGATGAACTTCGATTCCGAAGTGGCTCACTTGGAGACCCAAATACGGAAGGAGGAACTAGAGGAAAAACAAACATTGGAACAATTACAGACAGCTTCACTGGCAATGAATTAAACATTGGAAGCTCTGGTGCAAAGGATTATAACTATGGTTTCTATGATCCAAGCAAAGCTCAGATTGTTGCAAATAAATCTGGACAAGGTTTGCTTGGCAGTGCCGGTAATTATGTTTCTATTGGTGTAGTAAAGAAAATTAATCAAAATGGACAGACCACCAATGACGATGTTATCGTAATGGTTTGGTATGACCAGTGGCATCGTAAATTATGCTTTGCATATAATGATACACCTCTTACTGAAAGGACTGGAGTCAGTATGGCTGGATGGACAAAAGGACCTGATATTTTGGATGTCGGCGGTACATACTGTAATCTTGCAGTTGATGCAGACAATGGAATACACATAGCTGCATATAGTGAAAGTGATTTGAAATATGCATATCTTTCAAATTATAAAGACGGAACTCCAGACGTATGCACTGTAGATTCTTACGATATTGTTGGAACAAATCTTACAATCGATGTCGCAAAAACAGGAAGTCAAAATATTCCGTACATTGGATATTATGCAACTTCACAATGCCTTCCTAAATATGCATACCTTGTTTCTGATAGTATTCAATCTGGTTCAGATAGTGTAGATTGTTTCACAGGTAAATGGGAAATTACATATTTACCATCTGACACTTCAACAAGATCTGTTCCAGAAGAAAGAATCAATGTTGGTGTATTCAAAACAGCAGCTGGAGCAAGAACTTATTCAACGACTAATAAAGCTGCTCCAACAAATGGTAATACCAACATAGGTACAAAAGATTCAGGTAAGGGTAATGGTACTTGTTATGGAAATGGTACAGACAACCCTGTATTGGGCTACGTAGTAAAGAACAGTAGTAATTCTAGCTACATAGAAACTGCACAAATGAAATAGTGCAAACAGATAAAACAAGAAATCCCCGAAAGGCTGTATGCTTTTCGGGGATTTCTTGTCATTGAGGGAATATTTTCCCTCAATGAGTGATTTTACTTGCGCATTGCAGTTTCAATGTAGCCGATTGAACCTTTTGTAATTGCATAACCAACAACGACTTCGGATGTGCCATTTGGCTTAATCGTACTTCCGTCTGCGGTTGGAGCAACTGCCGTTGCGGTAGAAGCTGGAGTATAGTTTATAACCCCATTAGCTCTATTTTTCCATACTGCAATCTGAATGTTGTCATTTCGAACTTTTGATGTTGTTGGCAACAAAGAAACTTCCCATGAACCAGTAAACAAGTTCGTATCAGTATCAGCTCCATTTGGAACAATTGGAGCTGTTTTGTTAATTCCATCTGGAAGATATGCAAATTTTGGCATTGATCTCATACCTTCTGCATAATAACTGATGTATGGAATTACATTTCCTGTAGCTGTTTTTCTACCTACATCAAGTTCAAGATTTGAACCAATCTGTGAATAAGAATCTACAGTTGCCTTATAAATAGTCTCAGAATTATAACCTGGCATATAAGCATATTTCAAATCTGAATTAATTTCATCAAAACATGCAATATGAATACCACCAACTGAGTCTGCCTTGATTTTACAATATGCACCAGCATCTTCAAAGATAACCTTCGGTTTTGACCACTTATTGGCTACAGCATCAGAATTTGCATCGGTATCATCTTTTGTTCCATAGCGGTACATATAATTCAAGTTTGTACCATCATACCAAACAACCACGACAATATCAGTGTTAATGCCAGTTCCAGGAATTGCATCAATTGAAACATATTCTCCAGAAACATTTCCTGTACTTCCACCAGCAATTAAACTATAGTAATCAGCATGGGCATCAAAAGCTCCGTGCAAATTATATGAATTATTTGTATCATCAGAAACTGCATCGTTGCTACCCTTCTTTTTAGAGTCATTAATTTGACCGAATTGAGTGAAATTAGCAGTTCCATCACCTGTGGATCGAGTAAGTGCATTAATTTCTCCGTACCTGAATCTTATCTGCTCGCTATTAGTATCACAATATGCAATATAGACTCTTGGGAAACCTGATTCTGCTGACGCCGTAGCAATGGAAACATCGGAAAAACGTTCCTGATCAAGTGTACCAGCACCACCTATTGAATCCAAAGCAACTTGAGTTCTTCTTTGGAAGTTTCCATAAGATTGATCCTTATAATCAGCATCATTTCTGTTACCGCCTCTTCCTTTATGCCCAAACGCACTATTCGTATAATTCATACGTCCTGCATAATTGCTATTAGGTTCCGTATCCAGACCTACAGCAATTGTATGTGCATATCCAGAATAGTCATAAGCCATTGCAATTCCATTGTAGTCTGCATAGTTCTTTTGCCACAACTCAAATGAATTTGTCTGGCTTGGCATACAGAAATGTGCAGGGCCACTTGCAAATGCGAAACCTACAACATTATTACTTGGATTTATACGCATAATAGGCTCTTTTATCTTACCTTTATTTCCTTGTGCACCGTCCTTGAATTCCCATATATCGAAATAGACATCATCCGTGAGCGTAAGGTTTGTCGTGTTATTTGGCTGACGGTTGTACATGTTCGCAACCTTTGTCTTTTCAGCAAGACCTTCTACGCTTACATTATATGCACCATGAGAACCGTTATTGTTCTTGTTGTTGATGCTTTCGATGCTGTTGACAGTATGTACGTATTCACGAGTTGTCAAACCAGAAATTGTCGTTTCGTTCAACGTAAAGTCAGCATTGTCTTCGGCAAGATTGAAGCCCTTCAATGTAACGGAATTTTCGCTACTTGAAATTGGGTAATGACCTCTTGCAGTACGTGAGTAAATCTCAGGATTAGTTTTATCGTTTCCTGCAAGTTTTGTCACAACCGACGTAATATATGGCACAACGTCCATCTTGTAAATCGGATAGTTCGTTGTTCCGTCAGTTACGCTGTACTTGACGGTTGTTGAAAGCTCCTGGCCTGGGATGTAGCCAGTGCTCTTATCCGGTGCTTGAACTTCATTTTCTCCAGCTGTATTTGTACCGCTTGTCTTTGTCGTGTTGGCTGCAAGGTCTTCTGCGATTACTGTAAGTGTGACCTCCTTATCAGCAATTTTTGTGATTTTTGCAGTGTTTATGCTCAGAGTCCAGTAAACCTTGTGACCTTTCTGTCCAAAGAAGGCTGTATCTTCGTAAACTCCGTAAGTTGCAGAGTTTCCTTTTGAGTCTTTTTCAGCATCTTCAATTGTAACTTCATAGCCATCATCTGCCATTTTTGCATCAGATTTTACCCAAGCACTTGTCGCTGTGTCATAATGAGCAAGTTCTTCGTTCGTAAATTTATCACCAAATGTGAAGGTGATTTTACTCAAAGAATGCTCGTCGTAAGCAGTACCAGTGAACGTGATTTTACCAGAGACTTTCGGGTCGCCGTCGTATACAAAGTTTTTCTTGGTTGAGTCGGTCTCTGCCTCGTTATTCTTGTAAGCGTCAGTTTCCTTCCAATCTGATTCAAGCTCGATGTGTCCCTGCAATTCTGAGATTGAAGAGACTGAGTAAGAATCTCCGGTCTTTGCGCCAGAACCATAGATTGAGTTGCTGTTCAAGCCCTTCCAGTAGAACGGATTGACAACGACAGTCGGTGATTTGCCGTCGGTGAGGTCGTAGCTGAATCCCTTGACGAGCACAACGGCTTTCTGTGAGTCAGTTCCCTGGGTAGTCTCCTCGGTCTCGTCCCAGAACGTAAATGAAAGTGCCTTTCCATCACCGTCGTCTGCTTCTGCGAAGGCGGTTTTGCCTGTGAGAACGCTGTTCTCAAGCACGTATGCGTAGAACTTGTTGTCGGCGGCAGAGGCTGCGAAGCTTGGGGCTGTGATTGAGTAAGCTGAAGCGGCATCCTTGTCTGTTTTTGCGATGCTTGCAGAGTATGTTGTCGTCTCTTCTACCGTGGTTCCGGCTGAAGTGCCGCTTGCGATTGAATTAATCTGAGTGCCGGCAGCTGCTGCGCGAGCAGTTGCTGTTGGTAGAATTTAATTGTTTGAAGAAAATAAATTTTTATATCAATGAAACGCCCCGAAAAGCAAAGCTTTTCGGGGCGATTTTTTTTGTCCAGTGGAATTTTGGTTCTGCAAAAATCTATTTTGTAACGCCGGCGGCCTCGCGTTCTAGCTCTTCTTTTAGGGCGAGAACTTGCTCTAATGGGAGTGAACAACAGTCCGCGATTTCTTTTTCAGAAAGTTTATTCAGAGAAAGCAAATTCTTCGCGTTGGCTATGGCAGTTTCTTGTACGCCTCGCTTAATGCCATTTTTTAAGCCACGTTTCAAGCCTTCTGCAAGAGCGATTTTTCTAGCTTCGGCCGCTCTTTCTTTTCCATATTCTTCTATAATCCTACACATAGTTCTGACTCCTTCTGTTTCTTGCTTGTGGTAGCGAACTTTTTCGGCTAGCTAGTTACTGACAATGGCCGCTTCGCATTCAAGCTCCTCTTTGAGGGCAAGAACTTGCTCCAGGGGGAGTGTTGTGATTTGTGAAGCCTGTTCGGGAGCAAGTCCGAGTTTTAAGGCATTCCTAGCGTTGGCGATGGCAGTTTCGTGAACTCCACGCTTCAATCCTTCTGCTCTGCCAAATGCTTCTCTCTCTTTTCCGTATTCCTCAACAATCCTACACATAGTTCTGACTCCTTCTGTTTCTTGCTTGTGGTAGCGAACCTTTTCCGCTAGTTCGCTGTAATTCATTTCATCGGCATTGGGCGTACAAAAATCGTGCATCAATTTGCCGAGCGCGTCATCACCACGATATCTTCCATTCACGTAAATTATATTACACCCGTCGTCAAATGGCAAATACATGGATTCGGTTGAGGTCACTTCAACCGTTCTTTTGATTTTGTAGAACGGTTGCCCTAGTCCGTAATAATCATTCTCGGTTATGAAGATGATATACGTTTCTGGAAGCTGTGTGAAGTCTTCTTTCTTTTTGAGACTGTGGCTGTCGAGCATAGCCTGATTGTAACGAACCCGCTTGGACGACGCCCCTTCATCCGCCCTTTGAACCTCGACGTTGTACACTTTGCCTTGCGTGTCCTCAGCGAGAATATCCAGCCGGACAGAACGCCCGAAAAGGTTCCGTTTTTCTTTCTGAGTCGTGACTTTCTTAACGCGAAGATCGTCACGGTTAAGAAGGATCCGCAGAAGAAATTCCGTGATTTCGTTGTCCCCGTCGAATACTACAGTCATGAAGTCATCGTCCATGAGGCGCATTGCTTGGATTCTTGCGAGCATTGCCGGATCGATTGTGTCCAAAAAACTTGGCATGTTTTCCTTACCTCCATACCTATTTATTTCCTTTAAAAGTGCGTTTTCGGCAATGCAAATTCAAATTTGTCAGAAAAATCCAAAAAAAAATTAAGAAATAAACTGAGAAGCTCTTTTTTTTACAGAAAATCCCGCCCAGCCGTGGAACCCCGAAGTTCTGGAGCGAACGAAGAGAGCGGAAGAATGAGCGTGAGCGAAGGGTGGAAGGGCGCAAGGAAGTGGATTTGCGCCAATATCGCAGGCACCTCAAAGAAATCGTAACGCTCACATCTGACAACACAAATAACGGCGTAACAGGTTTGACAATGCGCGACACCCTGGTTGCAGCATTTGAGCTCGTAAGTGCTGCAATTGATGATCTTTCAACTGGTACAGGAAAAGGATACCCTGTTGTAGCTTATTACGATGCAACTAACTCTAGACTTAAGGTTGTGTGTGCTTCTGCACAAAAACCAAATGTAGCTGCAAACTGGACGCGACTTGATACAGGTAAGACTTGTTCTGGTGAAGTCAGCATGAAGGTTGACGGTGCAAACAGCGTCAAATATGCTTACCGTACAGTTGCTCCTGCCGGTGATACAGTTCACGAAAACCGCTGGGATTTCATGATTATCCCGGCACTCGGAACTGGTCACTACGCACTCAAGGAGAATAAGGTTTCTATTGAGTCAAGCAATAACTGGAGTTCAACAACAGCTTCAGTCCTGCAGAATCAGCTGGATACAACACAGCCAAAAACTGCAACTCCGGCAACTGTTGATTCAGTTCTTGCATATAAGACTTCAAAGGCTTACGAAACAGCTTACCTGAAGAAAGAGTAGGCAAGTGAAAGTCTAAACACCACAGCCCGCATGCACGACATCTTTTGTACATGCGGGCTGTTTTTTTGTAAGAAAGTTCACTTAAACAATCACCGCCACATTATTTGACGGCAATTTCATCCTTGACTTCCTCTTTGAGTGCCAGCACCTGTTCCAGCGGCAGGGAACAACACTTTGCAATTTTCTCTGGGGATAAATCGGTTTCACTGAGCAAGTTCTTCGCGTTAGCAATGGCGTTCTGTCGTTCACCTTCGATTTTACCTTCACTTCGACCAATCGCTCTGCCGTCGTCATAGCCATCCTCGTAGCCTTCGGCACGGCGGTTACGGTCATAGTCTTCCTGATTGAATTCTGTGAGAAGGTTTCCGACAATATTCATCCGCTGCTCCTTAAAGTATCCGTCTAGAAAATTGCCTTTAATGGCAAAGTCCACGGCCTCGTTGATTGCGTCTTCCGGCTTCATTCTTTTGTCCAGATTCGTCTTTACCCGGTCAACGAAGACACAATAATGATACAACGACTCGCACTTTTTTTGAAGACATTCGTTGTGATTTTTGTTGATGTTGATTACGGTTGCCGTCCATTCGAACTCTCTGCTCTCATCTTTTACTTCGAACAAATCGGAAAGCCTGTATTTTACGATATCGTCTTGTTCCTGCTGACCGTTGTAGAATACAACAAACTTCGGCGAAGGAATCTTGATTCTCGCCCGGCCGAAAATGTCCAGATTCTGCTTTGCGACTTCCTTCTGATAAAGCTGGGAGAAGTAAATCAGTCCCCTGAGCGGCATGTTGGGATTGACCGTAGACTGTTGCTCGAAGAGGTGCATCTCCGAGTTTATCAGGAAGGACAGGTCGTTCTTCATGGTGACGTAGATGACATCATCAATCGTGGTGATTTCGAGAGCTGAAATGTCGGTGTAGTTTTTGTCACTAAGCGCGTTGTAAAGCGAGAGAAGCCAGCGTTTGCTCCGATCATCCTTGCCACTGTAAATCGAGCGGAAGAGCGTATCCCGGAAAGTCCTTTTCGTTGCGTCAATGCCCGGCAAGTTTACTGTTTTTGCCGTCTTATCCTTTACTCTCGTTCGATTATTCTTAATTGCCTTTGTTTTCTTTTTCATAAAAACTCCTTTGAATTAATATGTGTAAGCTCTTTTTTCTTACACATATTAATTGCCAAAATTTTTGCGTTTTCGGCAATGCAAAATGAAAGAAGTCAGAAAATTCCAAAAAAATTTGAAAATGGCGGCAAATTATTCAAAAACACCACAGCCCGCATGCACGACAATCTATCGTACATGCGGGCTGTTTTTTTGTAAGAACGTTCACTTAAACAATCACCGCCACATTATTTGACGTCAATTTCATCCTTGACTTCCTCTTTTAGAGCCAGTACCTGTTTCAGTGGAAGGGCAACAGCTTGAGCAATTTGCTCTGGAGTGCCAAGATTCATCCGAAGCAAATTCTTCGCGTTGGCAATGGCAGTATTTAGCGCTCCTTCCTTGCGGCCACGTTCCAGACCTTTTTGTTCATGAGCAATATAACCCGAGCGGATGTCGCGTTCACGGCCTTCAATTTGCCCCTGGATTATCCATCGCCAGCGTTCCTGGCTTAGTTTGCTTAGCGTAGTTTCTGCTGCCATGATGCCCTCCTCACTTTTTACAAGTCGGTTCAACAAATCCTTCTTTTCCGGATTATCCGCTTCCTTTAAGAATTTACACCACTTTACGATGCTTGGCAAGTTTTCCTCAGCGTTTTCTTCATTTAGAGGCGGAATCTTGGAAAGCTCGATGAAAATTATGTTCAGCGTGTCTGAAAGTCTTGCTCCATCCTTAATGTCCGTCATCGTGTAGTGATGGATTGCTTCATCTTTGTCTTTATCATATTTGAAGTTTAAAACGGAAATCTGATAGGCCTTTGGAACCTTGCTCCAATCATCACCGACTTCAAGCGTTGAACTTACAAGCCGGGAGACGTAATATTCCGCCCGCTTTCCGTAGTCATATTCCCTGTCAAAGCCCTGAAGTTCAATCTGTGCGTTTTCGCCGTCATCAAAAGTGCAGTTGATGTCGTAGCTGATGCCGCGCTGTTCCGCGTATTCTTTCGCCGGTTCGTTTTCAATGACCTTGACCTTTGTAACTTGCCGCCCAATCGCCGCTGTCAGGAAAGATTTTAGAGCCTTTCGCGAATCTTCGGTCGGCTGAGTAAAAATCGCCTTGAAGTTGGGATCAAGACGAGGATTCAATAGTTTTGTAATTTTCTTTTTCATAAAAACTCCTTTTGAATAAATATGTGTAAGCTCTTTTTCCTTACACATATTAATTGCCAAAATTTTTTCGTTTTCGGCAATGTAAAAGCAAAAAAGTCAAAAAATTTAACAAATTTCTTAAAATTTTATGAATTTTTTAAGAAAAAGCTTTAAGATTCGTTAAAGTATTAGATATAATGTTTCGATAAGGAAATACCCGAAAATGTTTCTTCTTTGCTGGAGGTTAATATGAAAAGGAACTTTATATCTTATTTCATCTTTGTTTTCATTATTATTTCTTTGGGGGCACTTCTTTCATCTTGTGGTGAAGAATCTGGTCTGGGCAGCGCGATTGATACGAAAGCTCCGGTTCTTTCTATTGATTACCCGAAAGCTTCTGGTTCTGCAATCCGGGACAGCTTTATCCTGGCCGGTTCTGTTTCTGATGATAAGTCTATTTCTTACATCACTGTTTCCGTAAAAAGTCTTGATGACGGTGGCAAAATTTCTGAAAAATATTTTGCTGATTATGACATTTCTAAAAACCGCTGGTGGATTGACGTCAATAAATATGATTCCGGCAATCAATTCTATCACAACGGCTGGCAATATCCTGACGGAAAATACGAATTCAGTGTCACGGCCTTTGATAATGCCGGCAATAATTCCGGAACTTACTCAAAAACTTTTGAAATCGACAACACTCCGCCTCTTTTCATCATTTCAAATCCGGGCGTCATAAAAAAGACCGGCCTGAGTCCTTCAGCTTACGGTTCGATTTTTACGATTGACGGCACGATTTCTGACAATCACACGATTACTTACATGGACGTAAAGATTTTCGATGCTGACGGTGTTTGCGTTTCATCAGAATCCTACGAGGGCTCAAATATTCCTTTCTACCGCGAGGAAGACATTGCGACTGCCGGCGGTACCAGCGTTCAGATTGCCCAGTACGGAAATCAGGCTTCAAACAGCCGCTATTCCCAGCTTCATCCCCTTGAAACCGGCACCGAATATTACTATGCCGAAATCAAGCTGACTGACTCTACTAAGGTTTACAAAAATCCCTGGGATGACGGTTCGCGAAATGCCGCTACTAAAGAGGCTGACGAGCTTGGAAATTCAACTTCTTCCCTCTATCTTTACGACGATGTTTATTCTTCCCTGATCAGCAGCAAAAAGGGGCTTGGTCTCAGTGCCTCAAATCTCAAGGATATTATCTCCGGCGTTTATGACGGTGATTTGGACCGTGATGAAATTCTTGCCATGCTTGAAGAAAAAAGATACGACACTTCTGATTCAAGTGGCACGGAACCCATGGCAAACAAGCTTGCTTTCTCACTCAACCCGGAGGCAAATCCGACTTACATTGTAAACGGCTTTGAATTCGGTTTTAATCCCGACGATCCCCTTCAGTCTGCCTCAACCGGAAACACTGTTTCTGTAACAATTTCTGCTGGTCTCGACGGAACAAACATCGCTCCTGAAAACGTGCGTGTATGGATGAAGACTTTGTCTTCCCGCCCTTCAGATCCCGAGCCGATAAAGGCCGACCTGAATCAGCTTGAAAAGGAAGTTGAAGCCCTTGAGCGGGAAGAAACTGAATTCATGGATGCCATTCACCAGACTGAAGAAAATCCTGCGACAAAAATCAGCATAAACGGCGACTCATGGAAACTTATCTACGATTATTCACTCAATAACTCAAAGGGAAATTCCGTAGTCACAAAAACTTTCAGCGTTACCCTGCCGGAAGGAATCGAAATGTCAAAATACTACATTCTTGGCATAAGCGGCTACGATATCGATGACGTTGAATTCTCCCAGAAAGTTGTCTATGGCTTTGAGGGAAACACGGCGGGCATTCCTCCGATTATATCTTTTGAGAGCCCGCGAAACCTTTCTGTCTGGCCTGACTTTGAAAAGCCGGAATTCCAGGGTACAGCCGTAATTTCATCATCGGCGCTTTATATCACTGAGCTTTCCGCAGAAGTTAGAATCACTGACGAATCAAGTAACGCCCTCATCGGGGAATATAGCGACAAAATAAGCTGCATGATTGAAAACGAAGCAAAAATCTGGACGGAGTCTGAAACTAAGGCTTTGACCTGGAACTCTTCGGAAGAAAAATGGCATCTTGATGCGGCAAAATTCACCGGCTTAATCGAAAAATTCAATCAGGCTGAGCAGACTGGCCTTCACTGGCTTGCAACCGTTAAAATCACAGGAAAATCTTCCTCAGCCCATGAAGGCGAAGCAGTTCAGAGCATTCACATCGACACGGTAAAGCCAAAAGTCGTCATTTCTTCGATTAATCCAAGCGTAATCGGCCAGGACTATTTCGGAGCCGGGGATTCAAACATCTACCTCAACGGCAAAATCACAATCGTGGGCAACGTCGAGGACCTGAATCTTTCTGATGACGAGGATGCGGTTTCCTATGATATTCTCGCAAGCATTGGAGATTCTCAGCCCCGCTCAATCCTTTCGGAACTTATTGCAAAAAAAAAGGAACTTGGACTTGATGACACTTCTCAGGACGGAAATTTTGACGGAAAACTGGGAAAAGTCTTCTCAATCAACATTCCGATAGATACGAACATAATCACAAAATTTTTCGGCGACAGCGACCAGAAGATTCAGACTGAATTTGTCGTGACTGCAAAAGACAAGGCCGGAAACGTGGGAACTTATTCCTCAAAACTGCTGAATTCGACTTCTGAAAATCCAGAAGGAAAGAATTTCGTGATTCATCAGGAGACTAACCGCCCAAAAATCACGCTTGGAAATGCGGATTGCGACATCACTGAGGAAAGCGGCATCGAGGAAGGAAAAAACCTCTTCGGAATCACCAACAATAACAGGCTTCAGATTGCCGTTTCTGACGATGATTCTATTGTCGATTACGAGATTTTCATCTGGAAGGCGGGAAGCCAGCAGCCGGAAAAACCTGCAAAAACTGAAATGCCGGCCAAAACTTCGGACTCAATCAATTATGTCCTGCCGACTGAACCTGGAACTTACAACGTAAAGATTGTCGCCAGGGACTTCATCCGTTCTGAGACAAACGGCGACGAAAACAATGCGACCGGAATCAATGTCACAGGTCCTTTCGCCATCGGTGTAGATTCAGGTGCTCCGGTTTTGCGGGTCACGGCCCCTTCAAACAATTCTTGGATTTCTGCTAATACTGACATTGCCCTTGCCGGTACTGTTTCAAAGCTGGTCGGACTGACCGTTTCTGGCTATGTTTATAGCGTGATTGATGGCCAGCGGGTAAAAGCCTGTGAAGTCATGGATATTGCCATCGACGAAAATGAAAACGCCGACAAGACTTATTCCTTCACTGGAAAATTCAAGCTTCCAGAAGGTGCCTACGGAAAATATCTTCTTCACATCGAGGCAAAAGACATTTACAAGCAGGAGTCTCACGTTGACCTCGATATCGGCGTTGATAAAAGCGCTCCAGCCTGGGTTGAAGATTACGAAAAATCTCCTTTCATGGTAAATAAAAAGCCTTATTCCCACACGGAAGGGGAGGGCGGCCACAGCTGGTATAATGCGGAATCCCTTTTGTTCTCAGGCGCCTGGAAAGAGCCTCAGTCTGAGAGTGGAATCGAATCCGTTTATTGGAAGGTGGTAAAAGCCGGTGAAGAGGACGTCGCTCCTTCAAAAGTTTCCGACTTCCAGAATTCTTTTGTGACCAAGCGGGATGAAGAAAGCGACTTTGAAACTTTCGCGCAAAACCTGGGGGAATTCATCGTAAATAATGATGAAGATGGAAATGCCCGGCCAAACATCGTTTACATGATGGCTTCAGATATTGCCGGAAATCACAGCGAGGTCAAGAAATTCTACATCTATATTGATTCTGAGTCTCCTTCCTTTGAATCAGACAGAACCGGCACCCAGTATTCAAACAAAAAGCTGCCGATTGAAGTGACTGGAAGTGCAACTGATGATGCGGCTGGTCTTGCTTCGGTCAAGCTTACGATTTTCGAGGACAATACTTCAAAGCCTCTTAAAATTTCAGAAGACGTAAGTGAAATTTCTGCAACTATTACGTCCGCAAGCGGTGCAAGTGACGTAAACCGAAAAAAATGGACGGCGACAATTCCTCAGGCCTTCCTTGCAACGCTTCAGGAAAAGCCTTACGCCGTAAAAGCGACGATTCTGGACAAGGCCGGAAACAAATCAGCCTCAACGATTTTCAGAATTGATGTTGATGCGGTTGATCCGGAAGTAAAAAATATTTCACTTTCCGACGAATCTGAGGTCTACTCTGTCTTTAGGACGACAGAAAACGAGGCTCCGGTCTTCTATGCCCATAACGGAGATAATTTCTCATTGACTGGTTCCGTTCAGGATGCAAAGGCCGGAATTGAATCAATCAAAATCTATGCCGACTTAAACCTGAACGATGCAAATCCTGTCCCGATAAAGACTGTGACGGCCCTTCCGGTTTATAACCTCGACCTTTCTTCTTCAAAATACCCCGGAGATTCAGTCAAGCTGACCTTAGTGGCTACAGACCATGCGGGCAACGAAAAGAGACATGAACTTTCCGTAAAATTCGACAACATTGCCCCAAAAGGAATTCACGCAATCGATGCAAACCGAAAGGACCTCTTCTTCAGGATTGGCGAGCTTGCAAACGATGACATTTCTTCTTCAGATGCACTCTGGAATGACGATCTGGACAAGGACGTAGGCGGCAAATATTCTGACGGAACCTACGGAAACGCAAGCACGGTCAAAATCCGCGGTGCTTTCCGGGAAAACGGCAGCGGTCTTGCAATGATTTACTACAGGCTGATTTCCGGCGAGCGGGGAAATGCCGCAATCCGCTCAGAAGCTGACTCCTTTATTGCAAATTACAAGGAACTTGCAGACGGATACTTTGCACCACTGGCTAAGGAAAAATATGAGGAAAAGAGGGTATTCTATACCCCGAAAGCAGACGGAAAACTCACGAACGAGGACGACGATGAAATTGAATTCAACGAGTCAAATACTGATTATGAGAATTTCGCAAAAGACTTCGCAAGCCTCGGAGCCGGCAAAAAATCTTATGCCACGGTTACAGCCAATTATGACAACGTAATTTCAGGCTTCGCTGTCGGCAAAAACTACCTCTTCCTTGTGGCCGTTGACAATGTTGGAAACGCCCTTCTCGACGGAATAAAGCTTAAGGATAATTCGGCTGATGCTCAAAACGGATATCTCATGCACCCGGATATTTCAATCAACGTGGACAATCAGGTTCCTCTTGCCAGCCGAACGAAAGCTGAGGGGGAGGCCGACATCTTCTACACCAACAAGGAAGCCGGCTCAAAAATCACAATCACCGGAATTGCCTCTGACGCAGATGCCGGACTTAGAAGCATAGTCATCAAAAACGGAGAAAAGGAAATCTCTGAAAAAGACGGCGAATACGGAAAAATCGAGATTACTTCTCCTGCAAATGCAAAATCTGGCGACAAAAACTGGAGCTGGAAGGCTGAAATCAAGGCCGACAAATTCTTTGCAGACTCCCCGGACGGCTCGACATCAATTTCGGCAATCGTAACTGATGATGCAGGCGTGGGTAACTCACAGACCGTAAACCTTGCGACCCTCATCATCGATACGGATGATCCGACAGTCAGTCTGGACACGCCAAAAGATGCTGAGCCTTCAACAAGCGACATAATTGAAATCAACGGCGAGATGACTCTTTCTGGAAGCGTAAAGGACGGAAACACCCTGCCCGAAAACGATTCTGACGAAAAGAGCAATACGATTAAGCATCTTCGCTACGCAAAATTTGATGCAAAACCTTCTGCGCCTCCTGCAAATGACAGCACTTCTTGGCAGGAAAGCTCTGGACTTACAATTAAGGGTAGCTACACATTCACCGCGTCAGGCTTTAACACGACTTCCTATGAGGACGAAAAATTCTACTACATTCAGGCTGTGGGCGAGGACAAATCAGGCAACACGGGCTATTCTCCGGCCCTGCTCGTAAAAATTTCCCAGGACACTGACCGGCCGAAAGTTAAAATCAACAACCTCAATCCAAACGGTTCATCTTACATCCTCAAGTACGGAAGCAATGCCCAGGTAACGGGAACAATCACGGACGATGACTCAACAAATTCTTCGACAATCAAAAAACTCTTCATCACGGAAAGCGAATACACAGGAAGCGGAAGCGAACCCATAAATCTTGCAAACAGCACCGGAGACTTTACTTTCCAGCCTTCAGACACGGAAGACGGAGTAAAATCCTTCTACATTTATATAGAAGATAATGAAGGGGGAAAATTCTACACGACGGCGACAGCGGCAACAGGCAGACCGAATGTCGGAAATCCAAAGATTTATGTAAAGGGCTCTGCCGCCAGCGAAAGCGTAAATAAGGAAAAATTTACTTACAGTTCGGACGGAACCAACCCTGTCGTTAAGCTGGGCGAAGGACTTCCTTACGCGACAGAAACTTCAGACGTCGCAAAGGACGACAGCGGAAATGAATTTGCCTTAACGACGAGCGCAAAAGCGACCTCTAATGCAACCTTGAATGCAAGCTTCAATGCGGGCGGAAACTCAAGAAGGTTCGTAAAATTGTATTTCACGGCCTGGGATGCGAGCGGAATCGCAGGAATGACCGTCGAACTCAAAAAAGAAGACGAGACTTCAATCATCAAGCTGACTACGGCAGCAAAAATCGGTGATTTGGAAATGACTGACTGCACTTTAAGCGGCACTTTCACGCCATCTTCTTCGGGAGAGAGCGACGCAAGCTGGAGTACGGACTTTATCGACCTTGAAAATGCCGGAACCGGTCAGCTTTCAGTTTCTGTAACCCCTTATGACAATGCCGCCCTCTCAGGAAACGGAGCATTCCAGATAAATGTTGACAATACGGCTCCGACAATCGAAATCCGCTCTCCGACTTCCGGCGATGAAGTTTCCGGCTCAGTCTCAATTGCAGGAACGGCAAGCGACACGGGAATTGCCGGCAGCAAGGACATTCAGTGGCTTGTTCCAACTGTAGACGAGCTAAACACCTACAATTCAAAAACTACAGACAAGGACAAGCTTGATTACCTCAAGAGTCTCAGCTGGAAGGGCGGAAGCTCAGCCCTTGCCCATGCATCTTCCGTAACGGCCTGGCAGTTTGACTTCGACGGAAACAAAAATGACAAGTTCGACTCTTATGATTCAGAAACATACGCCGGAGAAAACATTACCAGCGACGGAGTTTACACGCTCCCGGTCTTCTTCCTTGCGACTGACGATTTGGACAACTGCTCGGCAAAAACAGACTTTGTCATCAGGCACAACCCGGACGCAGACAAACCGAAACTTGAATTCTCTTACCCGAATAAAGAAAATTACGTCTCAGAAACGGAAAGATATGCAGTCCTGGGTGGAACTATTCGCGCTACAGGCTCGGCAGAAATTCCTTCCCGAACGACTACGGTCAATTCAATCTACTTCCAGATTGCAGATGAAAATGCCCTCTTCACAGGAAAGGCGGAGGCATCAGTAGAAGGAACAGATTCTTACAAGGCACAAAATTATTATCATTACACGGTCGTAAGTGCTTATGATGTTCTCAGGGAAGTCACCGGAAATCAGTCGATAACTTCTTCAACTGAAATCAGCGAGGACCACTTAAAGGCATACGGCTTCAAGTCAAATGACGATCTCAAGAATTGGTGGGGAATCAAGGCCAGCGGAACCGGTGCATGGAACATCAAGCTCAACGAAAATGGTGAGCTGAATCCAGATAGCGGAACAAGAAATATTACAATCCGTGCCTGCGGTGTAAACGCTGAGGGCAAATTCGGTGCATGGACAAGCGGAGACAACCTGATTGCAATTCACATCGACAATAAGGCTCCTGTAATCTCTGCTGAAATCGACAAATACGGTGACGGAAGCTCAGCAATTTCGGCCTGTCCTTCAGTCGCCCCTGCATCAAGCAAAGTTTATGAAGCTGACATGTACCTCAAAGGATGCTGGACTCTTGTCGCGAGCCTGCTCGATGATACTTCGGTTAAGGATTATACAGTCTTCAAAAACGGCACTTCTCTCTCAAAAGGCAGCGACTTCTTTGTTAAAGAAGGTATTTCCAATTCTGATAACTCAAAGAAGGGAGTCAGACTTTACATTCCGATTCCAAAAGATTCTGCTAACGTCAAAATCAAAATCAACGCAACTGATGAGGAACACAGCGCCTCACAGGAATTCAGCTTCAATATTGATGAAATTGCCCCGACTTTGGACAGTCTTTCTGGAAACGGCACCCTCTTCAAAAAAGCTGACGGCACAAGCGATTTCTCTTCAATCGAAAATTCCGACTACAGGTTCACGATTGCAGGCTCTTCCATGGATGAAGGTTCCGGCCTGGAAAATGTCGTCTTCTATTACATGCGAAAAAATGAAGTGACTAGAACGACTGGAACATTCTCGAAAGAAGTGGTCATGGATCCAATGATTACGAGCGGAACTGATGATTCCAAAGTTGAGATGGAAAATCTTGAAAAACTTGAATTTACTCAGGGAAGTGAAAAATTCTATCTTTACGCAAAAGAATATACTGGAAGTGCCTCGGCAGAAACCTTTACGGCGGCTTCTCTTGCAGCTGATTCTTATGTGAGGGTAGGCGGCCTCATTCAGATTGACGGCGTACTCCGAAGAATCACTAAAATCAACTCAAGTACAGTTACCTTTACACCGTCTCTGGCTGCGGCAAAAGAAAGCATATCTGCATATTTCCCGATTGCCCAGGTAATTGACAACAGCGCAACCGAAAAACTTAGAAGCTATGCAGGCACTTCTTTTGATTTTGAGAAAGGCGATGACGGCGACGGAATGCCTGAATCATTCTCAAAAATTGGAAAGACCTGGACCTGGGACGCAACAATTCACTCGGACAATATGCCGGACGGTCCTATCAGCCTTGTAATCCTCGCTTTCGACAAAGCCGGAAACGTAGCCGGTCAGACTGTCAACACGAATATTACGAATAATGCACCGCGCCTTGCAAAACTCTTCCTCTCAACCGACTTGAACGACAACAATGACTTTGAGACAAACGAGTTCGAGGAATACAGCGTCATCGGAAAGACAGGACTTGCTCAGTCAAGCTATACAATTGATTTTGCAAATTTTGGAAATGAATTTGGAGCAGGTCCTTTCACAGCAAAGAACAAACTTGCCGTCGTCCCGGAAATCGTGGGCGGAAACAAGACAATCAGGCTGGTCGCAAAGAAGGATGCCTCAAATGAAGATGCAGTAAGTGGAAGCGGCTCGGATCTCCTTGCTTCAATTGCAGGCAAAAAAGCGACCGGCACTTCCGCAACAAGCCTCACGAATGTGGCCGAAAGCCAGAAATATAAAATCTCGGCCGACAAATTCTGCGCAAGTGCAAAAAACAACAATTTCTACGCCTATGTCCTCGAAAACAGCCAGCTCACAGGCATCACGAACTTTGATGAAAACAAAGAAACTGATGACGGCCGGACAGAAAATGAGAAAGGGGATGGTTCAGACAAGAATTTCTCATTTACATTCTGGGATGAAACCGAAGAAACCAGCCCAGGCTATGATTCTCAGAAAGCCATTGTCCTTGTCAAGGGATTTACATTCGACCTCACTGACGGAACAAAGCCGACGGTTGTAGTGAACCCATTCTACTGGCAGAACCTCAATTCAAATTCTATCTATGATTCTTCCGCTGCAGAAAAAGTGGGTGACCTGAAGGGACACATCGAACTTGAGAATGACATCAAAGGTATTTCCGCAATAACTTCTTCCCTTGGAGATGATCCAAAAGTTTCGGGAAAAATCACGTTTACAGGAACCGCCTACGACGAACATTCCCTGGCTTCCCTCAAATTCTCATTCGGCAATGGAAGTGTAACGCCTTTCAATAATGAAGTAATCGCTACTTACAAGAACGAAAATTCCGTCTGGGAGCTTTACGACGGCACTTCTTCTAAATCGATAGATAGTGACGGCTACGAAGCAAAAATTGAAGTCGTCAAAACTGAAAACGGCAGGACAATTGATACCTACGGAGTATTCGACGACAAAGTCTACTTCGGCCAGAAAGGCCACAAAATTTTCTGGACACTGAGCATCAACACGGAGAAAGTGAGTACCGTGGCTGCTAAGGACATGGTTCTTACAGTTACAGCAATAGACCGGGCGGGTAACGTCAGTGATGAAACAAAACTTTCCGCTCCGACAGTCAGTGAAAACTATATTCCGGGGCAGGAACTTTCTAATATTGTT
This sequence comes from Treponema ruminis, assembly GCF_014201975.1. Taxonomy (NCBI): domain Bacteria; kingdom Pseudomonadati; phylum Spirochaetota; class Spirochaetia; order Treponematales; family Treponemataceae; genus Treponema; species Treponema ruminis. The sequence goes on along the minus strand of NZ_JACHFQ010000009.1, from coordinate 81,967 downwards.
ACATATAAAGTAGACGATGGCGAGACAAACAAGCCGATTTACCAGATGGACGTTGTTCCTTACATCACGAAGGTTTCTACAAAATTAGCTTCTCTAAAAGCCAATAATCCTAGCGTGTATGCCCGGACTGCAAAAGGTCATTATCCTGTTAAAAATGATGAGACCATGGAATTTACTGGATTTAACCTGGGAACTAACACAAGCCTTGCGATTTCAAGTCTCGCGACCTCCGGCAAATACAATCTTACAGTAAATGAAATTCCGGCCCTCAATAACTTAAACAACAACAATTCTAAGGGTGCTTACGTTTATTCAGAGACAATTGGAATTACAGGAAATACGACAGCCTATAACAACTACTACAACCGACAGCCGAACGGGGACAACAACAATTTGCTGACGGATGATGTGGTAATTGACATCTGGCAGTTCAAGGATGCTGGTATCTCTCAGACTTCTGGTTACATCACTGAGCCAATAATGAAGATTAACCCTAAGAACGGTATGCTGAACTTCGGATTTAACTCAGGCCCTGCAAACTACTGTATGGCAAACGGACAGGACACCTCTTACACAACTTGGGTAGGAAACTTTGCCCGCTTCACTAGCTGTGGATTTACCGTTGATGAAAACGGAAATACTCATGGCATTACCGTTGGTCTGGATACAAATCCGGGAGATAATGGTAGTGCAGGACGTCTTGCATATATGACAAGTTTATGGGGTAAAGGTGAATTGGCTACATCAGGTAACTATGAGGGATTACATGAATCTCGTATTGATAATATCGGAGCTCCGTCTGGAACATACAACGGTGTAAACTTCTCTGGGTTCGTTTTCTTGGAAGACAGATTTGCGTCACCTTCACTTACAACGACCGTTCATGGAAGTGATACTTATGTATTCCTTGCATACTATGATGATTTGAATGCTGAAATTCGATTTAAATGGGGAAACCTGACTAATGCCACGGTAGGTGCATATACTGATAGGGGATATACATTTGATCAATTTGCAGATCAAATGAATTGGGGCTTGGACTGGAATTCTCATAAAGCATTTGATTCAAATTCAAAGCCTGAATATTTCAGCACTATAGCGTCTCCAAGCATGACAGCAAAAGCCGGAACCTATGTTTCTATTGATGTAATTAAGGGAACGACTGTTTCTGATGATGTAATTGTCGCAACCTGGTATGATGCGAGTGTAAATTCCTGGTGGTACAGTTACAAGAAGAGTCCGTGCAATGATAATGATTTAGGTTCTACTACAGGTGACGGTTATTGGGCTACACCTGTTTCGCTTAGGGCTGATGCCGGAGAAAATTGTCAGATTGCGGTTGATAAAGCTGGAGGTATCCATATTGCATCTTATGACGGAGCCAAAGCGGATTTGCTGTATGCTTATCTTTCAAGTTATGATGATAATACTCCTCAGGTCGTGACAGTTGATGCCTACGCATTTACAGGAACTAACATCAGGCTGGACACGGCAGTTTCTGCTGATGGAAAATATGTGATTCCTTACATCGGCTACTACATGAGTTCTACGCAGAAGCCTAAAATGGCATGTCTTGAGAATGTGATTTCTGCTTCTTCTGAAAAAGTAAAAAGGGAAGCTGTGACTCTCAGTGCTGGTGTTGATGTTTCTACTGAAGCCGTTACAGGATTGTGGGAGTCTACGATTATTCCTACAACAAGTCGTTTTGCAGATAACTACGGCTACAGCTATGTAAACATAGGCTTGTATAAGGATGCTGATGGCAAGGCTCAAAATATGACTGGAACTGATGAGGCCTATACTAATAATTCGGGACTTAAAAGCACAAATACCGCAAAAATCTACGGTAACGGCACTGCAAACCCAGTCTTAGGCTATGCGACACGTATTGGAACTCGCGGTCATATCGAAACCGCCCAGATGAAGTAAACTCTCCCGTCTCAGCCGGCTTTCCAATGATTGCACGGCTGGGGCTAGAGAATTTTCTTTAGAAATTTAGTTTTTAATTCTTGCTGCGATTTCAGCGGCAATGGCTGTTTTCTGCTGCTTTGTGAGGTAGGCTTCGTTGCTCAGGCCTGGAAGCGGAACTGTTGTGGCTGCTATCCAGTAGCGGGCGTCGTCGGACTGCTTGTCCGGTGTGCGGCACTGGGCGAGAACCGGGGCGAGTCCTGTTGCCCGGCTCAGTGATTCCTGATATTCCGGGGTTACGAGGGCTGCAAGAAGGGCCTCAGTTTTTGGCGATTTCAGCATTGGAACGGCGTAGTAAGTCTTGCCTGTGAAAATTCTTGAATTGGCTCCATGCTCAGAAGGGAAATAAATCGAAGTGTAGCGCGAGATTGTTTTTTGTGCGCAGGCCCGGTGATTTTCCAGTGTCATGAACAAAACGCTTGAAAGGCGGCTTGAAGCAAAGGCCTCGACATCGTTCTGCTGGAGTGAGAAAGTTCCCGGATGGATGAAACCGAATTTGTACCAAGATTTGAGCTGTTTTACGCTGGTTGCAAGCGGTGAATCCGGTTCGTCACAGAGTTTGATTGCGGCCCGAACAGGATTGTCCGTCGTCTGAATGATTTTTGCAGCCGCATTGTAAGATTCAGTGCCGTCGATTGATTCTGCCATGGCTCCCATAAGGTCCAAAAGCAAATCCGGGTTGCCGCCAGCGAAAATCATCGGCGATTCCTTTTTGCGTTTCTGCTCACGCATGAATTTTTCTACATCGTTCCATGTGTTAATGTACTTTGTATTTGAACTCTGGAATTCTGCCAGGTCAACGTCAACTTCGAAATGGCTTGAAAGAATCGGAAGGGCTGTGATTTTGCCGTCATTGACCTGAACACCAGCCCTCATTGAAGAAGTCATGCCCGGTGTCAAATCTATCGGAAGGGCTGCCTTGCCGGAAGCCTTGTCTACGGCCGTTTTAACCGGGAAGCCTGAGCCTGTGATGATGATGTTAGGCTTTTTGGTGAGGGGAATCTGTTCCTTGAGGGACTTTTCGGCGTTGTATTCAACGTAAAATACCTGAAGATTCTGGGCTGAAGCGGCCTTGTTTATGACCTCAGTGATGCCCTGTCGTTGTTTTTCTTCTATTTTATAGAATGCGATTGTGAAATTCTTTGAGGGCTTGAAGAGGATTACGGCACCCGCAATCAGCAGTAAGAGGAGGGCTGAAGATGCTGCAATCAATATTTTTTTATTTTTTGGACTGATACTTTTTTTTGATTTTTTGGTTTCCTTTAAGTTTTTCATTCTTCTATTATTAAACAAAAATTCTTAGAATTCAAGCCATGAATATGTGAATTCGTACCACAAAAATTCCGATAGTCTAGATATGCGCATTTTATTTTCAATTTTTCTTTTATTTTCATTTACTTCTTGTATGGCCACTGCTAAGGCTGATGACAACTCGATTTATAAACTGCCCGAAATTTCTCCTGAGTCCCAAAGTGATTCCCCGTCATCTGGATTCATTCTTGCGGGAAGTGAAAGCGGATTGTACAAGATAAACGCAAATAAGACCGCAATTCCCCTCTGGCAGGGCGGAAAAGTTTCAAAAATTGTACGCGCCGATGACAAAAAATCTGGAAAAACACGCTGGTATCTCCTTTCAAACGAGGGAATTCTTTCTTCTGATGATTTGGAGTCATTTGAATTCAAAAACGAAGGACTCCCATTCCTTACAATTAAACAGTGGGACGGAACGAAGGCAACTTTCATAAAACAGCCCGCGCAACTTAAAGATTTGTCCGTTCACCCGACCAATCCTGACATCCTCGTCACCGCAACAAAAGATGACGTTTACATAACTTACAACGGCGGAGTCAACTGGAAATGCCTGGGCTCAACTTCTGCCTCAACTTCAGGAATCAAGGCTGTCGCAGTCTGTGACATGAACAGGCCCAACACTGGAAAAGCGGCCGTTACAAACGCAGACGGAAGCGTAACTCCTGCCGAAGCCCCGCAGACTGATCTGGTCGTTTTCATGGCCCACACGATTTTCGGTTTCTCTTACTGCAAGCCCATCTCAAAAAAAGTCACATGGAAGGACTGCAACGGCGGCTTCGAGAACATGAAGACCCAGACTTACCCGGACGAAATTGCTGACATCCTGCCTGTGGTTTTCTCTGATGAAAACGGTTTTCCTGTCACTGAAGTTTTCGTTTCTCAGTCTTACTTGCCGAGAATTTACCGCTTTGACTGGAAACGCGACCGCGGAGAACTCCTTTTTGCTGGAAGCGAGCCTCTGGAAACAATCGACTCTCTTTTCTGGGATGGAAGCCGCCTCTTGTACACTAAGACTGGTGAAATTTCAGCTTACAATCCTGTTACAAAGACTACTGACATACTTCCACCTGAATATGATAAATGGAAGCCTTGCTTTAACGCCCTCGGAAAATCCGACACTCTTTACACGGCATGGATTCCTTCTGCTGATGAAAAAAATCCCGGCCTCACTCTCGGTGAACTCTGGCTCTTGTATCCTAACGACGTGAACAATAAATACGCCTCAAAGGCTCTTGACCGAAAGGCTGTCTATGTTCAGGCCCACAAACTGATGACTGAAAAGGGAATCAATCAGTACAAAAAAATCATCAGGGACAACAAGCTTGACGCCATGGTTATCGACATGAAGGACGACTACGGCGGAATCCGGTTTGACCCTAAAGACCCTCTGATTCAGAAAAAGGGCTATATTTCACGCTACAAAATCGACATCGATACATTCGTGCCTGCAATGAAGGAGCAGGGAATCTATCTTGTTGCACGAATCGTTACATTCAAAGATAAAAATCTCGCCGGCTACGACAAAAAACAGTACGCAGTCTGGGACAAGACCCTCAACCGCCCATGGATGGGAATTCAGGGCTGGGAAAAAGTCAAGGACGAAGAAGGAAACGAGACCGGCGAAACTAAAACCCTCTATTATGACGAGGCCTGGGTTGACCCGTATTCGCCGGAAGTCTGGGAATACAACGTTCACATTGCTCAGGAACTGATTGCCCGCGGCTTCGACGAGATTCAGTTTGACTACATCCGCTTCCCGACTGACGGAAAGAACATGGCAAACGCCCAGTTCCGCTGGCGAAGTGAGGGTATGGACAAGGAAAGCGCCCTGGTTTCATTCCTGCGCTATGTCCGTGCAAACATTGACGCTCCGATTGGAATCGACATTTACGGCGCAAACGGCTGGTACCGCTCAGGCACCCGAACAGGCCAGGACGTTGAGCTTCTTGCTGAATATGTTGACGTCGTCTGCCCGATGTTCTATCCGAGCCACTTCGAGCAGTCTTTCTTGAATTATGCTCCTGCAAGCGAAAGACCTTACCGCGTCTACTACTATGGAACTTACAGAAATACAGTAATCGGCCGCAACAAGCTGATTATCCGCCCTTGGGTTCAGGCCTTCTACCTCAACGTAAGCTATGACCGGGCCTGGTACAACAAGAATTATGTAACCCAGCAGGTTTACGGAGTCCGTGACAGCGTTAACCGGGGCTACATGTACTGGAACGGAATGTGCCGCTATGACGACATTTCTCCGGATGTGGGCGATGAAAAATATCCGGGCCCATCGTATGAAGCCGATGCGAAATACAAAAAACCGGCTCTCTCAGGCGGCTCAAAGACAGACGAGCTTCTGATGAACGACGGCCAGACCCGCACCACAAAGACAAGTGACACTGCCGCCTGGGATTCAATTCGTGCGCAGGAGGAGCGGGAACGCATGAAGGAAAAAAGCGGCTTTCCCAAGCTGAGTGACATCTCAAAGCTCTGGCAGGCCTACAGCGAAAGTTAGGAAAAGATGACGAATTTAAAATACACACCCGAAGAACCGATTGCGGCCATTGCGACAGCCCTTGCGCCCGCAGCCCTTGGAATCGTCCGTTGTTCGGGAAAAAACAGTATCGAACTTCTCTCAAAAATCTTCTCAAGGCCAAAAGCCCTGCTTGAAGCAGCCGGAAATACAATCGTCTACGGCTGGATTTTTGACGGAAAGAGCAAAATCGATGAAGTTTTGCTTTCTGTTTTCCGTGCTCCCAAGTCTTTTACCGGCGAGGACATGGTTGAAATTTCCTGCCACGGTGGCGTTCATGTCGTGCAGGCTGTTTATAATCTTCTATTAAATAGTGGTTTTCGCGCGGCTGAGAAGGGCGAATTTACTTTCCGAGCCTACATCAACGGCAAGGCTGATTTGACTAAGGCCGAGGCTGTCCGAGAAATCATCGACTCAAAAACTGATGTCAGCCAGAGCCGGGCTGCCGGTCGACTGGCCGGAAACCTTTACGAGACGATTGACGGCGTTAAAAAGCACATTGTTGATACTCTTGCGGCTATTGAAGTTGAGATTGAATATCCAGAGGACGAAGAGACTATTGCAGATTCTTTCGACTCTACCGAGCTTAAAAAAGCCGAGTCCGTCTTACAGGAACTTGCCGCATCCTGGAAAAGCGAGAAAATCTATCAGGATGGAGCCAGAGTTGTCCTCTGCGGCCGGACAAATGCCGGAAAATCTTCTTTATTTAACGCGCTTCTCAAGGAAGACCGGGCAATTGTCAGCGACATCGAGGGAACTACCCGAGACTTTATCGAAAGCTGGATTGACTTTGCAGGAATTCCGGCTCGTCTTTTTGACACGGCGGGCCTTCGCGAGACTAGCGATGTGATTGAGGCCGTCGGCGTTGAGCGCACCCGTGATTTGAGTGAAGACGCTGATTTGATTCTCTATCTTGTTGACTCAAAATCCGGCCTGAATGATGAGGATAAATCTTTCATTCAGGCTCATATTTCCCGAACTGACTCAAAAATTCCCCTTATTCTTGTCTGGAATAAATGTGATTTGTCAGAAAATACTGATTCTTCATTCGATGTGCCTCAGGTCCGCATTTCTGCCAAAAAAGGAATTGGGCTTGGAAGCTTGAGCGAGTCTGTCCGTTCTGCCCTTTCTGCGGGCGGAAGTTCAGAGAGGAACAGCACGGGACTTGGCTCAGAGAGGCAGAAAATTTCAGTGGAAAAGGCTTTGGAGAGCGTACGCCATGCACTTTCGCTCACCGAAGATTATGCTTTGGACGCGGTTGTCCAGGATTTGGAGGATTCTTTGGACGCGCTTGGAGAGGTCACCGGTGATGTTACACCAGATGATGTTCTTGGTTCAATTTTCTCTCACTTCTGTGTTGGAAAATAAAATGAATCTCCAAAATATCTAAAAAAAACGAAAAGATTTAAAAATAGAGGGTAGCAGGCAAAGGACTTTAAAACATAAGTTGCGAAATCATATTTTGTCTGTTAGAATAGAATTATCTGTACAAAGAGGATGATTGTTGTGGCTATTATCAAAAAATACCAAAAATTAATGGCGGTTTTTGTTTGTGCATTTTGTACTTTCTCAGCGCTTGCACAGTCAACTGATGATGTCGGTGCCGTCTATAAAAAGATAGATATGGCAATCGCATCAAAGTCTGCCGATTCGATTGCCAAAATTCTCAACGAGAATAAATCGTCTGCCGATTACCCGTTAATCGAAAATTACACTCTCAAAAAGACAAGACAGCTTATCATCACCGATAACCTGGAGCTTGCCCGTCAGACTTCCCTTGCCGTAATTGACAACAATATCGAAAACTTCGATGCGGTCGAGCTTTATTCTTACATTGACAAGGCTATCTTGAATCAGCAGGCTGCAAATCAGGCTGCTGAAAACCGCAAGCGCCTTGAAGAAGAACGTATTGCCGCCCGCAACGCAAAATCAAAGCAAAAACTTGAAAACCGAGGCAACTATCAGGTTGTCAGCACTGCTTCAGGTCAGGAAGTTTACGTCAACGAACAGCAAGCTTCTTTCTCTTCACTTCTGTGGACTGTTAAGATTGGCCTTGCAGACTTCATTTATCAGAAGACTGCCGATCCTGATTATTCAAGCCTCAAATACGGTCTTGCAATCGGAGCAAATGTCTTCAAGCCTTCAGAACGTCTGATTCTTGGCTGTGATTTCTTTGCTGATGCCCACATTGTCACACTCATGAGTTCTGGCGGCAACCCGGAGGCAAAGGCCGCTGCCCAAAAAACTCAAATCGACAGTGACAATCCTCAGGAATTCTTCATGTCTGCCCGCATCGTTCCGGAGATTGCTTTTGCAGATTTAAGTAAAAACCTCTTCCTGCGTGCCGGTCTTGCAGCCCATCTGCTTGCTTCAAATGACAAGGCAATTACAGGTTCAACAAGCACCTTCTTCTCACCAGTCCTGGGTGTCGCCCTTGACAATCTTCATCTTGGTGAGGCTCAGCTCAGGGCTTTCTGTGATTATGATGCAGGTTCCCTTTTCTATAATGACATTAATATGGCTATGGAATTTGGCGGCTCTATTTTGCTCCCAATGGCTGTTAACGACAAAACAAAGTTCGGTCTGGAACTTGGCGTGCAGGATTTGCTTCTTATGAGAAATGCTGCCGAAGACGGAAGTCACGGTGGCGGAATGGAAAACCGCGTAAAATTCACATTTGCAATTGGAGTAGGAAATGTTACAAAATAAAATGCTTCTTAAAAAATCTATTTTGGGAGTCCTTCTTTGCATTTTTGCGGCTGGGCTCATCTTTGCTCAGGCGTCTGCCAGTTCATCAGATTTGACAAAACGCTTCCTTCAAAAAGCAGATGACCAGTATTCGGCCATGCAGTACGAGGATGCTTTTAAAACAATAAACGCAGCCCTTAAGCTTTCTGAAAAGGATGAAATTCCAGGCAACGTATATCTTCTTGCAACTCAGATTTACACAAAGCTGCTTGCCAAAATGACAAAAACAAAGGATTACACATATTTCAATGACGTAATTATGAATTTGCAGACCTATCCAAAAATCAATGATGATCCGCAGATTCAAAAATATATCCGCGTGATTCAGCAGCAGCAGGCTGACATGAAGGATGCCGCCCGCGATGCCAAAACCCGCGAAATGATGCAGGATATTTCTGCAAAACAGCAGGCTCAGCAGCAGGAAATGGTTGAAAGCCTCACTGCAAGCACGCAGGAAAACAACCAGAAAATGCTCGAGTCTTTCTCTGACAAAATGAATGAAAGCACAGAGAGCATCGTTTCAAAAATGTCTGAGCAGAATTCAACTTTGATTCAGGGCGTTACAGACACAATGACTACAACCCTCGACTCAATGGACAAGCGTTCAAACAAAACGATTTGGATTATTGCCATTGGTGCAGGCGTTATCTTCGTAATCGTATTCATTCTCGTCTTCCTCGGAATCCGTGCTTCTGCCCGCTCTTCTGCAATCCAGGCTGAGCAGCTTGATTCAACACTCAAACTTATCGCCGGAATGCAGCAGACAAACAATCAGCTTCTTCTTGGTGGCGTCACTGATTTTGGCGGCATGGGCTTAAAGTCTGCCGGAAGTTCCCGCTGGGGCGTTGATGCCCTTCCAGCTCCGGAAATGACGGACGAAGAAAAGTCAGAACTCAAGCAGCTTGTTATTGACTGTGAAAAACTTGGTTCAGAAATCGATGCCGTTACAAAGCGCAAGAACAACTCAAAGAACGTCAGCGAGCTTGTTTACAAACTTGCAATGCAGCTCGGCCTCAACCAGAATTCTTCTATGATTTACTTTGCAGCCTCAATGGTCTATGACGCAGGTTTCCTTGCAATCCCTCAGGAACTTCTTGAAGCAGAAAACCTGACCGACGAGCAGCGACTCCAGCTCAGGGAGCATGTAAATCTTTATGAGCAGTATCTCGGATTTGTTCCGCGTAAATACTGGGAAATCTTCGAGGAAGCCGCACTTTATCACCATGAAAACACTGACGGTTCAGGCTACAAGGGGCTTTTGGGTGCAGACATTCCTCAGATTGCACGGCTTATTCACGTTGCAGAAAGCTACAACTCACTTATCAGCCGCCGCAATTACAAACAGATTATGGATAAAGAGACAGCAATCCAGGAACTTGAAGCGAAGCCAAATCTTTATGACGTTGATGTAGTCAAGGTTTTGGACGCTATTGTATAGTTAAAAAATGGAGCGTGATGTCTAAAAGTGGTTACCCATGTCCGGCATTCTGCTGGCGTGGGTATCTTTTTTTTAAACAAATTTGTATAATACGTGCTACTGTAAAATGTTATTTGAGGTGAATTTATGTGTGGAATTGTAGGATATGTTGGTTCAAAACAGGTAACTCCTGTCCTTATCAACGGACTCAAAAAACTTGAATATCGCGGTTATGATTCTGCCGGCGTTGCAGTTATGTCGGACTCTAGCGATGAAATCCTTGTAAAAAAATCAAAGGGTGCCCTTAAATTTCTCGTTGAAAAAATCACTGATGAAGTCGTAAAGACTTCAAAAGATATGAGCGATGCCCAGGCCGAAAAGCGTCTTGGAGAACTTATCGAAAAAACCGGCACTATCATTAAAGGTAATGTCGGAATTGGTCACACCCGCTGGGCGACACACGGCGAGCCGAGTGACTTGAACTCTCATCCGCACACAAATGTTTCTGGTACGATTGCCGTAGTTCATAACGGAATCATCGAAAACTATGCAAAACTCAAGGCCTGGCTTCAGGATCAGGGCGTTGTTTTCAAGAGCCAGACTGACACCGAAGTAATCGCCCACCTTATCAATTACTTCTACGAAAAAACTGGTGAAATCTTTAAGGCTGTCCTTGAAACTTTGCACCGTCTCGAAGGAAGCTACGCTCTCGGCGTTCTCTGCACAAAATATCCTGACCGGCTTATCGCTGCCCGAAAGGAAAGTCCTCTTATCGTAGGCTTGGGAAGGGGCGAGAATTTCATCGCTTCTGACGTTCCAGCTGTTCTTGAATACACACGCGACGTTTACTACCTCAATCAGAACGAGCTTGCAGTCCTTTACAATGACCATGTTGATTTGTTCGACTCAGACGGAAACAAGGTCGTACGCGAGCCTTCTCATGTTGAATGGGATATGGCAAGTGCTGAAAAGGGCGGTTATGCTCACTTCATGCTCAAGGAAATCCATGAGCAGCCAAAGGCTTTGACAGACACACTTCGTCCACGCCTTATATTTGACGGCGACAAAGCAAAGGACATTCAGTTTGACGAAATCGACTTTGGCGAAGACTGGAAGCAGGCAGGCCGCATCGTAATCACAGCGTGTGGTACGGCTTATCACGCCGGTGTCGTAGCAAAATATGCATTCGAAAAATTTGCACGCATTCCTGTTGCCGTTGATGTTGCATCAGAATTCCGCTACAGAAATCCAATCCTCAACAAAAATGACATTTTCATCGTAATCTCTCAGTCTGGCGAAACAGCTGACACCCTTGCAGCCCTCCGTCTTGCAAAAGCGGCTGGAGCAAAAGTCATTGCAATTACAAACTGTGTAGGTTCAACTGTAAGCCGTGAGGCAGACGAAGTAATTTACACCTGGGCTGGCCCTGAAATTGCCGTAGCATCAACAAAGGCTTATACAACCCAGCTCATGTGCCTCTATCTCCTTGCAATCAAACTTGGAAAGGAGCGCGGTTCACTTTCTGCTCAGCAATACTCAAGATTGCTTTCTGAAATCGCCGCAATTCCAGAAAAGGCACAGCAGATTCTTGATAATCAGAGTGAAATCCAGAAATTTGCAAGCCAGCAGTTCAATAAATCAAAAATTTTCTATATCGGCCGTCTTTTCGACTCGGCTTCATCACTCGAAAGTGCCCTCAAGCTCAAGGAAGTCAGCTACATGCATTGTGAGGCTTTTGCCGCTGGTGAGCTCAAGCACGGACCTATTGCCCTTGTAGATCCTGATACACTCGTAGTCGCAATCGCAACAGAGCCTGAGCTTTACGAAAAACTTGCTTCAAACATCGTTGAGGTTAAGAGCCGCGGTGCCACAACAATGGCTATCACTCTCGACAAAAAAGGCGCATTCGACAACTGCTGTGATTCTGTAATCACAATCCCGGATTCTGAGCCAGCCCTTGCTTCAATGCTTTCAATCATTCCGGCCCAGCTTTTCGCATATTATTGTTCTATCTTGCGCGGTAACGATCCTGACAAGCCTCGTAACCTTGCTAAATCTGTAACGGTTGAGTAATCCGAACATGAATTACATCCATGTAATTCATGTTCGCACGAGAAAATTCTGTTCACCTAAAGGCAAACAGAATTTTCTCTCTTTGCTTAAACCCGGCATCCATGCCGGACATTTTAATGGAGTCATTATGAGAATTTTATGTCTTGGTGACAGCATAATGCAGTACAATGACTTCTCCACCTTTCCTCAGACGGGATGGGTGCAGGAGCTTGCCCGCTTTTTCCCTGTAAGTACTCTCTGGCTCAATTTTGCCAGGAACGGACGGAGCACAAAGTCTTTCATTGATGAAGGCCGCTTTATGCGAGTCATGGCCGAGGCAGAAGATGGGGACTTTGCCCTGATTCAGTTTGCCCACAATGACGAAAAGGACGACCCGCTCCGCCACACAGGCTCAGAAAGGGGCGGTGCCTTCCGTAAGAATCTTTCATATTTTGTGCGTGAACTTAAGGGGCGGGGAGTGCGACCTGTCCTTTTAACGCCGATGGCCCGCCGCATGTTCGAGGGAACTTCCGCAAAGGACAGCCACGGAGAATATGCCCCAGCAATTATTGAGACTGCCGCAGAAGAAAATATTCCCTGCATCGACATGAACGCCCTCACGCTTGATTTCCTCAATAAAACAGGATTTGAGGCAAGCCGCCGTTATTACATGAACTTTGACGCAGGCCTTTATGAAAATTTCCCGGAAGGGCGTGAGGACAACAGCCATCTTCGCCCGGATGGAGCCAACGCCTATTCAAAAATCGCTGCCGGTGAAATCAAGAAGATTGCAGAAACTTTCCCTGAGTACAAGGAACTGTCTGATTCCTGCATGTGCGGTACTGAAAGCCCCTTTATGGAAGTTGAGGCTGAAAATAGCGAAATTGATGACGAATACACGGTTTTTCAGAAATAACCGTAGACTTCTTAATTTATAATTGACCCGAATGCCGAATTTCTGATATAATAAATGCACTTCCTTGTTGAAGTTCGGGCCATTAGCTCAGCGGTTAGAGCAGAGGACTCATAATCCTTTGGTCCTTGGTTCAAATCCAAGATGGCCCAGTGTTTTCGCAACGAAGTGAGAAAACACGTGTAAATCACTTCCAATAGGCCAAACGAGCGAAGCGCTGTACGGCCCAAATCCCATTTTGCTTTTGCAGAATGGGATTTTTTTATCTCCAGAAGATGCTCCACAAAAAGAGCCAGATAAAGCAAATTACTGTAATCATCTTGAGGCCTGTGCCGAGCAAGAATCCCTTGAATGCACCGAATGCTGCCTTTAAAGCCCGGCCTGCATCAGAAGAATCGTGAATCATTTCGCCGATGAAGGCTCCAACGAAGGGGGCGATAAGAATGAAAAGCGGCCCCAAAAAGAATGAGGCGAGAAGTCCAATCGTGCAGCCCCAAGTCGCCGCCTTGCTTCCGCCCGCCTTTTTTGTCATCAGCGAAGGGAAAACATTGTCGATTACGGTGACGAATACTGCGGCGATTCCTGTTGCTATCAAAATCCAGACTTCAAGATTTGAGTAATTCGAAAAATGAGCGGCGAGTAATCCTGCCCATGCAATCGGTGGCCCCGGCAAAACCGGAAGAACTGTGCCGACAAGCCCTACCAGAAGCAGGACTCCGGCTAAAATTGCGAAAAAAAGCGTAGGATCAAAGTGCACGGGCTTCCTCCTTTAAAATTACAAATCCCACCACTGTGCGGCAGACTGGTCAGCGAGCTGAATCAAAAGTACGAGGGGATTTTGAAGAAGATTTGAGTAGTTGTATGTTTCCATGGGAGCAAGGTCAGAAAATCCCATGTGGCATTTGATTGCTTCGATTACATTTCGCCTTTTAAGCTGCGATGGCATTGATTCGAGAAGAAGAAGAACTGACTCGCCTGCGTGGCCGAGGTTTCGCAAATCCGACTTTGTCTTGTAGTAAGGCTCGTATTTCCAGTTTCCGTTGAAATCCTTTGTCTTTTTGCTTTCGGTTGCGTAGGCTCCGGCCTTGCAGAAATCATGGGCGATTCCCGAAATGAAGACATCCTGGGCCGTGAAGTCAAATTTGCCGCTTCGTTTTGAAAGGGCGAAGTTTTCTGCGAATGAAACCGCAAAGCGCAGGGCCTGGACAGCGACCATGAGTGAATGAGCCGCCAAGCCGCCCTTTACGTTGCCGTGAAATCTTGTGCTTGCAGGGCTTGTCCAAAAATCGTGAGCTTCCATCCATTCTTTGAGGGCGGAAAGCTCTGTTTTGTCTTCGATGACATAATCTGCCATTTCAAGCACGGTTTCCTTTACGGCTTCCGGAGAGAAAGTTCCGTCATTATGAACAGCCTGCTTTTTGTCAAAAATTGCAAGAAGTTCTTCGGTCTGTGATTTTAATTTTTCCATTTAATTACAAAAAAGAGGGAAGTCCCCTTTGTAAAGGTTTCTTTCCCTCTTTTGCTAAACTCCTATTTCTATTTTACAGTGTTGCGATAGTGCGCTCGATTCGCTCAAGGGCACGCTCTTTTCCAAGAACTGCGATTGAACCGATGAGCGGTGGAGAAACGCGGCTTCCTGTAACAGCCATGCGAACCGGCATCATGAAGTCACCGAGTTTAATTCCAAGCTCTTCTGCCTTTGCCTTTGCGAAAGCTTCAGCGCCCTCGTGGTCAAGCTCGAATACCTTTGAAACGAATTCTTTTGCGTTTTCAAGAACTTCCTTAGTCTTTGCCTGGTCGAGCTTTTTCGGAATCAACTGCTCAACAGGTGGAACTGCCGGCTCTGTGAACATGAAGTGAACCATTTCAGCTGCTTCTGTGAGGAACTTGAGTCGCTCCTGAATGAGTGGCATGAGGCCGAGAAGAGTCTTTTTGACATCTGCGCTTGTCATGTTCATGCTCTTGTCTACGCAGTACGGCTCTCCGTCTTCGCCCATTGCAACGCCTGAGAACTCAGGTCCAACATTTGGTTTTGGCTGCGGGTTTTCAGGATTGATTTCGAGAGTTGCGTCGCCTGTGCCTGTGATGAATGGAAGAGTCCATTTGTAGAGCTCTTCTGTTGAAAGCTGGCGGATATAATTTGCGTTGTAGAATTCGAGTTTTTTGTAGTCGAATACAGCCGGAGCCTTGTTGAGGTGCTCAAGCTTGAATCGCTCTGCAAGTTCGTCCAAAGTGTAGAAGTCACGGCCTTCCTCGTAAGAACAGCCGAGTAGGGCAACGTAGTTTACGATAGCCTGTGGCAAATATCCTCGTGCGCGGAATTCGTTGAGAGATGTTGAACCGTGGCGTTTTGAAAGCTTTTTGCCGTCTGCGCCGTTTACCATTGGAAGGTGGCAGAATTCAGGATGCTCCCAGCCGAATGAGCGGTACATCTGTACGTGGAGCGGTGTAGAAGGAATCCATTCCTGAGCGCGCATTACGTGGCTGACCTTCATCAAGTGGTCGTCAACGATGTTTGCAAGGTGATAGGTCGGGAATCCGTCGCTCTTCAAGAGAACCGGGTCCGGAGAAATGTCTTCGTTTTTCCAAGTGATGTCGCCGAGAAGGTGGTCGTGGAAAGTTGTCTCACCCTCGAGAGGGACTTTGAGGCGGATTACATAAGGCTTTCCTGCGTCCAGGTTTGCCTTTACTTCCTCTGGTGTAAGGTGACGGCAGTTTCGGTCGTAGCCAGGTGCCATTTTGTTTTCGGTCTGGATTTTTTTGATTCGCTCAAGACGCTCTGAGTCACAGAAGCAGTAGTAAGCCTCGCCTTTTTCGACAAGTTCCTGAGCATATTTTTTGTAAAGCTCAAATCGCTCTGACTGAACGTAAGGACCGTATTCGCCGCCCTTTTCGCCGCCCTCGTCCCATTCGATTCCGAGCCAAGCCATTGTGTCATAAAGGTTCTTGACGTATTTTTCGTCGTAGCGTGTGCGGTCTGTGTCTTCGAGACGGAGAATGAATTTACCGCCCTGGCTTCGTGCATAAAGATAGTTGAAAAGTGCTGTACGAACGCCACCGATGTGCTGCATACCTGTTGGACTTGGAGCATAGCGTACTCGAACTTCGTTAGACATATTTTTCCTCCGCAAGTAAATTTTTCGAGTTTCGGAACGAAACTCGTTGAAAAAATCTGAACTTGTTCAGATTTTTTATAACTTCTGACATAAAAAATCCTCTAATAAATTAAAAATATCCTAACTATTATAATGAATTGAAGATTTATATTCCACAGAAAATTAGAATTTAAAAATATGAAAATAAACTGTATCTTTTTTGCTATCCGTGTTATACTGAAAGTATCTTATAGGAGTTTATATGTTCAAGAAATTAACAGCTATCTTTATTTCTCTCTTTATTGTTTCATCAATTGCATTTGCTCAAGAAAAGAATCAAACAAAAATCAAAGGTGTTGATGATGATAATTACATGTGGTATGAGTTCAAGGCCAAGCGATTGGGCAAAACCTTCAAATTCTTCGCCTTCAAAAATGACACTCAGCGCGACAACCGTACAATCCAGCTTTTCAAAAAATCAGGCTGGGGCATGGGACCAAACGAAACAATCACTGAGTTTTACAATTTTAACGGCGGCGAAATCACAAAGACCTGGGACGAGCAGCTTAAGCCTGCAATGAAGGAAAACGGCTACAAATACGCATTCACCACTTACCGCACCACGGACAAGGACGAAACAACCGTTTACCTCTACACCTTCTACTACGATCCCGACACAGACCAGCTCCACATGCTGAGGTCAGTAAAATAAAAAAAGGGGAGAAGTCTCTCCTAGTGAGCGGCTCTGCGTAGCAGTGCAAAAACACTTGATAAGTGTTTTTAGCGAATCTCCCTAGTCACACTTCGTTGTGCCGCACCCCATTCTCCTAAGGGGCAACATGCCCCTTAAAATCCCCAGAGTGCAGTACCTTATATTATCCCAGCATAACCCTGTCGTTTAAATCGCCTGCCGCACTGAATTTTGCCAGCAAGTCTTCAACTTTAAGGTTCTTCTTTTCTTCTCCACGGACATCATAAATGATATTGCCCTTCATCATCATGATGAGGCGGTTGCCGTACTGTATTGCGTGCTTCATGTTGTGTGTTACCATGAAGGCTGTGAGCTTGTCCTGGGCTATGAATTTTTCGGTAAGCTCAAGGACTTTTGCCGCTGTTTTTGGATCAAGGGCGGCTGTGTGCTCGTCGAGCAAAAGAAGCTCCGGCTTTTTAAGGGTTGCCATGAGCAGGGTAAGGGCCTGTCGCTGACCTCCGGAAAGAAGTCCGACTTTGCTTGTGAGCCGCGATTCAAGGCCCAGGTCCAGCATGGCCAGCTTTTCACGGTAAAGTTCCTTTTCTTCTTTTTTGATGCCCCATTTGAGGGTGCGGGTGTTGCCGCGGCGGAGAGCCATTGCAAGGTTTTCTTCGATTTCCATGTTTGCCGCAGTTCCTGTGA
The DNA here is from genome assembly GCF_014201975.1 of Treponema ruminis. Taxonomy (NCBI): domain Bacteria; kingdom Pseudomonadati; phylum Spirochaetota; class Spirochaetia; order Treponematales; family Treponemataceae; genus Treponema; species Treponema ruminis. The sequence continues at coordinate 64,540 of NZ_JACHFQ010000009.1, read as the reverse complement.
GAGGGTCCTGGAAAACGCGACCAAGGAAAGCCGCTCTTTTGTATTCAGGCATGTCTGTGACGTCACGGCCGTTGAGCTTGATTGTGCCTGTGTCGCAAGAGTGAACTCCCGCAATCAGATTGAGAAGTGTTGATTTTCCTGCACCGTTTCCGCCGATGATTGTTACAAAATCACCGTCCTCAAGAGTGAGGTTTATGTCATTGAGGGCCTGCTTTTCAGTAATGGTTCCCGGATTAAAAATCTTTGATACGTGTGATATTTCAAGCATTTTTCATTTCCTACTTTTTATGGCAATTATTTTGCGAATGCCCTTTTGTGTGCAACTTTCTGTTTGGCAACTGGAATTGCAAGAGCAATGACAACGATGATTGCCGTGAGCAGCTTGAGGTCAGAAGATTTGAGACCGAGCTGAAGGACAATCGCAATAATCAGGCGGTAAACAACCGAGCCCAGCAAAATTGAAAGCAAAGTGACGTAGAATGAGAAGCGTTTGTTGAACCAGGCGAAAATGCTCTCGCCCAAGATGATTGAAGCCAGACCGATTACGATTGCACCTGTTCCCATGCCGACGTCGCCGTAACCCTGCTGCTGTGCAACGAGGGCTCCTGAAATTGCAATCAGGCCGTTTGAAAGCATGAGGCCCATGAGCTTCATTTTGTCTGTATCAACGCCCATTGCCCGGACCATCTTTTCGTTGTTGCCGGTTGCGCGGAGACATGAACCGATTTCTGTTCCCATGAACCAGTAGAGGAAAACGATAAGTGCGATTCCAAAAATAACTCCGACGATGAAAGAAGCTACGTTTGGAGTGATTCCCAACTGGTCCTGCATTTTTGTCATTATTGTGTCGATTCCCAGAAGAGGTGTGTTTGATCGACCCATGATGCGGATATTAATAGAATAAAGTGCAATCATTGAAAGGATTCCGGCCAGAATTTCATGAATCTTGAGCTTTGTGTGCATGATTCCAGTTGCGAAGCCGGCGATTAAACCTGTTAAAAAGGAAATAAAGACTGCAAGAAGGGGATTTACGCCCTTTGTGACCAGAATTGCGCATGTTGAGCCGCCGAGTGCAAAAGAGCCGTCGCAGGTCATGTCAGCAATGTTAAGGATTCGGAAAGTGAGATAAACGCCCAGGGTCATGATTCCCCAGAGCAAGCCTTGTGCCACAGCTCCCTGTGCAGCACCAAAAATACTTAAGATGTTCATAATAGCAGATATTATAGCACAAATTTCAGAAAATTGCTATATATAGAAACTTGATTCGGGCTATTCGTCTGTATCTGAGCCTTCTACTTTTGTTTCAGCGTTTTCAAGGTCTTCCGGGCCTGCATCTTCAAGCTCTTCGACGTTGTCATCAAATGAGTCTTCGTGGTCTTCATCCTCGACATATTCGCTGACATTCTTGCGCTTGACGATAATGACCGTGAGGTCGTCTTCAAAGCCCCGGTATTCGGTGAATTCATCCAGCTTTTCCATGATGAGGCCGAGGATTTCGTTTGAGGATTTTGCGTGATGCTTCTTTACGATTTCTTTTATTGCCTTGAGTCCGAACTGCTCCTGCTTTGAATTTGTAGATTCCGTGAGTCCGTCCGTGTAAAGCAGGAGAATATCGCCGGTTGCCATGAAGAAATTTGAGCGGGCAAAGGAAACCGTGATTCCCTTCATGCCGATTGCGCCGTAATGCTGCTTGCCGTCATTTCCCTTTAATTCATAGACTTCGTTGTCAGAAACGCTGTATTTGAGCGGATAAGGATGTCCAGCGTTTCCAAGCTCGACCTTGCACCTGGCAGGATTTTCGCTGTCATCAAAGCGGCACAAAACGCCAGTCATGTAATTTTCGATGTCGCCCTTTTCCGCAAGAATCAGGTTGTTTATCTTGTTGAGGATTTTATCGACCGGTTCCTTGCGCCTGAAGCCTGTCTGGAAGACCCTGGAAATAATGTTTTTGGAAAGCATGGTGACGAGACTTGCAGAAAGACCGTGACCGGAAACATCGAAGAGGGTAATTCCGTTGAGGGTGTCGTTGAAACTGTAGTAATCGTAGAAATCGCCTGAAACCTTGGCCTGGGGTGAATAGCAGACTGAAATTTCCCAGCCGCGGAAGTGCCTGTTGGGCTTGGGAAGGAATTTGCGCTGAACGATGGAAGCCATTTCCAGATCCATGTCAGAGCGGTGCTTGTCCTTTTCAAGACGTTCGTTCAAGTCTGAAAGCTCGTTGTTTGCGTATTGCAAATCTGACGTTCGGGCCGCAACTTCTTCCTTGAGGTGATTTGAAAGCCTTTCGTTCTTTTTGTAGATTGAGGCAAACCTGAAGGCCAGCATGACGATGAAAATCACGATGGAAATCTGCCAGCCGAAAATTGAGAAATAAGTGTAGGTTCGTGTGTTGTCAGTCAGCCTGAGCGTTAAGTCAACTACGATTGTTGAAGATAATGGAAGGAAGCCTGTCGCAAAATAAAGGGCAGCCATCCGTTTTTCCTTGCCCAAAAATTCCTTTATAACCGCAACGGCTCCAATCAGTCCCTGCATTGCAAGAAGGACAATCATGAGCGGGAAAATTTCAATAAGGAAGTCATAGGTCGGGGCAAAAAGCGTAAGCAGAACCTGAAGGGCAAGTATTGACCAGCGGAGAATATTGACTTTGAGAGGCGGTTTTATAGATAAAAAGTTGATTGCGAAGAGGGTCGCGAAGAAAACCATGAAATAGGGCGGCATACAGAGGGTAAGCTTGATGAATGGAACGTATGGAAGCCCGCCGTTTGTGTAGGCTGGCAGCTCAGTCGCAAAAAATGGAATGAGGAAGATTGAAGTGAAGAAATTGACGAAAGCAAAATCCCTGAATTCCTTGAAAGCCTTGAGATTGAGGTAAAAACTCAGATATAGGATGAAGGTGAGGAATAAAATTCCAACGAGGAACATGTAAATGCGTGTGTGATGGAAATTTATTGACTCAAAATTCGGGTAGGCGTATCTTGCAGGCTGTACGAAAGAATCTGCTGAAATGCCGCTCCTGCCCTGGGCGTAAATCTTTATGAGGATTATGTTTTTGCCTTCCTGTTTGAGGATGTTGAGCGGGAAACTGAAAAAGTGGGCCTTGAAGAGAGTGGACTGTTCGTGAGGCGGAAAGGCACCGTATTGAGAGATAAAGACTCCGTTGCAGAAAACCTGCTCGGCAAAGCGGAGGTGGGGGATTACCAGACCCAGCGGCTGATTTTTGAACTGGGGCGGAATTTCAAATTCGGCCCGGACCCAAACGTAGTGCTCGCCCTTGCCGAGAGTGTGCCTGAGGTTGTGGACGCATTTGTCTTCGAGCCGCTTGAAGTTTGCGGCGTTCTTCATGGCGTCACCTAAATTTGAATCAGCATCTGACTCCCAGTAATGAAAAGTGTCGCCGATGTAAATTCTTGGTGTGTCATTGTGGCCGCATGAAAAGAAAAGTGCGGAACTTAGTGCGAGAAGAAGATAAAAAAGCCTGTTTGCGAAAAATTTAAAAGTCCGCATAATCCTATTTTAGCATAATGCCGGGATATTTTAAATATTATATTTCAATCTTTATTTAATTTTTCGAATTTAATTTTTGCTTTGCCAGCCATTCAAAAAGACTTAAGTTTCCGTCCCTGCAGTCATTGTTGAGGACGTAAATCCAGCTCCAGTGTCCGGGGTATTCGTAGGGAAGACCGTATTCATCATCGTCTTTTTTGGCATCTGGATTCAGAAGATATTTTCCGCTCAAATCGACGACGTTACGGAATTCCGAATAGTGAACGTTTTCGGCGTTGGCCTGGTTGAGCCGGACGATTGTCGGAATTGAGTTGTCTTCCGGGTTTACAGAATCGTCGTTGAGGGCGTAAGTGAACCAGAGGGGCTTTTTTGCCAGAATTTCGATTTTGCTGGGATTGATTTTTGAATCAAGATAGTATTCGCAGATTGGAAAGGCGGCCGCAAAAAGCTGGGGCTCTTCAATCATCATGTTCATGGTCATGTAGCCGCCAGCCGAACAGCCGCCGACGTAAATCCTGTCCCTGTCAATCTGAGGATGATTTTCCAGATATATATATAGAAGATTTTTGACAGGTTCCGTGTAATAGGAGACAGCCGCAAACTGGACTTTGTCCTTCCTGGGCTTTTCCTTTTCCAGAGAGAGTTTTTTGAGCAGCTTGTTGATTGGTTTTTTAACCTTGTTTGCAGGGGCGTCCTTGTCCACCGGAGCCCAGACCCTTGCGTTTCCCGGGCCTTTTTCTGTGGTTTCAAGCCAGCCTGTGGGGCATTGGGGAGCGAGGATTGCACAGCCGTTTGGAAAGCTGCCCTGGATTTTTTCTTCGGCAAGGGCAGTTGTTTTTGTTCCGAAGAGAACCTGATAGATGTTGCTGCCGCTTTCACCCATTCCGTGGAACCAGAGAATCAGGGGAATTTTTTCTGAAGATTCTGCTTGGGGAATGTAGCTTGCGTAATTGAGCAGGACTTTTTCTTCCTGAGATTTTTGATCGGACTTGCTTTCTTGCTCTGCCGGGAAAGTGTATTCGAATTCGTCTGTTTCGAATTTTGCAGCGCTTTCGTTGACAAATCCCTTGAGGTTTTGAATTGAAATTCCCAGCTTTTTGTTTGAGATTTTGTAGCCGTAGTATGGCTTGAAGCGGGAACTGAATGAAATTGAAACGAAGGGATTGGAATTTTCGGCAAGGGGATGAACGTCTGTCAAAAGGGTGATGAAATTTGATGGCGAAGTGATTCTGTTTCCCTGGGAATCTGATGCGAATGCGTCCGTGACCGGAAGAAAGCCCTTTTCCATGCCGACGTTTGTCTTTTTAGGGTAGAGGATCTGATTTACTTTAAAATCCCTGGCGGCAATAGCCTGGGGGGAAACCAGGTGGCCTGTATTGATTGTAATCCTGTCGATGCAGGCTCCCCAGTCATAAGAGCCGACGTGGACGACGCTCTGGCCGGATGCCGCTTCAAGGCTGGAATGAAAGTCCTGTGAAAAGAGGGTAAAAGTTGAAGCAAAGAAAAACAATATTATAGAAAGAAAACGCAGCATGTTTTTATTTTAGCAGAGAAAAGATTGAAAAAGCAAGAAATTCGGGGGCTTACCTATGCTTTTACACCTTTAATAAAATTGAAAAAAATATTATAATCTTTCACAAATCGAACTTTTAAGGAGCGATACAATGACACTTGATGAAATCAAAAACCCTAAAATCAAAGCATGGGTCGAAGAATGTGTTAAAATGTGTGAACCAGACAACGTTTACGTTTGTGACGGTTCAACTGAAGAGTATGACCGATTGATGAAGAAATGCGTCGATGCAGGTCTCGCTACTCCACTTGCTAAAAAGCCTAACAGCTTCTTGTTCCGTTCACTTCCAAGCGACGTAGCTCGCGTTGAGGGACGAACATTCATTTCTTCTGTTAAACAGGAAGATGCAGGTCCAACAAACAACTGGATTGACCCGGTTGAACTCAAAGCAACAATGAAGGGCTTGTACAAGGGCTGTATGCATGGCCGCACAATGTACGTAATTCCATTCTGCATGGGTCCACTCGGTTCACCAATCTCTAAGAACGGTATCGAGCTTACTGACTCAGAGTACGTTGTCCTCAACATGGACATCATGACTCGCGCAGGCAAAAAAGTTCTCGACATCATCGGTACAGACGGTGAATTCGTTCCTTGTTTGCACTCAGTTGGTAAACCACTCAACAACGGCGAAAAAGACAACGGCATCTGGCCTTGTGCAGACGTTGAGCACAAATACATCTCTCAGTTCCCAGAAGAGCACCTCATCTGGTCTTACGGTTCAGGATACGGCGGAAACGCTTTGCTCGGCAAAAAATGTTTCGCTCTCCGAATCGCTACTGTATTGGCTCGTGAAGAGGGCTGGCTCGCTGAGCATATGCTCATCCTCAAACTTACAAACCCAGAGGGCAAAGTTAAATACGTTACTGGCGCATTCCCATCAGCTTGTGGTAAAACAAACTTGGCTATGCTTATCCCAACAATCCCAGGCTGGAAAGTTGAGACAATCGGTGACGATATCGCATGGATGAAATTCGGCAAAGACGGCCGCTTGTATGCTATCAACCCAGAGGCAGGTTTCTTCGGTGTTGCTCCAGGAACATCTGCTGAGTCTAACAAAAACGCTCTTATCTCTGCTTCAAAGAACACTATCTTCACAAACTGTGCTCTTACTGAGGACGGAGACGTTTGGTGGGAACAGATTGGTTACCCAGCAAAGGGCAAACTCGTTGACTGGAAAGGCCAGACACGCGACGCTCTTCCAAAAGACAAATCACCAAAAGGCGAGGAATTCGCTCATCCAAACGCACGCTTTACAGCACCTGCAAAACAGTGTCCATGTATCGCTCCAGAGTGGGAAAACCCAGAGGGTGTTCCAATCTCTGCTATCCTCTTCGGTGGACGCCGTCCATCAACTGTACCTCTCGTACACCAGAGCCGCAACTGGAACCACGGTGTATTCCTTGGTTCTATCGTTGGTTCAGAAATCACAGCAGCATCTACAATCGATGCTTCACAGGTTGGTAAAATCCGCCGTGACCCATTCGCTATTCTCCCATTCTGTGGATACAACATGGGCGACTACTTCCAGCACTGGGTTGACGTTGGTGCAAAAGCTGACCAGGACAAATTGCCAAAGATTTTCTACGTTAACTGGTTCCGCAAGGACGAGAACAACGCAGATCTTCCTGGTGGATTCATGTGGCCAGGCTACGGCGACAACTCACGCGTTCTCGCATGGATTTTCGACCGCTGCGACGGAAAAGACAACTATGTTGACACACCAATCGGCTTCATGCCAAAAGAGGGTGCTATCAACACAGACGGATTGGCTGACTACTACAAAAAGACTCTCCCACAGATTCTCAACGTGGACAAAGAGGGCTGGTTGAAGGAAGTTAAAGACATCCGTGAGAACCACTATCCAAAATTCGGCAAACACTTGCCAAAAGAGCTCACAGCCTGCTTGGATGATCTCGAAGCACGTCTTTCAAAATAAGCTTGCTTGAGCAAATAAGTCTAACATAGACTGATATTTCCCGTCCGTGATTTTCATGGGCGGGATTTTTTTTGTCCGTTGATATTTCTTTTGATTTTTCCGATAATTAAAGTATGACAAAGACTTATGATATTGATTTAGATGATGAACTTGTTGAGCGTGCAGGCGAGATTTTTGAGAATCTGGGCACGGATATCGACACGGCTATAAAAATATTTTTGAAGCAGGCTGTTTTGCGCAAGGGCTTTCCTTTTGAACTTGTGATTCCAGATGAAGCTGAAAGTCCCTGCCAGCCGGAAAGTGCTCCTGCTGATGAGGAAGACCTTCACGGTGGTATCAGCGAGGAAGAAGAATTTGCCGCCGCTACAGTAACGGCTACAGCAGAGACCGTGAGCGTGCCTCCGGTTCCGCCTGAGATTGCGGCCCGGGTTGCGGCAAACGAAGCCCTTGTCGCTGAAATGCGCAACGAAATCGGCAGCAAGGAAGTAATCCCCGAATTCGATGAAAACGAAGACGACGGCACCAGTGGAAACTACGAGCAGGCAGAAAGTCAGCCTGCCCCAGCTCCAGCCGCAGAAGAAGCCCCGGCAGAAAGCGAAAGCCCTGCCGCCGTTGATGAAGCCGACGAAGAAGACGAAGACGAAAGCACCCCGGAAAACCTCTTCGACTCCTGGGACGTCGGAAACGAAGAAGAAATCGGCTGTAAGTAGGACAAAAGCAAAACAGGTTTCGGTGCATGTTTAAAAGCTCACCGTGCATGTGATTGGCAGGTGGTCCGAGTAGCCCCTGCCATTCCAAATCTGGTAGCGGAAGGGGTGGCCATCGCTGTCTGCCCAGTCACCGGAATTTTCCGCCGCAAAATCTGTAATTTCTGCATTTCCGGCCGCAAAAAAGTGGTCGATTCTTTCCCATTTTTCCTTGTACCAGTAGGAGCCTGGAATCCTGTAAGTCCCGTTTTCTAAAATCCAGGGCGAATATACTTCAACATGCTTTCTTCCGTGAAGCAGGATGTTTGTTCTTCCGCTTTTTCCCTGATGATAGTCAAATTCCGAGATGTCCTTGTTGAAATCCCCGGCCGCAAGAACTGCATTTCCCTGCTTTTCTGCCCGGAAGATCAAATCCGCCAGCAGACTTTCCTGCCTTTTTCGCCAAATTTCCGATTCTTCAGCCCCGCCGCTTTTGCTCTTCCAGTGATTGACGAAAAGGACGAGGTTCTTATCCTTTGTCTTGACTCTGCACTGAAAAATCGGCCTCATTGCAGGCTGCTTCTGGCCGTCGCGGATATCCATTGCGTGAACTGAGATTTCTTCAAGGGGGTAGCGCGAAAGCAGGGCACAGCCGATTGAAGAGTCTGGGGAGCCTGAAAAAACTGCATGGGTGTAGGCCTTTGAAAAGTCAAAAGTCCCTGAAAGCCTGTTTGCAATATCCTGAATCTGGGCTTCTTTTTCAATTTCTTCCATGATTACAAGGTCTGCATCCAGCTCTTTTATCACGGAAGCCAGCCTGTCCAGCCTCTCTTCGTATTTTTCCTGTGACCAGCCGCTTTTTTTGCTTTTGAAGTCGGTGTATTCGTTTCCGTCAAAAGTCGAGTCAAAAAAGGTCTGAAGGTTCCAGTTCATGATTCTCAGGCTTTTCCTATCCGAATCTTTCGCAGAATCCGAAAAAGAGCTGCTGCAGGAAAGCAGACAAACAAGGGCAAGCATAGCAAGGCAAGCCCGACCAGGCCTTAAAAAAGGCATCATAAAATTCATTCTTTTCATACATATTAATTGCCTTTAAAAATGCGTTTTCGGCAATGCAAATGAAATAAAGTCAGAAAATTACAAAAAAAATTAGCATTTTCTTAAATCTAGCTTTATAATTAGAATAAGATCATGAAAAGTAAAATACGTCTTTCAGTTCTTTCTATAAAATTACTCGCAAGCGCAGTCCTCTTCGGGGTCCTCATGTTCGCGATAAACAGCTTTATGAGTTACAAGCAGTTTAAGCAGCAGGTGGAGACTTTGTACGGCGATGTCACCAGACAGTTTGCCCAGACGGCTATTTCTTACGTTGACGTGGAAAGAATCTACTACTGGCTTACAGACGGCAATGACGGATTCTGGGATTCTACAAATCAGCGCCTGAACGAATTGACCGAAACGGCTGAGCTGGCCTACATTTACCTGACGGTCATTTCCCATGACTATAAATACCGCACCTATGTTTTTGACACCGTGAGCAGTCAGTTACTCAGCGAGCCTTATGAACTTGGCTATGTCGAGTCCCTTGAAAATAAAACTCCTGACTATATCGAAAATCTGCGGAAGACAATTGAAAACGGCGAAACCCACAGTTATTTTTCATACAAAAAAACGGGCGGTCACGTTACGACTTCAATTCCTGTCCGGGACTTTTTCGGCACCGTCGTTGCGATTATGAGCGTCGTCAAGCCGATGAATGAAATTCAGGCCTATAAGGAAAACTATCTGCGTTCAATCCTTGTCGCCGCCCTGATTTTTACATTTTCATTCATCCTTCTTTATGCCCTTTCCCTGATTATGGGTGTCGTCAAGCCGCTCATGATGATTATCGATGAAACCTCGCACTTTGCCGAGCATCACGGTGAGCTTTCTGGCGTCCTTAAAAAAATCAGGAATCACGATGAACTTGGTCTTCTTGCAAAGTCAGTTGAAAAGATGAGCGTGGACATGAACCGCTACATAGCCGACCTGACTCACGCCACGGCTGAAAAGGAACGACTGGGTGCGGAACTTAACGTCGCCACAAAGATTCAGGCAGAAATGCTTCCGAGAGTTTTCCCGCCCTACGAAAATCATCCTGAGATTGAGCTTTATGCTTCCATGACTCCTGCAAAGGAAGTCGGCGGAGATTTTTATGATTTCTTTATGATTGATGACGATCATTTTGCCGTCGCCGTAGCCGATGTTTCTGGAAAAGGTGTTCCGGCCGCTCTTTTCATGGTCATCGCAAAGACCCTGCTCAAGGATGCAGCCTGCCTCTTTAAAACTCCTGCCGAAATTTTCGAGCACGTCAACAATACTCTGTGCGAGAGCAATGAATCAGGTCTTTTTGTCACCTGCTGGATGGGAATTCTTGAGCTCTCTACAGGAAAGCTCACTTTTGCCAACGCAGGTCACACCTCGCCAGTCCTTGAAAAAGACGGTCAGATTTCTTATATTCAAACAAAACCTAACCTCATGCTGGCCGCTCTTGCCGGAATCTCCTACATGAATAACGAAATTACGCTGGCTCCCGGTGACAAGCTTTTCTTATATACAGATGGCGTAACTGAAGCTAGTGACAAAAACAATAATCTCTACGGAGAAGAAAGGCTTTTGGCGGCACTCAAAAAAGATGATGTAAAAACTCTGAATCCAAAAGAACTGCTGAACTTCGTCAACGATGATGTTGAATGCTTTGTTGACGGAGCTGCTCAGTTCGATGATATAACAATGCTTGGAATGGTTTTCAAAAGCAATACAATGGAGGGCAAATGACAGAACTTAAAATTACAGCCGATGACAAGAACATGGAAAGTGTAAACGAATACATACACTCATGCCTGCCGGACGACTGCCAGCCGATTATCCTGAACAAAATTGATCTGGCAATCGAAGAAATTTTTGTTAATATCGCTCACTACGCATACAATCCAGAAGTCGGTGAAGCCTGGATTTCTGCTTCTTTTGTCGATAACGTTCTTACGGTCATATTTAAGGATAAGGGCAAGGAATTCAATCCGATTGCAAAAAAAGACCCCGACATCACTCTGAGTGCAGAAGAACGTGACATCGGGGGCCTGGGTATATTCCTGACCAAAAAATTCATGGACAGTGTAAACTATGAATATAAGGATGGTCAGAATATACTCACGATAAAGAAAAAAATTGAGTAGAAATGCCCAATTTATTCAAAGGCTAAAATTCCGTCCATGCCTGTGGCACCAAGAACCTGGCGGCAAAATTCAGAAGGTTGTCGGAGAACCATTTTGCCTCCCTGAGGAAGCATGATTTTGTGAGCCAGGAGAATTACTCGTAAGCCCGCGCTTGATACATATTCGATGCCGCTCAAATCAAGGTGGAGGGTTTGTTTTGCCTGCGGCAATGCTTTGAGGGCCATTTCAAGTTCAAGGGCTGTGTTTGTGTCGAGCCTGCCTGTTACAATCATTTCAATTCCATCTGCGACTTTGTTTGTTTTAATGTCCATATTAATCTCCAATTCTAATCAATGACTTAAATTTGTACTGCCGGTGCTGACTGGCAGATTCGGAAGCCGAGGCTGCTGCTCTTGCCCGAAGGAGTGCTTGCGCTTCTGAAGAAGACCGTGCACTGCTGATGGTCATCGAGCCAGCTGCCGCCGCGCTTTATGTGCATGTTGCCGATCTGAGGACCGTGCGGGTTTGTCTGCGGTACGGCAGGGAAATCCTGTGCGAAGTAATCCCAACACCATTCCATGACGTTGCCACACATGTCGAAAAGACCGAGCGAGTTTGGCGCTTTTGTGCCGACGACGTGAGTGGTGATGTCGCTGTTTTCACCGTACCAGGCGACTTTGTTGATGTCCGAGCTGCCTGCAAACTGGTAGGGATCGCATTTTGCACCGCCCCTGGCTGCGAATTCCCATTCAGCTTCGGTGGGAAGACGGTAACCGTTGGACAGAAAGTTGCATGATATGCGCTTCCAGACCGGGCTTGCGGCGTCGAAAGTGCGTAAATCGGTGACAGAGCCGATACTGTAGCAAGGTGTAAGATTCTGCATGGTACTCAAAATATTGCAGTAGATGATTGCCTCGCACCAGTTGACCATTTCAACCGGCTTATCATCGCCCTGTAATTTTGAAGGATTTTGCCCCATGACATTGGAATATTGCTTTTGCGTGACAGGTGTTTCGGCGAGCTTGAAGGATGTGAGCCTGACAGGACAATTTGCTGCTGCCCCGCCCATGAGGAACTGACCGCCTTCTATAGGAATCATTTTTGGAATGGCATTGTTTGAAGCCTTTGACTCTTTGGCGACGAATGGATTTTCATCTGCTGATTTTATGACCCGGACAGCCTTGCCGCACTGGGAGCAGAATTTGTCTATTGCGCTAAGTGATGCCCCGCAGTCCTGACATGAACGGCAGACTCTGAGGGAGCCGACTGGGAAACCGCAGTTGCTGCAGAAATTTGCCCCGTCTGGTAATTCCGTTGCACATTTTATACAATTAATCATATAAATCTCCAAAAGTATTATTTAAATTATAGCACGGATTTTAAAAAAGTATATAATAATTTTTATGAAGAAAATTCCCGGCCCGTCAAAGAAAAGGCTTTTTACTCTTGCACGCCTTCTTTCTCAGCAGAAAAAAGAAAAAATTACTTCGGTTGAATTGAGTGCCCTTACAGGCTGGGGGGAGGCTACGATAAGGCGGGACATTTCCCTTCTGGAGCTGCATAACGGAGTCAGTAACGGCTATGATGTCAAAATCCTGCACGACGCCATCTGCTCCAGCCTGCAGATTAATTCTGATCAGGCGGAAAAGCACCCCTGCTGCATTGTCGGGCTCGGAAAACTTGGAGAGGCTTTGCTTGAATCCTCGGTTTTTAAGGGCTCTTCCTTTGAGCTTGTCGCGGGTTTTGACACTAATTTTAACAAAATCGAAATCATGAAAACGGAGATTCCTCTTTTTGCAACCCTTGATTTGGAAAAGAAAATCCGTTCCCTCAAAATTGAATACGCGGTTCTTGCCGTTCCTGATGAAAAGGCTCAGTTCATGGCCGACCGTTTGATTGCCTGTGGCATCCGTGGAATCGTAAATTACACGAATACAGTTCTTTCAGTTCCCAAAGAGGTCAGGGTTGAGCATGTGAACACGGCCGTAATCCTGACCGGAATGTGTGCTTGTTAAAAAAACAAAAAAAGAGGGAAGGAAACCTTTTTCAAAAAAGGTTTCTTTCCCTCTTTCAATCACCTATTCTTCCAAAAAATAGGCTAGTATACGCTCAAAATCTCAGCGAGTCTGTCTTTGCCGATGATTTTCATGAAGCTTGCGAGTCGCGGTCCCTGATCTTTGTTGATAAGGGCGTGGTAGAGGGCTGTGAAGAGTGCCTTTGCCTCAAGACCAAGCTCTGTTGCGATGTCGTACATTGCCTGCTGGCACTCTTTGTCTGTTGCAAATGAACCAACCTTTGGAACAACTTCATCGCGGACACGTTTAACTGCTGTAAGGATGTCGCCTGTGATGTCGTCGGCCTTTGTTCCTGCAACACGCAGAGAGAAGCACATGTCGGCTGCGCAGTCAGGAGCAGATTCGTTGATCCAGTACCATGCGCATGCGCATCGCTTGCGCAAGGTTTCTTCCTGTTCAGGCTTAACGTCGCCAAGAGACTTGATTACGGCGTCAACGTCGCCTGAATATGTCTGTAAGAGGGTTGTGAGCAGGCGGAACGGAACCTGATAAGGCATAACCTTTGGCATTTCGTCAATCTGGCTCAACTCGTAAAGTCGTTTTTCGCGCAGGAGGAGCTGCTCTTTCTTTGCCTCGTCTTTCTCTTTCGGCTGCTCAACGCCCCAGACCAGACGCTCTGTGCGGTCGTATGCTTCGTAAATTGTGATTACGTCGAGGTCAAAGCTGATTGAGAACTCGTGGTCAACCTTGTTTGAAGCGAAAATGTAGCGCAAAACTTCAGGCTGGTAAACTTCGAGTGCGTCAACGAGGGAAATTACCTTTCCTTTTGATGATGACATTTTTCCAGGAACGCCTTTGAGCTTAACGAAGTCATATTTCATTGTGACAGGAGCATCCCATCCGTAGAGGCGTTTTGAAACGAGTTTTGCTGTATCGTAAGAGCCGCCCGGAGAGATGTGGTCTTTTCCGCCCGGTTCGAAACAGACTTTTTCTTCGTTCCAGCGCATTGGCCAGTCAACTCGCCAGCCGAGCTTGAATTCTTTTGAAGTGCGCAAGTCACCCTTTTCAACATGACCGCAGGCATTACACTTGTAAGTGATTCCGTACTCGCCGTCGTATTCGAGAATTTCAGTTTCGTCCTTGTTACACTTGCAGCAGAATGCGGCTACAGGCCAGTAAACGTCAGAGTCCTTCATTTTGTGCTCGTCGTCGCGGTACTCGTTGAGACAAGCCTTGATGACGTCACGCTTCTGCATAGCGATTTTCATGCCCTCTGTGTAGCGGTTTGCACGGTATCGGCTGGCCTGATACAAGAATTCAGGGTGAATGCCAACGCGAGGGAGCTGGTTTTCGATGTCCTTTTCGTGATGGCGCGCATAGTTTTCGTCACGGCCGAATGTGTCCGGAACCATGGTGATTGGATAGCGCAGGTATTTTTCAAGTTCTTCTGGTTTCGGCATATTGCCAGGAACTTTTCGGAAAACATCGTAGTCGTCCCATGAATAAATGAAGCGGACGTTTTTCCCGTGGTCACGCAAAGCGCGTACAACCAGATCAACCGTGATGATTTCGCGGAAGTTACCGATATGAACAGTGCCCGAAGGAGTGATTCCCGAAGCACAAGTGTATGAAGGCAGGTCGCCCTTCTGTTTGATGATTCGTTCAGCCTGCTGGTCAGCCCAGTGGCATAATTCTTTAGGGTCTCGTGACATAAAGATTCCTTTAGTATTCAGATTTTTCAATATTATAGTAAAAATCAACGGCTTATACAATGAAGGTGAATGCAGAACAAAAAAAGCAGGCGTTGTACGACATCCTGTCGTGACGAGAATTTTCAAAGAAAATTCTCGCGGAAGAGTTTGCTATGCCCCGCATCCGTGCGGGAGTTTCATTGGGGTTTTAGGGGCTTTGCCCCTAGGCGGGTGGGGTAGGCCGCAACATCGTGCGGCCGTAGGGCGGGGCTCCGCCCTTTTGAATTTAGAACAAGCCCAGACCTGTAAGAAGGATTACGAAAAGGAGAACCGGAGCAATGACCTTAATCATGACGATATAAAGGCCCTTGCGGATGAAGCGCTCCCCGTTGCGGGTAATTTCGTCGATTGCAGTTTTTGGCTTGGCAATCCAGCCGATGAGGACACAGGTAAGGAAGCTTACGATTGGCATGAGGATGTTGTTGCTCAGATAGTCGAGGATGTCCAGAATCTGACCGATGCTTCCGTTTGGCATTTTCTGCTCAAAATAGAGGACGTTGTAACCGAGACAGACGATTACTGAAATGACGAATGTTGAGGCTGCCATTACGACTGCTGAACGGCGGCGGCTCCACTTGAATTTGTCAATCATGCTTGATGTGATTGCCTCGAGAATGGAAACTGCCGATGTGAGGGCTGCAAACAAAACCATTACGAAGAAGATAAGGCCGATGAATTCGCCGATGCCGCCGAGTGAGTTGAAAACTTTTGGCAGGGTGATGAACATGAGGCCCGGACCTGCTGACATTCCTTCCTTGCCTGAGAAAACGAAGACTGCCGGAACAATCATCATGCCTGCAAGAAGGGCGATTCCTGTATCGAAGATTTCAATCTGGTTGACTGACTTGTTGAGGTTTACTTCCTTTTTCATGTATGAACCGTAGGCAATCATGATTCCCATGGCGATTGAAAGTGAGTAGAAAAGCTGGCCCATTGCGTCAAGACAGACCGTAAGGAAACCTTTGAAGGTGAGTCCCTTGAAGCTTGGAATGAAGTAAACGGCCGCTCCCTGAAGACCTGTTCGGGTGGCTCCGGAATCATCGGTGTGGGAAATGAAAAGTGAATATGCAGCGATGAAAACAACGATTATGACAAGAATCGGCATGAGGATTTTTGAATAACGCTCGATTCCATGCTCAACGCCCTTGTAAACGATGATGAAACTGAGGGCTGCAAAAAGAACCGTGTAGAAAATCGGCTGCCACTGAGATGTGATGAAGCCGCCGAAATAGCCGTTTTCGACTGCAACCGAACCCTGGAAGGCAAGGTAAGAAAATGCGTATTTAAGAACCCAGCCTCCGATTACACAATAATATGGATAGATTAAAAATGGAACGATGAATGAGAAGATTCCCAAAAAGCCCCATTTTGGATTGATTTTCTTGTATGCCGTGAGCGGACTTTCCTGAGTTTTGCGTCCGATTGTGACTTCGGTGATAAGAAGGGTGAATCCGAATGTTAAGGCAAGAATGAGATAGACAAAAAGAAAGAGACCGCCTCCGTCTTTTGCCGCCAGATAGGGAAATCGCCAGATGTTTCCGAGACCGACTGCGCTGCCGGCTGAAGCCAGAACAAAGCCCAGTGAGCCTGAAAATGAGTTGCGCTGTTTTGTTTGAGTTTCCATAAATTCCTCTGTTACTTTTTTTTCATTATAATTATACATCATATTTCGAAAATATAGTGCCTGAAAATTTAAGAAAAACGTCTTTTGAAGGCGGAATTCTTAAGTTCCGGCTGTGGCATGAATCTTCTTTTCTGATAGACACTTCTCTTTACTCGCTATATTATGGCATATGCTGTCTTTTGAAAGTGATTATATCGAAGGTGCGCATCCCCTGATTCTGGATGCACTGGTAAAAACGAACATGGATTCTCAGTCCGGCTATGGGGCTGACAAATATACTGAGTCTGCAAAGAAAAAGCTCGCTGACCTTTGCGGAAATCCTGACTGTCAGATTCAATTTCTTACGGGCGGAACTCAGACAAATCAGCTTGTAATCGACACTATGCTCCGTCAGTTTGAGGGTGTCGTTGCGGCTCAGACTGGTCATGTCAGCGTTCATGAGGCTGGAGCGATTGAATACACCGGGCGCAAAGTCCTTACACTTCCTTCACATGACGGAAAAATTAAGGCCTGCGAGCTTGATTCTTTTATTTCTGATTTTTATGCTGACGGAAACTGCGAGCACATGGTCTTTCCGGGCATGGTTTACATCTCTCACCCGACAGAATACGGCACTCTTTATTCAAAATCTGAGCTGGAAGAGCTTAGTTCAGTCTGCCGCAAGAACAACATTCCTCTTTACATGGACGGAGCACGTCTGGGCTATGCCCTTGCCAGCCGCAATACGGACGTAACTTTAAAAGACATCGCTTCCCTCTGTGACGTATTTTATGTCGGCGGAACCAAGGTGGGGGCTTTGTGCGGTGAGGCTGTCGTCTTTACCCGCAAGAACATGCCGATTCATTTTGAGCATCTTGTTAAAAAGCACGGCGCCCTTCTTGCAAAAGGCCGGCTTCTTGGTGTTCAGTTCGACACTCTCTTTACCGATGACCTTTACCTTAAGCTTGGAAAAAATGCAATCGACCGGGCGGAAGAACTGAAATCCCTCTTTGCGGAAAAGGGCTGTAAGTTTTTCCTGGATTCACCTACCAACCAGCAGTTCATCATCCTTGAAAACTCGAAGATTGAAAAATTGAGGCAGAAAGTCAAATTCAGTTTCTGGGAAAAATATGATGACTCCCACACTGTAGTGCGTTTTGCGACCAGCTGGGCAACCACATCCGAAAAAATCGAAGAACTGAGGAAGATTCTTTCTGAGGATTAAGTTTTTTCTGAAACAGCCTTTACCTTTTCAGTGAAATTGTCGTATAATTGATTTATAGATTATTTTAAGAAAAGAAAGAGGTTGTTTTATGAAAAAATTTGAGAGAATCTTCATTTCGGTTTTTCTTCCCCTTCTGCTGATTTTCCTTATCAGCTGCCAGAGAAGCAAGGAAAATGTTTTTCAGTTCTGGAATGAATGTGAATCACTGAGCGCGCTGACAGAATTTGTCGAAGACGTAACAAATGAAAAATCAGAAAATTTCATTCCTGAAAAGGACAGAATCGCGACATTTGATATGGACGGAACTTTCCTGGGCGAATTGTATCCTTCTTATTTTGAGTACAATATTCTGGAATACCGCATTTTGGAGGATCCGTCCTATAAAGACAAGGCTTCTGAAAATGAAATTTCTGTGGCAAATGCAATCAGGGATTTTGTAAGGACTGGCAAAAAGCTTCCTTCTCCTTTTGACATGATTCACGCTTATGCTGCGGCCAAAGCTTATTCAGGCATGTCTCTGGCAGAATTTGATTCTTATGTCAAAAAATATGCCGAAAATACTCCCAATGGTTTTACCGGCATGACTTACGCGGAGGCTTTCTATAAGCCGATGCTTGAAGTTTTCGACTATCTCAAGGCTCATGGCTTTACCTGCTATGTCGTAACCGGTTCTGACCGCTTTATTGCACGAGCCCTTGTTTCTTCACTTGATTTCCCGCCTGAGCATGTCATAGGAATGGACATTTTGCTTAAATCAGACAATCAGGGCGAAAGTGAGGGCGTAAATTACACCTACTCAAAAAATGACACCTTGCTTCGAACTGACAAGCTCCTTATCAAAAACCTCAAGACAAACAAGGTAAAGCAGATTGCCCAGGAAATCGGAAAAGTGCCGGTTCTTTCTTTTGGAAACAGCGGCGGCGATGCGGCAATGCACAATTACTGTCTTTCAAATCCCAAATACAAATCTAGGGCTTTCATGCTGATTGCCGACGATGACGAAGAGGACCATGCAAACCGAGAAAAGGCCTTAAAACTCGGCGAGCAGTGGAAGGAAGCCGGTTATGTCGTAATTTCAATGCGCGATGATTTCAAGACGATTTACGGCGAGAATGTAAAGAAGGTTGATTTTAAATTTTAGACCTTTACCGCTCCGTATGCTTCAATCAATTTTTCAAGACTCCATGCGGCATTTGCCGGACTTGTGCTTGGAAGACAGTCACATTCAAGTGAGAACTTTTCTTCGTAGCGGGGCCCGCAAAATTTATTCCATAAATTAAACGCCGTTTTTCCTGTGCAGAAGACACGGCGGATTTTTGAATTTTCCAGTATTTCTGTGAAATCGTTGGGGACGGCATTTTTTATGCTTGAATCTGCCGCCCCTTCAATCGAGCAGGAAGAAAGCACGTCCCAGAGGGCGATTTTGTTCCGAAGAAGGAAGTCCTGCCTTTCCTGGATTGCTCTTTCCCTGTCCGGAGAATTGTTCGGATAAGTCAGGTTTTTGCCAAAGACAGCCGGAAGAACTTTCCAGAATCTGTTCTGAGGATGCATGTAAAAAAATCCTGCCTTGCGGCTGGCGGGCGAGGGCATTGTCCCTAAAAGCAGCACCCGGCTTTCTGAGTCCCAGACCGGCTCAATTTCATGAACTACACTTTCTTCCATCACTTTATCATAGATATAAAAGCGGCTTGTGTCGAGATTTTGAAATAAATATGACATTGAATTGTCATATTTCGTGCTATAATTTAGCCATGCAGATTGACCAGCTTTTCGAATTCGTCTACGTCCTCATCGATAAAAAACAGGTGACAGCAAAGGAAATGGCTGAGCGCTTTGGCGTTTCCACCCGCACGGTTTACCGCTGGATGGAAGCCCTGTCACTTTCCGGTGTGCCTCTTTATTCGCTCAAGGGGCGGGGCGGCGGAATTGCAATTTCTGAAAAATATGCCCTGGACAAGACCGTGCTTTCGGAAGAAGAAAAGCTTGCGATACTTTCAAGCGTTAAGGCCCTGAATGCTCTGACTTCAAATGCGGCGGTCGCAAATTCAGGCGTAAAGGCTCTGGAAAAGATTTCCGGGCTTTCAAAGTCGGATTCGGACTGGATTGAAGTTGATTTTGACCCCTGGAGTTCTGAAGGAAGCGAGGTAAGCCAGATTTTCGGGACTCTGCGTGAGGGAATTTTAAAGCGGAAGCAGATTACCTTTGACTATTATTCAGGCGACGGAAAAATTGAAAACCGTACTGTTCATCCCTGGAAACTCGTTTACAAGGGACAGGCCTGGTACCTTCAAGGCTGGTGCACGGCACGGAATTCAGAAAGATTTTTTAAGCTTACCCGGATGCGTAAGGTTCAGCTGACCGGGCGGAATGCGGACATTACAAAAAGACTTGCAGGAAAAACTGAAACTGAGAAAACTTCATATCAAAAGCAAAAGCTCCCGCTTCTGAAAATCGAGGCTAAGGTTGCCCCATCAAAAATCTCGTATCTTTTAGATACCTTTATCTGCTCGCAAGTTATTCCCCTGGATGACGGGAGCGTTATGGCATCTTTTACCGTTCCAGATGTCGGCTGGATTTATGAAATGCTTCTAGCCTTTGGCCCTGACATGAAAATCATTTCTCCAAAGGAGGTGAGGGATAGGGTGATTTCTCTGGCTGAGGGCGTGATTAAACTCTACAAATGAAATTTAAATATGACACGCTGTTGTCATATTTTGTCATGTATAATATAGGCATGAATCAGACAGAAAAATCAAATTGCGATTTATTGAACAATCTCGAAAAAATACACACGACGGAAATGGGAGTCGATCGGATTCGGAAAAATCTCCGGCTGGATTCCGGCGTATCTGATGTGGTGGATTTCTGCAAAAAGAAAATCTCGACTGCTGAATGCAAGATTTACCGCCAGGGAAAAAACTGGTATTGCGAAGTCGACGGAATGAAAATCACGGTCAACGCATACAGCTACACGATAATCACGGCTCACAGAATGTAGAAGGGATTGTGAATATGGAAAAACGCCCTGACTTCATTTTGATAAAGTCTTTTGAAGAATTCTCAAAATATTACTGGTACCGCGAGGAACTTCAGAAAATCTGCAAGTCGCTTGGAATTGATTCTTCGGGCATGAAGGCGGATTTGAATCACAATATTGAAGAATTCTTTAAGGGAAGGAAGATTCTTCCCAAAGAAAAAACTGGAGCGGGAAAGGCGAGGACCCGGCATAAAATCGACAGCCCGCTTTCGCTTAAAACAGGAATCATTGAATGTGACTTCACTTTCAGTCAGCGCTTCAGGGAATTCTTCTCACAGCAGACCGGAATCGAAAAGTTCAAATTCAATGCGGACATGGTTGCAAGCGTCAAAAAAGCAAAGGAAGAGGACGACCTCTCTTTTACTCTGGGCGATTTGCTGGACATTTTTTACGGCAGAAAAACTTATGCAAAATACGACAAGGTTTCGCTTCAGTGGAACAAGTTCCTTCATGATTTTTGCGCCGACCAAGCGACTTCATCGTTTCATAACAAACTGAAACTTGCGTCAATTTTATGGAAGAAAGTCCGCACTTCAACCAGGGAAAAAGTTTACAAAAGGGAACTTCTTTCGGAATTTCAGGATATAATAAATCAATATTTATAAGGAGAAGAGAACATGCCAAGACCAAAAAACAAAGAAGAACTTTTACAAGCTGCAAATGAAAACTACGCAAAACTTCTGGACGCGGTTTCCGCCATGAGTGAAAAGGAAAAGGCGACCCCCTTTGATTTTTCTGCGGACGCGGGCAAAAAGGAAGCCCACTGGAGCCGGGACAAAAACGTGCGCGACCTGATTATTCATCTTTATGAATGGCACGAACTCATGATAAAATTTGTCAGCAATAACGAACAGAGCCAGGATAAAAAAAGCAGCATCGCTTTCCTGCCGCCGGAATATTCATGGAAGACTTACGGAGCCATGAACATGACCTTCTGGAAGCGGAATCAGGCTGTGACCGAGGAGGACGCCCTCAAAAAGCTTGCTGAAAGTCACAGAAAAGTCATGCAGCTTATCGAAAAATTTTCCGACGAGGAGCTTTTCACGAAAAAATATTTTGTCTGGGTTGGAAACGCTGCTTTGGGCTCATTTTTCATCAGCAATACTTCAAGTCACTACGACTGGGCACTCAAAAAAATCAAGGCTCACAAGAAAAACTGCAAATAGGAGAAGGCCGTGCACTTTGTAAATGCCAAAACGATTCTGAACAGGCATGGAATTAACATCTACCGCGGATGCTCTCACGGCTGCATTTACTGTGATTCACGGAGCAAGTGCTATCAGTTTACGCATGAATTTGAAGACATCGAAGTAAAGCAGAATGCGCCTGAACTTTTAGAAGAAGCCCTTCGCAAAAAGCGCAGGCCCTGCATGATTGGAACCGGCTCCATGTGCGACCCCTACATCCCGCAGGAAAAAGAACTTCGCCTCACCCGTCGCTGTCTTGAAGTCATCGATAAATACAATTTCGGGGCTGCGGTGCTGACCAAATCAGATTTAGTTTTGCGCGACTTAGACCTTCTTTCTCGCATAAACAGAAAGTCCAAGGCCGTCGTTCAGATGACCCTTACAACAGCTGATGATTCTCTTTGCAAAAAGATTGAGCCTGGTGTCTGCCCGACAAGCCGCCGTTTTGAAACTTTGTGCGCCTGTCGCGACGAGGGCATTCCGACCGTTGTCTGGTTTACTCCGCTCCTTCCCTTTATAAACGACACAAAAGAAAACATCGACGGAATTATCGATTACTGCGTGCGTGCCAAAGTTCATGCAATCATCTGCTTTGGAATCGGACTTACCCTGCGCGAAGGAAACCGCGAGTATTTTTACTCTGCGCTGGACAGGCTTGCTTTGCAACACAGCCAGTTTGCAAATCTTAAAGAACGTTACATCAGAACTTTCGGAAACAGCTACATGATTTCAAGCCCACGCAATAACGAGCTTATGACCTATCTTTCAAATCTCTGCCGCAAAAACAAAATCATGCTTGGCGTGGAGAACGTTTTTAGGTGGATGGAAGAATTTCCTGAACCTGCTTCCGCCCAGCTGGAATTTGACTTTTAAAATGACTGTGCTACAATGCTTCTTAAATAAATCTACTAACTTGGTGGGTAAGAGGTGAACATGAACGAAATCTACGATTTTATCAAAAAGTGCGGAACATATTATCTTGCAACAGTTGAAGACGGTCAGCCGAGAAACAGACCTTTCGGCACCGTAAATATTTTTGAAGGAAAACTTTACATTCAGACTGGAAAAAGCAAGTCAGTTTCAAAGCAGATTCAGAAAAATCCAAAGGTTGAGCTCTGCTGTTTTGACGGCTCAAGCGGCCAGTGGCTTCGTCTTGCAGGCGAACTTGTCCGCGATGACAGGCGTGAGGCAAAAGCTGACATGCTTGAGCACTACCCGGATTTGAAAAAAATGTATTCGGCTGATGATGACAACACCGAAGTCCTTTACTTTAAGGATGCAACTGCAACGATTTACAGTTTCGCAGCTGCCCCAAAAGTAGTGAAGTTCTAGCGCCTCAGAATCAGGCCTAGCCCTTGATTTCCTTGACGGAATTGTCGTCGTTCAGAAGGACAATCTTCGGCTGCCATGAGTCGGCGTCCTTTTCGTCAATCCATGTGTAGCTTACGACGATGATTTTGTCTCCCGGCTGGGCAAGGCGGGCAGCCGCTCCGTTAAGGCAGAATTCGCCCTTTTTTCCCGGAATGATGTAAGTTGCAAGGCGGGCACCGTTGTTGATGTTGAAAATCTCGACCTTTTCCCAAAGATGCATTCCGGCCTTTTTAACAAGCTCCGTGTCAATCGAAATGGAACCCTCATAGTCCAGAATAGTCTGAGTTACAGTAGCACGGTGCAGTTTAGATTTCAAAACTTCGATATTCATAAAAATCTCCTATTTGTTCAGTTCAAGTGCGATACGCAAGCCGTCCAGAACGAGCTGGCTTTCAATCCTGTCGAAAAGCCCACTCTCGCGGAAGAGGTTTGAAAAGCCACCGGTCGCGATTATGATTGGCTTTTCTCCCTTGAAAACTTCCTTTGTAAAGCGGGTAATTAGTTCCCGGATTGAGCCCAGCGTGCCGTAGTAAAGGCCCGACTGAATCGCAGTTACAGTTGAAGTTCCGCAGGCTTTTTCAGGCTCGACGATTTCAACGCTTGGAAGCTGAGCCGTTCCCGAAGAAAGGGCGTGCATCATCATGTTGATGCCAGGCAGAATCGCACCGCCCCAGTATTCGCAGTCCTTTGTGATTACATCGACCGTTGTCGCAGTTCCCATGTCAACGACAATCAGGTGGTTTTCCAGTTTGAGCGCGCTTGCTCCGATTGCAGCCGCGATTCTGTCCGCACCGATTTCCCGCGGATTTGAATAGCGAAGCCTGAGTCCGGTTTTGATTCCAGAGCGAATCATCAGAGGCTCGATTCCAAAATATTTCAGGCAGGCACTTGTGACCGCATAGTTAAGCGAAGGCACGACCGAGCAGACCGCAATGTCCGAAATCATCTTTGAGTCGATTCCGTTTTCACGCAGCACCGACCGCAGAAAAATTCCCAGTTCGTCGCTGGAAGTCCCGTGGGTCGTAGCACAGCGGAAAGTCAGCGTAATCTTGTCGTCCTTAAAAACTCCGCCCGAAAGCTGAGTGTTCCCGATATCAAGTGTTAAAATCATTTTTTTTCTCCAAAGGGGGAAGTCTCCCCCTACGCGCCCACTTCGTTGGTCGCTACCCCTTCTGCGGGCTCAAACGCCGCCCGCAACGCCTGCTCAATTTTCTCTGCCAGAGCTTCGTTCGTCTTTCCTTCTCCACAGACTTCACCAGCTGCGTTCAGAATTACGAAGGGATGGCTGTCGCTCGTAATCTGGCTCAAATCGTTGTAGACGACAAAATCTGCCTTGCTGTGTCCGAAGAGGCTTGTAACGGCTTTTCCCATTGCCGCTTCATCTGCGTTGTTCAAAAGCTTAAAGCAGACGACTTTTGCCTTTTCGCCACCGCCAAGGGCTGCCCACTCGTGCAGGCTGTCAGCGATTTTCGGGCTGGCCTTAAAGGTTACGGTCATTTCGCCGCCGGAAGGAAGCTTTCTGGCATTCTTCCCGGCCTTTATCGTCTGACCTGCAATCAGAATATTTTCTGGCACAAAGTCGCTCACCGCCGCCGCATGAATCACGGCATCGTATTTAAAGGAAGTAAGCTCGTCTTTTATTGCAGATGCAAGTTCTTCTCCGGTTTCAAAAAAACGCAATTTAATAGAAGAAGAATTCGGCTTTATCGCGATTTTTGCTGTAATCAGCGTGACTTCAAAGCCTTTTGCGCTGAGTTCATCCGCGAGAACGGCACTTGTGCGTCCTGTGGAAGAGTTTGTCACAACACGAACCGAGTCAATGTATTCCTTACATCCGCCGCCTGTTATTAAAATTTTCATAAAGCTTCTTTTATAAAGTCAAATGCCTTTTCCGGGGCAATAAGTTTACCCAGACCAACCGAGCCGCAGGCAAGACGACCTTCCTCAGTCGGGAGGATTTTGCATCCCCAGCTTTCAAGCTTCTTGAGGCCTTCCTGAACGGATGGGTGGGCGAACATGTTTGAGTTCATTGCAGGAGCCAGAAGCACCGGCTTTTCAAAGTTGTTTGCCAAAAATGTCGCCCCGAAAAGGTCGTCACTCAAGCCGGATGCGAGACGGGCAATGCAGTTTGCCGAAGCCGGATAAACGATAATCAGGTCAGCCCATTTTTGAGCAAGCGTGATGTGAGGAATGCAGTCAGGCTTACGGACGA
Source organism: Treponema ruminis (assembly GCF_014201975.1). Lineage (NCBI taxonomy): Bacteria > Pseudomonadati > Spirochaetota > Spirochaetia > Treponematales > Treponemataceae > Treponema > Treponema ruminis. Next base: position 39,246 of record NZ_JACHFQ010000009.1, on the reverse strand, counting down.
ACATGTCAGGCGTAAGTGCTTCCCTGCGGCTTAAGCCTTCAAAAACCGCTGGCTGCAGGAACTTCAATGCTCCCTCGCTCATGGTTACCTGGACTTCGGCGCCGGCCTTTACGAGCAGGCTTGTGAGTTCGCAGGCCTTGTAGCAGGAAATTGAGCCGGTAACGTGCAGTAAAATATGCTTGTCTTTCATAAATTCGTCTCCTTCAAAAAACGGCTCCCAGTCGTGAAAACGGCTTATCGAAACCGCAGGCTAGCCTGCTACACGCTGTTTGTGCTTGTAACTATATACGTTTGCCGCTTACGCGGCAGCACAAACAGAGTGTTTTCGTAAGCCGTTTCGCTCCTTCGCACCGTTTTTTGCATTAGCTGTGATTATTAAAATCAATCACCTTTCTACGTTGTCGATAAGACGGACGTCTTCCAAGAAAACTGCGGCGTACAGACGCTTGTCTTTGATTGTTACGTAGTCTACTTTGAAGCCGGCTTTTTCGAGTTTTTCGGCGATTTCGGCTTCGGATCCGCCTGATGCGAGAATCTCGTGGAACTTTGGTGCCTTTGCCAGGCCCTCTGCGCTCAGTTTGCGGTTTCGGCTTGAGATTGCAAGACCGTTTTCTTCGCGGACGATTGGGCATGGAACGAGCTGAACGTCAAGGAAGAAGGCCTTTACCATGCCGTCCAAGAGCTTGTACTGCTGATAGTCCTTTTCGCCGAAGTAGGCTCTTGTCGGGCGGACGATGTTGAAAAGCTTCATTACAACTGTGAGTACGCCGTCAAAGTGTCCCGGGCGTTTTGCTCCGCACAGCTCGTGGCTGAAATCTTTTTCTGTGAGCATGTATTTGTAGTCATCCGGGTACATTACAGGATAAGTCGGGGCAAAAAGATAGTCTACGCCGGCTTTTTCGAGCAGGGCACAGTCATCTGCGAAGTTTGCAGGATAAGTTTCCAGGTCTTTTTTGTCGTTGAACTGAGTCGGGTTCAGGTAAACGCTTACGGCACTGACGTCATTTTCAGAAATAGCGCGCTTAATCAAGGAAAGGTGTCCGTTGTGAAGTCCGCCCATTGTAGGAACGAAACCAAGACTTTTCTCGCCCAGTTCTGAGCGAATCTTTTTAAAATCTTCTACTGTCTTTATGATTTTCATTTTGTAAATGTCTCCTCTGCTGACGGGAATGTCTTGTTTTTGCATCCCTCGTCGTATTCATTCAATGCCTTTGTTACAAGTTCTGCTCCTTCGATAAAATGGCGGACGAACTTCGGCTTGAATTTTGAGAATCCCAGCATGTCGTGGAGGACGAGAACCTGTCCGTCAACGTTTGCTCCGCCACCGATTCCGATTACAGGAATCGAAACTGCCTTGCTCATTTCTTCTGCAACATTTGCCGGAATACATTCAGCGACAAGGGCAAAACATCCTGCCTTTTCAAGTGCGATTGCATCCTTTACAAGCTTTTCCTTCGCTTCTTCTGTGCGTCCCTGAACCTTGTAGCCGCCCATTGCGTGATAAAACTGGGGTGTAAGTCCAAGATGACCCATTACCGGGATTCCTGACTCTACGAGGTGTGAAATCAGCTCAAGGTTTCCGTCCGCACCTTCGATTTTGACTGAGTCGGCTCCTGCTGCAATCAGCTTGCCTGCGGCTTCTGTTCCCCGCTCGATTCCAAGTCTTGTGCTCAAAAAAGGCATGTCTGAAACGAGGAATTTGTCCGGGAGTCCGCGGTGAACGGCTCTAGTGTGAAGGGCCATTAAGTCAACTGTTGCTGGAATTGTTGTTTCTTCGCCGTGCATTACGTTTGCAAGGCTGTCACCTACGAGAACACAGTCTACGTTTGACTGATTGATAAGGCATGCCATTGTGTAGTCATAGCATGTAACCATAGAAATAATTGATTTTTCTGACTTCCGCTTTGGGAAATCGGCTGGAGAAAGTTTGGTCATAGTACCTGCCTTCTGGTCAAGTCTAAAAATAAGTGATCTGTCACATGGATGTTCACGGTCAGTTTCCTCAACGAAGATAGCTGCCGTGACTACTAATATATAGAAAGAAAGGGCTTTGTACAAGAAAAATGGAGACATTTCTCCTTAATCATGCTATAATCACTAGAGTTTTTGGAGATTTTTTTACTGATGAAAAAAAATATGAGTACTTTTTTGCTTTGTATGGCAGCAATTGCACTCAATTTTCTCTTTGCTTATGTCTTCTGTGACGTACTTCATATCCCTCTTTTTATGGACACTGTTTTTACCGTTGCCATTACATTTTACTGCGGGCTTCTTCCGGGGCTTGTCGCTGCAATCGGCTATAACATCATCTCCGTTCTTACTTTTGAAATCCGCGGCTATGCCTTTGACCCTTTTGCGATTCTTTTTGCGGTTTGCGGAATTTTAATCACCCTTGTCACCTGGCTTTTTGCCCGCCGCAAGGAAGAATTCCGTATCAGCCCTGTCATTACAATTCTCTATCTTGTCCTTATCGCCATGCTTTCGTCTTTTGCATCAATCATCAGCAGCGGTGTCGTGGATTATGTCCGCTTTTCGCTTGTTGACCTTCCGGACAGGATTGCTCCGATTAAGAATTTTACGGATTCCTTTGTGAACCAGCATTTTTCACTTTTTGCGGCCTGTATTCTTGCCCAAATCCCTGTATCAATCATGGACAGGCTCATCACGACTTTCCTGGGATTCGGGGTTTACAAGCTGATGGTTCGTTTTTTAGGCAAAGAAAGGTGGTAGCGTGGCGGATTCTGCAGAACTTCAGCGCCTTTACGGAATAATTCACAGTTATACAGTTTTTTTCATCATCTTCGACATTGTATTCTTTGTGATTGTTCTTGGCGGCGTAGGACTTTTAATCAGATACCTCAAGTCTCAAAAAAAGCTCCGTTCTTCGGGCACTTATTTGCGTTACATAATTCGCGGTCAGGAAGAGGAGAGATCCAGGGTTGCAAGGGAATTACACGATACGGTCGCCCAGGACCTGCGTTATTGCCGTAGTCTTGTCGAAAAAATCGATGATAACGACCTGCGTGAAAATCTTTCAAAACTTTTGGATAAATCAGTACACGAAGTCCGTTCAATGAGCTATAATCTGTCTCCACCTGACGTAACCAAAAATGATTTGTCTGCGAACATCATGAACCTCTGCCAGAATTTTACCGAACAGTCGCAGGTTGAATTCCGAATGGTTACTCCTGGCAAAACTGACACAAGTTTTCTTTCAAAAGAAGAAAATTTCAATATCTACAGGATAGTGCAGGAATCGCTGAACAATATTTTGAAGCATGCCAGGGCCGAGGAAGTCACGGTTCTTCTCCGCAATGAAATCGGAGACGAAGAAAAAGGACTTTATATTTTCATCACTGATGACGGAATCGGCTTTGATACGCGGAGAAACTATTCTTCCGGCAACAGTCACTTCGGTCTGCTCGGAATGACTCAGCGTGCGGAACTCATAAACGCAAAACTTGAAATCAGCTCAGAAATCGGGGCTGGTTCTCAAATCAAACTTGTCAAATTAAAAATGTCACCGTCGGTCGGAGAAGGCGTGATAAAATTTAAAAACTTATAAAAGTTATAGGGAAAAACATGAAACATTCTTTTTTCGTAATTGAGGATCATAGTCTCACTAACCTCGGAATCCGTGAGCTCCTTCAAAACAATACCGACCTGAGCTGCGAGGGCTTTGCGATGAGTGAGGAAGAGGCTTTCGAAAAACTTACTGAGCTTGACATGAAGGGGTCTCTGCCAAAGGTCCTCGTTCTTGATTTGTTTTTGGGTGAAGATTCTGGAATTGACGTCCTTCGCGAAGTAAAAAAGCACTTTCCTTCAATCGGTGTCGTCGTTTATTCAATGTATTCAAATCCCGGAATCGTAAGTCTCGTTCTTGAAAACGGGGGAAATGGCTTTGTCTCAAAATCAAGCCCGGAAAGCGAACTCGTCGATGCCATCAAGGAAGTTTCTGCCGGCGGAAGTCACATTCAGTCAAGTCTTGTTGAGCCCCTGCACACTTTCAAGAATCTTTTTCAGTCACTTACAAAGGGCGAGCAGTTTGTCCTGAATAAAGTCATCGAGCGCTTTGAGCTCAATCGTATTGCCGAAGAAATGAAAGTCCCGGTTGCAAGGGTTGAAATCTTTCTTTCTAGGATTTGTGCAAAAACAGGTTGTCATAATCATGAAGAATTGATTGCACAGTTTGGCTGAAAATTTTATAATAATTAGCGTAAAATTTTATTATTTATAGAGGAAAGTTATGGTAATTCTTACTTTGAACTGCGGTTCATCTTCTGCAAAATACCAGGTTTACGACTGGGACAACAAAGACGTTTTGGCAACTGGTGTTGTTGAGCGCGTTACACAGGACGGTTCTGTAATCACACACAAACCAAAGGGAAAGGACAAATTCGTTCTCGAGAGCCCTTGTCCAACTCACAAAGAAGCAATCGAATTGATTTTGAACGCAATCACAGACAAAGATCATGGCGTTATTTCTGACATGAGCGTAATCGGCGCTGTCGGTCACCGCGTTCTCCATGGCGGAGACAAATTCACTAAGTCTGTAAAAGTAACTCCAGAGGTTTTGGACACATTCCGTTCAGTTATCGGTCTCGGACCTTTGCACATGCCTGCTAACATCATGGGTATCGAAGCTGCTCAGAAGGTTCTTCCAAACGTTCCTCACGTTGCAGTTATGGATACAGCATGGCACCAGACAATGCCAGAATCAAGCTTCCGCTATGCAATTCCAAAAGAGTGGTACGAGAAATACGCAGCACGCCGCTACGGTTTCCACGGAACTTCTTTCCTTTATACAGCAAAACGTGCTTCTGTCCTTCTCCACAAGGCTCCAAAAGACACAAACGTCATCATCGCTCACGTCGGCAATGGTGCTTCAATGTGTGCTGTTAAAAACGGCTGCTGCTACGACACTTCAATGGGTATCACTCCACTCGAAGGTCTCGTAATGGGTACACGCTCAGGCGACATGGACTGTGCTCTTCCATTCTACATCATGCGCCAGACAGGCATGAGCGCTGACGAGATGGACACAGCAATGAACAAAAAATCTGGTCTTCTCGGAATCACAGGCAAATACACAGACCGCCGCGACGTTGAAGAAAACGCTGCAAAAGGCGACAAAGACTGCCAGCTCGCAGTTGACATGGAATGCTACCGCCTCAAGAAATACTTTGGTGCTTACATGGCTGCAATCGGTCCGGTTGACGCAATCGTTTACACAGCAGGCGTTGGCGAGCACTCAGCTACAATCCGCGCTAAGGCTCTCGAAGGCCTCGAATGGCTCGGCGTTAAAATCGACCCAAAAAAGAACGCTCTTGCAAATACAGGCAATGCCGAGACTTGCATCTCAGCAGACGACTCAAAGGTCAAAGTTTTCGTTATCCCGACAGACGAAGAGCTCGTAATGACTGAGGATGCTTATGCAATCATGAACGGCACATACGACGTTCACACAAACTTCACATATTCTTTCCAGGACCCGGCATACCGCAACAAGGCACGCGAAGAGGGCTTGAAGAAAGATTTGGAGAAGCATCCAGACCTCGCTTCCATCATCGTTCGTCCCTAGTTTAATCAACTAGAGCAAAACGGGCAGCCTTTTTGGCTGCCTTTTTTTTATTAAGGGAGACTCCTGTTATCTGCCTCTTTCCTTGACATAAGTTTAAAAAGATTCTATATATAAGTTACAAATTATTTTAATAGGAGATTAAAATGAAAAAAATACTTATTGCAGCAGCAGCACTTTCTGCTGTTTTCTTTGCATCTTGTGGAACAACTAAAACTGTAGAAGGTTCTGGCATTAAGGCAGATGCTCCTAAAGTTAAGACTGCTAAAACTGTTCTTGATGAATGGCAGGGTTCTGAGCTTGGTGGAGAAATCCCTCAGTGGGTTGTCGAGCTTGCAAATGGTAATTATGGTGAGGCTGCTCTTTCTCGAGTTATGCCGGACATCAAAGGCAAAAAGACATTTGTTACAATCGGCTATGGTGATAACCTTGATTTCGTCCGCCAGTGGACAGATCTCGTTGACGTTGAAACGGAAGTTGCCAGCACACTTTCACGTGTAGCAGCAAAGGCTGTCGAAGCAGAAATGAACGGCAAGGGCGCAAAAGAAGGTCAGAATACAGTTGATCCAACAAAAACTGAGCAGACTTTGAAGATGTACCGCACATCACTCACAAGCGTCCGCTTCAGCGGTCTTGAAAAAACAGCTCAGTTCTGGACTCTTTCTCACAAAGAATCTGGCAAAGAGCAGTTTGATTCAAAATATTCATACTATGCCGTATGGACAATCGACAAGGCTCTCTTCGAAAGCCAGCTCAAAACTGCAATGTCTAACATTGATGAAACATCAACAGAAGAAAAGGCATTGAAGGAAATGGTCCGCCAGAAGCTTTCTGATCAGCTTTCTGTTCAGACAAACAGTGCTGAAGAAAACGAAAAGGCAGACGAAGTTATTCTTAAATAATCAGATTTTCTTGCAGAATAACTTGGATGTAGCTAGTGAATGCACACAAAAAAACGGTCGGAATCGGGGTTCCAAAACAAACTCGCCTGAGCTTTGCTCACTGCGATGTTTGATTTTGGGTTCCCGATGGAAGACCGTTTTTTTGTGTGTGAAATTGCTATCTCTGGCAGCTTCCGTCGTGAATATGGACTGCTGTTTCTGCGCCTGCCAGTAATTCAACAAACTTCATTGCAAACTGCTCGGCTGTTCCGGGGCCCCTTCCTGTAAGGACATTGTTGTCGAGCACGAAAGGCACGTCTTCAATGTGCTTGGAATTTTCCATGACTTCCTTTGCCCAGTCAACGCTTCCGCAGTATTCAGCAAGATTATTGTTCATGCCTGGATAGCAGGTCCACTTGCGGCTTGAAAGAATTCCTGTGCGGGCAAGAACTACGGCAGGACTTGCGCACATGGCCGCAACGAGTTTGCCTCCCCTGTCCATTTTTGTAATCAACTGGAAAAGATATTGGTTTGCCGCAAGATTGCTGGCTCCCGGCATTCCGCCTGGAAGATAGATGGCGTCCGGTTCGTTACCCTCCATCTTTTCGATAAATTCTGAAAGTTTTGTGTCTGCAATCACAGTGATTTTGTGACTTCCTGTGATCGATTCCAGTTCTTCTTTTGAATCAGCAGCCGGAACAGATACTGTTATTACGTTTACATTTGCCCTGCGAAGATAATCAACGACCGTGAGGGCCTCAATTTCTTCGAATCCCGGGGCTAAAAAAACTGCAACTTGTGCCATAAAAACCTCTTTAGACTACAGTATACCACATATTTTAATTTTTGTTGATTTTTAATTGAAAAGTCCTTAATGTTATTGTATTATTTTCTTATGAAGAGTGTTTTGGTTATTGATGCCCCGCCCATGATGCGCGAATTTTTGACAGAAAAGCTTACAGCAGAAAATGTAATTGTCGAAATTGCCGATGGCCAGCGGGATGCTCTCCCTAAATTTTTATCAGTACTCCCAGACCTTGTTATAATCAATGTAGAGCATTCAGTTTCTGACATACTCGATTTTTTGGATAAAAAACAGTCTGATCCTAACGGCAAGAAAATTCCGGTCATCATGTCAGGTCCTGTAATCGACCACGATGAAGTTTCTGACCTGGTTCAGTACGGCGTAATCAAATACTTTACCCGCCCGATCCGCTACGACCTTTTCTTTGATTCTGTCGGCCGCGTTCTTCATACTTCATTTTCCGTTGACACCACGCCCTGTGTTCTCGACATGCACCTCAACAAGGACATCATTTTCATCGAGATTGCAAAGGGCCTCAACCGTGAGAAAATCACTCTTTTAAAGTACAAGCTTGCGGAAATCATCGAGAGTAACAATCTTCTTCTTCCAAAGCTCATCCTCATGATGTCGGACCTCAGCCTCAGCTATGTTGACGGCCTCAACCTTGAGCTTCTTCTTGAAAACATCACCGCCGACCGAAGGATTTTGCGGCGAAACATCAAAATCCTTTCTTTCGACACTTTCGTTTCTGATTTTATCGAAGGTCATCCGATTTACGATGGAATTAAAGTCGTTCAGAACCTTTCAGACGTCATGGCATCCCTGGTTGATACAACCGCCGATTCAATCGAAAACCTCATTTCAGATAAAATCCTGGCCCTTTCAGACGGCAACGGAAAGAATGCAGATGCGGTCCGCTTCTATTCAGACACTCACACAGCCTATGGAAGCCCAGAAACTTCCGAAGGCCTCTTAAAGATTGCGGTCATCGATTCTGATATGTCAGTCGTAAAATACCTCAAATCGGTTCTTGAAACAATCGCCGAAGTAACGGTATTCATGACTCCAAAAGAATTTGTCTCAAGTGTTCAGCCGGGCAGCTTTGATTTTGCAATCACGGGCATGGTCATGCCGGAAATAACCGGTCTCGATATCCTGCGCTTCCTTGTTGAAAAACACATAGATTTGCCGGTTATCGTCTATTCAAACGTCATTCAAAAAGAAGTCATTATGCAGGCCCTCAAACTTGGTGCGGGAAGCTATTTGATTAATCCTCAGCCAGCGCAAGTGATTGTTCAGAAAGTTTTGGAAATCATAAATGCAAGAAAACAATAAGGCCGGGCAGTCTTCTGATATTGACAATACAACCCGCTTTTTCGCAAATGCCCTGCACGAAATACGCACTCCGATTCAGACTATCATCGGTGCCGCAGAGCTCATGCGCAACACAGCCCTCGACAAGGAACAGAACGAGTATGTAAGGCAGATTCTTTTCAGTGCCGAAGGACTTCTTGACCTTGCCAACAATATTTTGGATCTGGCTAAAATGAATCAGGTCGGATTTAAAATCGAAAACATCCCATTTGATATTTCTTATGTCGCCGAGCACCTCATCGATTCTGAGAGCGTAAAGGCCTTCAACAGGGGAGTGGAGCTTGTCCTTGATATTTCTCCGAACGTTCCAGCCCTTGTCACCGGTGACTCAATGCGAGTCCGCCAGATTATGCTCAATCTTATCAGCAACGCCGTAAAATTCACCAAAGAAGGCTACGTTCACGTTGAGCTTGATTACAATGACAGCGACGGAATCTGCTTTACCGTAACTGATTCAGGAATCGGAATTTCCGAAGAAAAGCAGAAAAAGATTTTTACCGAATATTTCCAGGCAGACCTTTCGACCTACAGGCTTTTTGGCGGAACGGGACTGGGACTTTCCATCAGCCGCAATCTGGTCAACCTCATGAACGGCAAAATCGGGGTTAAGTCAAATCCAACCGGAGGCTCAGTTTTCTGGTTCAAAATCCCTCTTTCAGTAGCCCTTGCCAAGCCTGCTAAAATCAGGTTTTCTCAAAGCACCGAAAATTTCCGCATCCTTATCGTCGATGACAATGAAATTGCCGCAGAAAGCCTCTTGAAAAAGCTCCTTTACCTGGGCTTCAAAAAAACGAAAGTCTGCACCGACGCAAGCAAGGCCCTTGATATTCTTTCGGAAGCAGAAAAAGAGGGCGACCCTTTCAGCATTGCCTTTATCGACATGATTATGAAGGGCGGTCTTGACGGCTGGCACCTGGCCTTTGACCTGCAGCAGATCGGAAACCTCTCGACATCCCTCTATCTTCTTGTTCCTGAAGGACAGATGCATGAGGATGCCAAGATGAAATTCCTCAATCTCTACAAGGGCTACCTTTACAAGCCGATTAAAAAAGACGGCCTGATTTCCCTGCTTTCCGAAGAACTTTATGAATCTGAAAACAGCGGGAAAAGCGGCAACAAATTGGAGTCCAAGCCTATCGAAGAGCTGGTCCCGATCACACCCGAAGAAGAAAAATCCCTCTCAGCCGGAAAAAGTGCCTCATCAAAGGCCGAAAACAAAAAGATTGCTGAGGGCTTGAAAATCCTTGTCGCAGAAGATCACCCGATGAACCGCAAGCTGCTTGCTACATTTTTGGAGAGATTCGGGGCTGAAGTCTATCTTGCGGAAAATGGCGAAGACGCCCTGGACATCATCAGGAATACGCCTGAAATCAGCATGATTTTCATGGACATCTATATGCCTGAAATGAACGGAATTGAGGCCACAAAAGAGCTGAGGGCAATGCACTACAACGAAATCATCATCGCCTGCACGGCCAACAATGATTCTAACGACTTCGCCGAATACAAGCGGAGTGGAATCAACGACATCCTCGTAAAGCCTTTCAAAAGCGACACCTTAAAGGCCATGATCGAAAAATGGAAGGCCGTAATGCAGACAGTTTCCTTTGCGCAGATTAACCTGCTCAATATCGGAAACGATCTTTTTATTGAATATGCGGAAGAGGCATAAAATGAGCAAAGAATACATAAAGTCAAACTTGCACACACATTCGACCTTCTGTGACGGAAAAAGCAGTCCCGAAGAAAACGTTCTTGCTGCCATTCAAAAGGAAATCAAAGTCCTGGGTTTTACCAGTCACAGCATGTATCCTTTTTGGACTGAAAGCAACATGAAGCCGGAAAATTTTAATTCCTATTGTGAAGAAATCCACCGCCTGCAAAAAAAATATGAGGGGCAGATTTCCATCCGGCTGGGATTTGAGGCAGACTTTTTCCCCGGAGTCACTCTTCCTCACCACGACAATTATGCCCAGTTTAAGCCCGATTATCTGATTGGCTCCCTTCACTATATCTTTCAGAGGTCGGGTTCTTTTGGCGTGGACAATACACCTGAAATCTGGGCGGAAGGTGCCAGAAAATTCTATGGCGGCGACATGAAGGCTTTAATCGGCGACTATTTTGCCCTTCAAAAAGAAATGCTTGCCCTGGGAAAATTTGACCTTTTGGGTCACCCTGATTTGGTCAGAAAATTCAACGAAAAATATCCCCTTTTTGACGAAGAAGCCGGCTGGTACAAGGACTATCTTTGTGACATGGCAAAGGCAATTGCAAAGTGGGGCGGGGCTACAGAAATCAACACCGGTGCAATCAGTCGCAAGTGGCTGACCAAGCCTTATCCCAGCCTCTATTTCCTGGAAAAACTTCACGAGGCCGGCGTTCCCATTGCAATCACGGCTGACGCTCACTCTGCGGAAAACCTGGACTGCGCCTTTGACCAGGCCCGCTTACTTGCAAAAAAAGCCGGTTATACCGAAATCATTTACGACATCGATAGAACCGGCTATAAATTCTGCGGGCTGTAAAACTAACGGTTTCGGCGCTCGTTTTCGCTCTGGCAAGAAATACACATGAAGGCATATGGAATTGCTTCAAGGCGCTCCAAAGGAATTTCTTTGTGGCACTTGAGACAGATTCCGTATTTGCCCTGCTTGATTCTTTCAAGAGCATTGTTAATCATTGTGAGGCGGTTTGAATCCTGCGCTCCAAGAGACTCAAGAAGTGCTCCGTCAATTACGTCTGATGCAACATCAACTTCATCTCCAGGCTCTCCGCTTTCAACCATCTTTTTATACTCAGAATGTTTGTCAGCCAATGATTTCAGAATTTGTTCTTTTTGCTCCGTGAGCAATTTTTGCATTTTGTCAATGAATGCTTGTTCCATGTTCCCTTTCTCCCATGTTGCAATTTTTTTGTTATTAGATAATAATAAGGGAGAAATCTTGAAAAGACAAGTAAAATTTTTGGAGGAATCGTGGCTAAAGAAGAAGCTATCGAAGTCGAAGGCATTGTAAAAGAAGCATTGCCAAATACTCAGTTCCGCGTTGAGCTTAAGAACGGCGGACACGTTGTTATGGCGCATTTGTCTGGTAAAATGCGAAAGCACTACATCAAAATCGTACCGGGTGACAGCGTAAAAGTCGCACTCTCACCATATGACCTCAACCGAGGCCGAATCATCTTCCGCGAAAGATAATAGCGATTTAAGATAACGCCAAAAACGTCAGGCGTTCAAAGGTAACGCCGAAAACGTCTGGCGTTACCCGCTTTCCTAACGCAGTAATTTTCTCAATCCTCGTGTTATTCCTGTAAATCCGTGGATAACTGCCACAATGCTTAGAATCGGGCCAAATGGTATAAAGAACCATGATATTTTCATGAATGACCAAACGCCAATCAAAAGAATCGCAAGGCTCCGCAGAATGTAAAGCAGGCTTTCTGTTTTTGTCTGCGGCTCGCTTTTGCCAGTATAGAATGTATAGGCCGAGTTTGAATTTTCTCCATTCTGATTTTGACGAGCGTAGTTAAACCACTGGTTGAAGGCATCGTTAAAATCGTCCTGAGTTTCTGCCTGCCAGCCACCCTTGTGCCACTGCTGCCAGTTCCCGTTTTGACCCCAGCCGTAATTTCCGTATCCGTAAGTGCCGGTGCCCTGTGAACCGTAGGCGTCGCTGCTTGCATATGTGCCGTAAGAATCGTACTGGCGGCGTTTTGTCTCATCTGAAAGAACGTCATAAGCGGCTGTGATTTGCTTGAATTTTTCTTCTGCCGCCTTATCACCTGGATTTTTGTCTGGATGATATTTGACGGCCAGCTTGCGGTAAGCCGATTTGATTTCGCTCTGAGAAGCTGTTTTTGAAATGCCAAGGACCTGATATAAATCTTCCAATATTATTCCTCTTACCTTTGATACTTTTAAAATAATGATATTTTAGAAAAGATACAATGGAAAATAAAATACTTCCTGTATTTTTTTTCCATTGCTTTTTTCACCGCCTCCATGCGGTGAGCTATACTCTACTTTATAATGACCCAGGTTGCGCCGTTTCCGCCCATTGAGCGGTCCGGGTGGCCTGACGTGCCGAGATTTTTGTTTTGCTCGATGAATGTTTTGACCATCGGGCCGAGTACAGGATCGCTGCCGTTGGAGTGATTGCCCTTTCCGTGGATGATGAGGATTTTTTTGAGTCCCCGGCGTATGCAGTCGTTTACAAAGCCTGTCAGCCTGTTCCATGCTTCCTCGCGGGTCAGTCCGTGCAGGTCAATTCTTGCTTCCGGCCTCATCGTGCGAAGATATTCCCGGCTTTCCATTTTTGTGCGCTCGTTATATTCATCAGCTGCCTTGTCCTTGTCAGTCACGCCGTAACGCCTGAGCCACAATTCCATGGGATTGATTGTCTTTTTGGCATCTTCTTCCATCTGGGCTTCGTAAATTCTTCCCTGAGCGGCGAGTTTTGCCCTTTTTCGCGCTTCCTTTTCTTCCGGAGTGGGGGCATTTGCCATTTTATGCGAAACCTGGGGCACCTTTGCCTTTTCGCGGGCCCGCTTTTTTTCTTCTTTTTGGTTATTGTCCCATTGATTTAAAATATCACCAAAATCCATATGAATGCCTCTGTTATTTTATCTCGAATATATTATCATTTTTTGTCCAGCCTGAGAATTCCTGACACTCTATGAAGGACCAGGCTCCTGCCTGCTCTGTAAGCCTTACTTTTTGTCCGCCGGTGAAGTTCTGCCCCTTTGTTTTTTCTTCTGGAACGGAAAAGACCCTGCCGCCTGCAAAGATTGCGAATTTTCTTGCTAAAAGCCTGTCGAAGAGGCCCCGCTTGGATTTTTCTGCGATTTTCTGATATTCCTGCCGGGCCGGAAGGGAGTCTTTTGCCTTTACTGATTCTTCTTCGGGCTTTGTGAATGCTGATGCGAAAATTTCGTTATTCTTTTCTTCGTGAGTCACGCTGTTTTGAGATTTTGACACTGAAATTACTATGTTTTTTGGAAGGAAAATCTGCTTTTTGACGCCGTTGTATGAAATAGCCCCGATTGTGATTTCCGGAAGGGAGAAAGTTCCTTCGCTTAAAATCTGCCACTCAAAGTCAGCAAGTTTTTTGCTTTCAGTGGTGAACTGACTTATTTTCTGAGCACCTTTTGCGAATTCAGTGCGGTTGCTTTCGGTGAAAATCGAGTCCTTGGGAGTGGGACACTTAAAATCGAGGACCTGGATTGCGTATTTTATCATGACGGTAAAGCTGATTTTCTGGCCGGTCTGGGCTTTCAGGATTTTCTGACCGCTTTTTTTGTCATTCTCAAGTTTTGAGGGATTTTGAAAGATTACTTCTGCGACCGGTGAGATTAAGGCCGGATTTTCATAAACGTAAGTCTGCTCGAATTCAAAAAAATAGCTTCTTCCGTTGATTTTTGTCATGAGGGGCGGAATATGAGTGCTGCCTGATTCTGAAAAGGTAAACCAGAGTGAAATCTGGGTGCCGCGCTCGCCATTTTCGTTGATGAATTCTTCTTTTTTGGATGAAATGAATTTAGTTCCCAGCGGCAGGTCGGGCAGGTCCAGCTGAACTTTTGCAGGCTCAATTCCCAGAATCTGGAGTTCATAGCAGTTTTCGGTCTGGGTAAAAAAAACTTCAGAGCGGGGAAGGATTTTTAGTTCTTTCAGTTCCTTTCTAGATGGAAGGGCAAAAAGCGAAAATGAGAAAAGATACAGTGTAAGGAAAATCAAAAAACGTTTCATATGGGTTTTAAAAGATTATCATACAGCTATATTGATAACAAGCGGATTTCATGGTAACTTCTTCAAATATCAGGAGAAAAAATTGAATTCTGACGAGCAACTTCTTTGTATAAATGGCAAAAAATATTTCATTACCCAAGAAGACCGTAAAAGGTGCATGATTGAGGATTCGGAGCTTTCGCTGGTTGTTTTCCTTTATGATTATGAGCTTTGGGGGCAGTCGGACGATGTTCATTCGGCTTATGTTTGCGGTTCTTTTACTTCCTGGGTTGAAAATCCTGATTTTAAAATGACTTTTTCGCCGGAACTTTCGCTTCAATATCTTGCAGTTCCGGTTTCAGCTCTCAAGGAATGTGGCAATTCCAGTCATCCGGAATACAAATTCTGCATAAACGGCAGTTACATCAGTCTTGCTGGCAAAAATTTTATCCCGGAGCCTTATTTTTTTCCTTCTTTTGATAAAAATCTCATGGTCGTGCTTTCAGCGGACAATCTTGAAGAGACAATAAAACTGAATCGGATTGCAGGCTGGGTTAAAAAACTTTCTGATTTTGATTTGGAGTCGCGTGAAGGGCAGGAAGAAATTTCCAATTTCAGGCTTGTTCCAGGCACCAGAAAGCTTTTTCGTTCGTTCCATCCTTTTTATCCGACCGGCAATCGCAATGAAATTTTTGAAACCGAAAAAACGCGGATTGAGCTTGTGCAAAAACTTGCCTCTGAAGAAGGAATCAAATCTGACATCAATCTTACGGATGATTATACTGTTTTTGCAGGACAGGAAATTCACTGGCTTGACGGTACTTGCGCAAAGATTGAAATTCCGCCTTATTATCAGAAAATCATTGATTCAAAATGCGTGTGCAATGTTGCCGCTCCGTCTGGAATTGTCCCTAGTTACGAATATGTTTATGCAAAGCCCCGTGACCCGCTTTTTGGCGAATGGGTGCGTTGCATAGTAAATTTTATCATCGATGACTCTCATCCGGCTCCGTTCCAGATTCATTGTGCAATCGGAACTGACAGAACCGGTGTTTTCAGTGCGGTTTTGGGAGGTCTCTGCGGTGCAGGCTGGAAGGAAGTTTCAGAAGATTATGAAAAGACGAACAGAATGGGAATTAACGAATATCGCTCAAAAGTTTTTCTGGCTCAGTCATTCCAAAGGCTCCTCGATGTCGAAGATATTTCCAAGGTCAAAAATCTGAGCGAAAGTTTAACCGACTATTTTACAACGGCCAAAATTGAAGGCGAACCAATCCTGACAATGCGGCAAATAAAAGCCTTGATAAAGAAAATCGGCTGATATTCTAGTAATCCAGCACGTCTTCTTTCTTTTCGCTGCTGTCGCTCATATTCCGCCATTTTTTTCCTTCCTGCTGGCGGATCAGGTCAAAAATCTCGTTGTTCATGTCAGGATTCTGCTGCTTTTCTTCGTTGACGCTCTGCATCTGGGCCTGGGCGCTGTTTGCCTGCTTTTGGACAAGTTCCCGCTCGCACAGTTCAAGATTGATTTTGGCGTTGAGGTTTCTGGAATCAGCAAGAATTGCCTTTTTGAAATTTTCGGCCGCATTTTTGTAATCGTTCTTGCGGGCAAAAATTATGCCTGTGTTGTAGTAGGCCGCGCTCCGGAATTCCTGGGGAAGAGCCTGATCGTCTGGATTCAGGGATGCAAGCCTGTCAAAAGCCGCCTCATTTTCACCCATTGAAAGGTAGGTCGCGCTCAAATCAAAGACGGCGTATTGGTGGGCGAGGGAGTCTTCCTGGGATTTTTCTGCCAGCTTTAGGAAATTTGCCGTAGCCGAAGTGTATTTTCCTTCGTACCAGGCCCAGACTCCGCTTAAAATCTGCTTTTTTTCGGAAGAACAGGAAGTGAGGAAAATCATCAGGGATAAAGTTGCGCTTGCGGCCAGCTTTTTCTTGCCTGAGCCCTTTTTTATTTTTCGAGTGGAAAATCTTTCAGCTGAAACAAAAGAGAGAATCATGAAAATTATGGCCCAGAAAATGAAGAAAGAGTGGCGGTTGACGTTCTGGACTTCGTAGGAAAGGGCTCTGTCTTCTTCGCCGGAACTTCCCTTGACCTGATTTAGAAGCTGCCAGGCCGAACCAGCTGATTTTGAGTCTATGTAGAGGCAGTTGGAGTTTTTGAAAATGCTTGTTGAGTTGCTTTTCTTTGTATCTTCGATGATTTTTTTGATTTTTTCGGCGCGCAGGGCTGTCTTTACTCTAGTTTTACCGTCACCGGCCGTGATTTCAATTTCATTTTCCGAGCCAAAGCCCACAATCGATACTGGAACTCCGAATTTTGCCGTCTTTTCAAGAGATTTTTCCAGCTGGTTGTCAGTTTCGTCGCAATCAGTAAAGACAAAAAGGTACTGGGACTTGGCTGAATGGGGCGGAATTGCTGAGAGGGCGGCTTCGATTCCCCTTCCCAAAGAAGAGCCGCCTGAAGTCATAAGGTGTGGCGAGAGGTTTTCAATCAGATTGAGCATGGCGTTCTTGTCTTCGGTCTCTGGAATTGCAAGAAAACCGTCTCCCTTTGCAAGAACTGCTGAAAATGAAGAAGAATCAAGCTGGTCAAGCAGGGACGAGGCATAGATTTTTACCGCATCGAGCCGGGACAGATTTTGGGGAGCGTCATTAGCCAGCATTGAATAGGAAATGTCGAAGACGAAAAATACATTGCTGCCGCTTTTGTGGACCGGAATCTTTTTGGAGCCGAAAGAAATCTCGGACAGGGCAAAAACCGCCGAAATCCATGCAAGACAACGAAATAAAGTGCGTAAAATCAGAAAAATCCTGAGCTGGCGGGCAGATTTGTCACCCTCTGCCTGGGAAGAAATTGCCTTTTGAATCCTTTTGAATTTGAGGAAGACAAAAAGGGCTGCCGGAAAGATTGCCAGGGCTGAGAGAAGAATCTGCGGCTTTTCGATTGAAAATGAAGCGAGAGTCTGAATCATATAAGCTCCGAAAGAAAAATTCTCTTGATGAACCAGGCCAGGAAGAATAAAAATCCTGAAAGAAGGAGAAAGTTTGCGTAGCAGTTGGTGTCGTTTGACCTGTAATGAAAGCTTTGAGCCGAGTCTTCTTTTTTTGCTATCTGCGAGAGCGAATCTGAAAGAACGGCAGTTGATTCTATTCCAAAATATGAGCCGCCCGCAATTTGAGCGATTTCTTCGAGGGGACCGGTGTCAAAATTGGAATCGTAAAAGCCTGAGCGAATTTTACCGCTTTTTGGATCAACATATTCGATTGGAACCGAGCCTTTTGTGCCGATTCCGAAAGTGTAGAGGGTGATTCCGTTTTCTGCCGCAAGATTTGCCGCTGTTTCCGGGTGGATTGAGCCAGCGTTGTTTTCACCGTCCGTAATCAGGACTATGCATTTTTTGGGGGCATTGCTTCCTGAAAGATGGTAGATTGCTGTGCTCAGTCCGATTCCGATTGCCGAGCCTTCCCCGAATTCGCCCACGTTGAGGTCCGCAAGCCGCTTTAAGAAGAGCTCGATGTCGTTTGTCGGCGGAACGATGCAGGCAGCCTCGCTTGCCATTGCGACAAGACCATAGCAGGCTCCTTTTTCTGCTGATGTAAGGGTTTTGATTCCAAGTTTTGCCGCCTCAAGCCGGGTGACCTGCTCGTTTGCAAGTGAAATATCCCGGGCCGCCATTGAAGGACTTGTGTCCAGAACGAAAAGAATGTCGCTTCCCCGTGAAGTATAAATCTTTTCCTGATGGCGGATGATTGGATTTGCCAGGGCTATTACCAGTGCGATAAAAGCGAGGACGGCAAAGGCCTGGGCAAAAAATTCACCGGCCCTGGCGATAGTGTTTTTGTATGTGAAAGTTTTTCCGCCCCAGTCAGAAATCGTGAGGGGAAAGGAAATGCGTGAGAAAAATCCCAGATGGCGGAGAATGTAAAGGGCGGGCAGGGCCAGAAGGAAGAAAAAGCCCTGAGGATTTTCAAACTGAATCATTCTTCTGCCTCCATGTCAAAGTCTTCTATTAACTGAATCGAATTCTGGATTTGCGCCAGTCTTTCACTTGTGCCGCCGTTTTCGCTTTCTGAAAGGAATTTGCCTTCCCTTGCAAAGCGGATGTATTCAAGTCTGCTGAAAATTGCCAGCAGTTTTTCGACAGTGTCTTCCTGATGGCTGTCCAGACTTCCGCCTGAAATCGCGATGAATTCTGCGTAAAGTTTACTCGTTGAAATCGAAGAAAAATCACAGTCGAAGCGCCTGTTTAAGAAATTTCGGATGATATGCTGGATTTTTTCGGCGAAATCCTTGTCCGAGGCGATATGGCCGGATTCTTTCTGCAGCTTTATAAGGCTTTTTATGCTTTTGCGCGAATTTTTCTTGAGGGAATAGAGGTAAGAGATATTTTTAATGAAAGATGCGACTTTCGGAATATGCATTAGGATGAAAAGAAGGGCGGAAAATACTATGAGTGAGATGATTGCGAGAATCACGAGAAAAGCCGTTGTTCCGCTCATTACAAGAGGTGCCGACTGGGGCATGAAATTTTTGTTTCCGCTTTTTGCCAGCAGGGATTTTACTTCGATTGGAGAAAGGCTGATTATGAAGGGCGTGAAGGTAATGGCCATTGAAGAGCGGGAGCCCGCAATCGACCTTGAAAAGTCCAGGGAAGAATTTACCAGGGAATTGAGGTTGAAGGGTGGAATCTGCAGGTAGCCTGTTTTCCAGGGAATTACCGTCATGGTCAGGGTGTACTCTGCGTTGATTTTTTCAAGACTTGCCTTTGTGACTGCAAAATCGGCCGCATTTGCCTTAAAAAAATCGTAGTCAGTATTGAGGTTTAGAAAGGCGGACGGAGATTCTGCAAAGTCACCGCCAAAAATCTTGGCTTCGGAATGGAAAATGTAGCGGATTTCAACAGTGTCGCCGATGTAAATGATTTTCGGCATGACGAGCTGAAGGTTTTCGGCATATCCTGGCAGGGAAAGCAAAATCGAAAGAGACAGAATTGCAAAAATCCGCGAAAAAATGCCCTTCATTTTATGACCTTGCCTTCTGCTTGAAAAATCTTGATAAAACCAAAGCCGCATCATCCTCGGTTGAAAGGAGAAGGGGGCTTGCACCGTGCTTGAGGCAAAATTCCTTCCATAAATCGGTTCGCTGGCGGTTTGCTTCCCGCCATTCATGCTTGAACTTTTTTGACAGGGTTGGGAAAAGGCCCTTTTTATTTGTTTCCGGGTCAAAAAATGGAACCGTGCCCATGTCAGGAAGCTCAGAATCCGCCGGTGAAGTTATTTTTACGGCAACGACGTCATTTTTTTGAGCGAGCTGGGCGAAGGGCTTTTCCCACTTTGCGCTGCGGAAATCCGAAAGAATGAAGACCAGAGATCGTTTTTTAAGGAGTTTTGCCGCACCCATTATTGCGTTTGGCAGAACCGAACCGTCAGTTTTTTCTTCATCAGAAATGGAATCAAGCTTGTCCAGCTTTGAAAGAATCATCATGGAATTTTCATGACCTGCTTTTGGCTCGCATGAAAAGAGAATCTTTCCGTCAAAAAAAACAGCCCCGATTGCACCGGAAATATGCTCTGAAGCAAGAAGAAGCAGGGCCGCCGCTTCCTGGGCTTGGGAAAGCCTTGAAGAAGCCAGTCCCACTTCCATTGAGCGGGAGCAGTCCAGAATCAAAAAGACTGAAAGTTCCTTGTCCTCTTCGTACTGCTTGATGAAAGCCCTTCCCATGCGGGCCGTAACGTTCCAGTCGATGGCTCGCACGTTGTCTCCGTGAAGATATTCCCGAACATCACTGAATTCGATTCCCTGACCCCGGTAAAGAGACTTGAAGCTGCCGTTCTGCATGTTTTCGGCAAGGCTGATTGCGCTGAGTCGAAGTTGAGAAGCTTTTTTTGCGAGTCGGGTGGCGTTCATCGGCATAAAAATAAACCAAGGATTACGGCAGAGGCATTAAATCCAAAATCTTCTGAATCAAATCATCGCTTGAAACGCCGTCTGCTGCCGCCTCGTAGGAAAGAACGATTCTGTGGCGGAGGACTGCCGGTGAAGCTTCCTTGATGTCGTCCGGAAGAACAAAATCCCGGCCAGAGAAAAGGGCACGGGCTTTGGCACACTGAAGAAGCGCGATTCCGGCACGAGGTGAAGCACCAAATGAAATGTATTTTGAAATGTCGTCCTTTTTTGGCATTGTTCGGACGGCGATTTTTGACACAGTCTTTTTTTCTGAAACAGGACGGGTGGCCGCTACAATCGAAACGATGTATTCAATCAGTTTTTCGTCACAGTTGACTTTGTCCAGAAGGGCCTGCATTTCCTTCAATTTTTCTGCTGAAAGGATTTTTGAGACCTGAACCTGGCTTGCCTTGCCGGCTGTCTTTACGATTGCGACTTCTTCGGCTGGAGTTGGATATGGAACGAGAACTTTGAGCAGAAAGCGGTCCAGCTCGGCTTCAGGAAGATTGTAAGTTCCTTCCTGTTCGATAGGGTTTTGCGTGGCAAGAACGATAAATGGTGAGGGCAGGGCGTGACTTTCTTCGCCAATCGTGACCTGGCGCTCAGCCATTGCCTCAAGAAGGGCCGACTGAACTTTTGCCGGAGAACGGTTGATTTCGTCCGCAAGAACGACGTTGGTGAAAACAGGCCCCTTTCTCACTGTGAATCTGCCGGAAGTCTGCTCGTAAATCAAAGTTCCGCTTACGTCAGCAGGGAGTAAATCAGGAGTAAACTGAATGCGCTTAAAATCAAGACCTGAAAGCTCGGCGAATGTTTTGACCGCCAGGGTTTTAGCCAGCCCCGGTACGCCTTCAAGCAGGATATGTCCGCCGCAAACAAGGGCCGTGAGGATGCCGTCGATGACCTGCTCCTGACCGACAATTCGTTTTGCGGCCTCAGTTTTAATCTGCGCCACAAGATTCTTGTATTCAGTAAATTTTTCGTCCATAAAAATAAGTATATCAAATCTCCGGGAATTATTGTAGTATGGAAATAAATATTCGAAAATTATGCAAAATATTCACAAAAATTGCGTTTTTATGCATAAATATACAATTTTTAATTGACACTAAATATTTCAATCAATAAAATATTTTCATCATGTTAAATCCATTGGCACAAGAATTGAATGACACTCTCCGTGGCACAGTTGCAGGGGAGCTTTTGTCGGATTTGGGAAGCCGAATCTTCTTCCCACGGGGCATTATTTCTCAGGGCGCAGAAGCCCGACAGTTTGGCAAAGTCGCGAACGCAACTATTGGTACCACGATGATTGAGGGCAAACCTGCCGCTCTTCCGTCTGTCAAAAAATTCGCGCCTGAGCTTACAAATGCTGAGCTGGTTTCTTACACACCTACAGCCGGCAACCCTGACTTGCGCAAAAAATGGAAAGAACTCATGCTCAAAAAGAATCCGGGCCTGGCTGGCAAGGCTACTTCAAATCCTGTCGTAGTTCCTGGCCTCACAGCCGGTATTTCATATCTTTCTGACCTTTTCGTGGATTCAAATCATCCGCTTCTGGCCGCAAATCCTTCATGGGACAATTACGCTCTCGTTGTAGAGACTCGCCGTGGAGCAGAGCTTCACACATTCAACATGTTCGCTAACGGTGGATTCGACATCGATTCATTCAAAAAAGCCATGGAAGAAGAGGCAAAATCAGGCTCAGTCCGAGTCCTCCTCAACTTCCCTCAGAATCCAAGCGGCTACTCACCAACGAACGCCGAGGCAAAAGAGATTGTTCAGGTCGTAAAAGAACTTGCTGAAAAGGGCACAAAAATCATCGTTTGGGATGACGACGCATATTTCGGACTCAACTATGAGGAAGACATTTACCCTCAGTCACTTTTCGCAGAATTCGCATGCCTTCACGAAAATGTCCTCGCCGTAAAGGTTGACGGTCCTACAAAAGAAGATTTCGTATGGGGATTCCGATGCGGCTTCCTCACATTCGCAGGCAAGGGCCTCACAGACGAGCAGTACCTTGCTTTGGAGAAAAAGCTCATGGGCCTTATCCGCTCATCAGTAAGCTGTTCTTCAAGCCCAAGCCAGTCGATTTCACTTCATGCCTTCTCTGAGCCAAAAATCGAAGAAGAAAAGAAGATTTTCAGGGACATGCTCTGCGCCCGCTACAAAAAAGTCCGCGCATTCGTTGACTCACACAAGTCAAGCGTTCTTGAGGCACTTCCTTTCAACTCTGGCTACTTCATGAGCTTCCACACAAAATGCAATGCCGAAGAATTGCGCCTTAAAATCCTTCACGAAAAGCAGATCGGCACAATCTCAATCGACGCAAGTACACTCCGCGTGGCATTCAGCTCAGTAGACGAGTCAAAAATCGACGAAGTTTACTCAGCAATCTATGCTGCAGCAGAAGAAATGAAAAAATAAATAAATACCGGGGCTTGCATTGTCCTGTAAATGCAAGCCTCAACTTTCTTTCTTAAAACCCTCTTTGATACACTGATTTTTTATGTTATAATCTCCAGCTAAAAGGACATGTTCAAATTGAAAAAGTTTTTTCGTCTTTTTGTTGGAATTTTCATCTTTCCACTTTCACTTTTCAACTTTCTCTCTTGTGGCTCTTCTTCCCCAGTCGTAATCTGGACCGACCGGCCGGAAATCGTTTCTTATGTAGAATTTTTTAACGTAGCGCAGACAAAGGCTAAGGCTGTTGTCGTTTACAAAGAAAAGCTTGCGTCAGCTCTGCCTCCCGCAAAGGACGAGCAGAATCCAGACATCGTAATTGGCTCGTTTTTGCGTAACTCTCGTATCAAAAAGAATTTTTCTTCCCTTGAACGTGTTTTCGGCCGCAGCAAGATAAATCCTTCTTCGATTTATGCGCCGCTTCTTGAATACGGCAAAGTTGGCGGCACTCAATATTTGATTCCTGTTAGTTTTAACATTCCTACGATGATTTTTGCTCAGAAAAACCATGATTTGATTGCCGAGAACATGCTGATTGATTCCGATACAATCCGTGACTCAGCGGCCCTTTTCAACCAAAAGTCAGAGCACGAAGTATTCGTAAAGATGGGCTACGCTCCTTCCTGGAACGCCAATTTCCTTTTCCATGTCGCCAAAATGAACGGAATCGAATTCACCGAAAAGGGAAATATCTTTTCTTGGAACACCGACTCCCTCAATTCAACGATTGCTTACATCAAAAACTGGTCTCGGAATAAAAACGGCGGAACTGCTGCCGAGCAGGACTTTTCTTTCAAATATCTTTATGCTCCTGCCCATAAGCTCGTAAATTCAGACCGCTGTTTGTTCGCTTACATTAAAAGCGATGATTTTTTCAATATTCCAGGCGAGCAGACTGAAAACATAGCCTTCCACTGGCTGGGAAAAGACGGCAAAATCTTTGTGAACGATGATATGACTTCCCTGGGCCTTTACCGCAAGTCCAGAAATTCAAGGGCAGCCTGTGATTTTGTCACCTGGTTTTTCTCGGAAGCCACCCAAAAGAATCTGATTGACCGCGCCATGCGGATGAACCTCGACACACAGACTTTCGGAATTTGCAGTGGTTTTTCTTCTGTTAAAAGCGTGAATGAGCGAGTTTTCCCTTCCTCATACAAAATCCTTCTTGGAAAAATGCCGGAAGAGTCTTCTCTTGTAGCACCCCTTCCTCTGCCGTCGCGCTGGGAAAGCCTTAAAGAGAGGGTCATTATTCCTTATCTTTCCGAAGCCACCAGCACTGACAACACAAGGGCAATCAAATCCATCGACGAACGAATTGCCGCCTGGAGAAACCAGTTCAACTAGCGTTTTTTTTCTAATCTCTTTTTCTCATATTCCGATAATGTAAGTAGATAAAAAAAGTTTGGTGGGAGTGTGAGGTGAGATTATGGTAAACGGAATTTCATTGAACGCAAGCAATTTTAATTACTCTGGAGTTGTTTCAACTGGCGGACAGGGAAAACTCTATGTTCCTGTTGCCCAGCAGAATGTTATTTACGCTCACTTTGATCATGTTACTGGAGTTGCCGCAAAGCCTAACCAGCAGGGCGTTTCAATCTCAAAGATTCAGATTCTTAATTCACTTTTGAATCAGCTTATTTCCATGAAGAATCAGCCGAAAATAAATGTTGCTCCAGAAAATATGGATGATTCGCAGCTCGACGCACTGATTCAGAGCACTCAGTCAAAAATTCAAACAAATATTCAGGTTGCGCAGGCAACCGGCTACGGCCTTGCAGGTGTTGCTCCACAGACCGGAGCCGTTTTCAGTCTGGATGCATAGAAACAAAAATACTTCCGTGTATTTTTGTTTCTCATGAGAAAATTCTGTTCACCTAAAGGCAAACACGGCAAAAATCGTTGTCTTTGCCGTTTGAATTTTCTCTCTTTGCTGTTTCCCTGCATCCATGCAGGGCTTTTTTATGCCCACAAAATCCAGAGGACAATTGCGGCCGCTGCGGTTGTAATCAGCGTGAAAGTGCCGCCCAGTTTGAGCCATTTTGCAAAGCTCATCGGGTGGCCTTCTTTTTTTACGATACCCATTGCAACGACATTTGCGCTGGCACCAAAAGGAGTGAGGTTTCCGCCCAGGCAAGAGCCGATTAAAAGGGCAAAAAGGAAGAGCTCTCGGTTGATTCCCATTGATTCAGCCATGTTTCCTGCAACCGGGAGCATTACGATGATGTAAGGAACGTTGTCCACAAAGCCGGAAATGAAAATTGAAACCGCAAGAATCAAAATGAAGCCCGCGAATTTGCTTCCGCCTGTGATTCGGGCAAGGAAATCCGCAAAGTCTTTGAGCAAGCCTGTCTCGCTGATTGCTCCGACCACGACGAAAATTCCAATCAAAAATGCGATTGTCTCCCAGTCAAGGCTCTTGATAAGCTCCCATGTTTCGCTTCCGCTCTTTTTCTGAGAAAAAATATACCATAGAACACCCAGAGCGCCCAAGACCATGACGAATCCGCCTGAAAGGAAGGGAATTTCATTCGGAATAAAGGAAATTGCCGCCAGACCGAAAATCAGGCTGAGCAAAAGAATTGCCGGAACTACAGAAATTATAGGCTCACCATCAACCTCAGTTTTTTCCTTGAGGCGGGCAAAGACTGCGTAAAAGAAAAGACAGCCGGCCAGCAAGCCTGTCTGCACGACGAAGAAAATCGAGAGGCGGCCCGAGTGGACGAAGAAGTCATTGAAAGTGTAGCCGGCATAGCTTGCAAAAATCATGCTTGGCGGATCACCGACGAGGGTTGCGGTTCCCTCAAGATTTGACATTACGGCAAGACCAACCATGAACATGGTCGGATTCATCTTGAGTTTTTTGCAGAGCGAAAGCGCAATCGGAGCCATTACAAGCACTGTCGCGACATTCTCGACGAAAATCGAAATGATGCCGGTCATGGCAAGAATCAGGACAATCGCAAGGCCTGTGGAAGGGCTTACCTTTACAATCCAGTCCGCGATTTTGGCCGGAACCTTTGAATAGAGGAAGAGGGCCGCAATCGTCATGCTGCCGACATAAATCATCAGGACGTTCCAGTTGACCAGGGCCGAAAAAGCATGGGTCAGCGCGTAAAATCGTCCGCTGCCAGTCGTAAAAATCGCACCAGGGAAAGCAATTCCAAGCCCGATCACCAGAAGCGCCGTAACGCTCGTAAAAATTACCTTTTTGTCCTGTTTTGCAATTACAAGGGCGTACATAGCCACCGCAAGAGCCAGGACAATCCATTTTAAGTTAATCATGGGTATAATTATAGCAAAAATTAGGGGAGAAGTCTCTCCCCTGTGCCACACTTCGTTGTGTCACACCCCACTCTGCGGGGACACCCCGCAACGCCCCGCTTTACTTTCTTCCCTTTAATTCCGATAATCTAGTATGAAAAAAAAGTTTCGTGTCACTTATAATGCCCCGGTAACTCTGACCTTCGCAATTCTGTGCGTTGTAATCCTTTTAATGAATGATTTTTTGCTTGGCAAGCACCTGATTCCTGCTATTTTTACTGCTCCTTCACGAATAGGCTCAAATGCCGGTTTCAATTACAAAAGCGTCCTCGATTATTTCAGGCTTTTCCTTCATATTTTCGGTCATACCGACTGGAACCATCTTCTCGGAAATTTTGCCTTTATCCTGCTGCTCGGTCCCCTCATGGAAGAACGCTACGGCTCAAAAATGGTTCTGCTCATGTTCGTCGTAACGGCTTTCGTCACAGGCGTAATCAACGTCTGCCTTATTCCGCGTCCCCTTCTTGGTGCCAGCGGAGTCGTCTTCATGCTGATAATTCTTGCCTCAATCACAACTCTGGACAAAAACGTGATTCCCCTGACTTTTATTTTCGTGGTCGCAATTTATCTGGGCCGGGAATTGATTAACGCCCCGAAAGCAGAAAATATTTCCACTGTTGCCCATATCGCAGGCGGCTTGTGCGGCTCAATGTTCGGCTTCCTGGTAGCTCCAAAAGCCAAGCGAGGTTCAAAGAAGGAAAAAGAAGAAAAAACTTCAGATGATGAAAATAAAAAAACTGCCCTCTTCAAAAAGCGGAATACGCCTAGAGAAGAAGACAGCACTGTCGTCGGAACTCTGGAAATCTAGCTTATCAGGGATTTTGTCATCCAGCGTTTGCTGAGCCATCTGAAAATCATTACGATTCCGCGGGTTGTCTCGTCAAGACCGATTCCAAGCCAGCAGCCCGCAACTCCCCAGCCCAGTTTGAGGCCCAAAAGCCAGCTTAAAAAGACCATGATTCCCCAGTTGGAGCACATTCCGTAAAGAACAGGGAATCGTATGTCGCCAGCCCCCTTGAGACCGCCAATCCAAATCAAATTCAATGAACGGCCGAATTCAACGAGAATTGAAAGACGCAGTAAAGTTGTGACTATCGAAGAAATCTCAGGCGCCGTCGTGAAAATTGAAATCAACGGATTTGAGAAAATATTTATCAGCGAAATCATGCCGATTGAAACGGATGTTGCCACAAGCGAGTAGGAAAACATCTTTTTGTAAGCGATGTCAGCCTGATGGGCACCAACGTAGTAGCCGGCCTTAATCTGGCAGGCTGCTCCCATTCCGATTGCAACGATGTAAACGTACTGGCAGATTGTTCGCGTGTAAACCTGGGCACTCATGGCAGCAGTTCCAAGCGTAGAAATCATTGCCATAATTGCGATTTGTGATACGTTGTAGGAAAGGCTTTCGCTTGCCGTCGGAACGCCGACCTTGAGAATCAGCTTGTAAAAGTGCTTTGGAGTCTTCTGCCAGCCCTTGAGATTGTAGCAGATGTCAGATTTCTGCCTGATGATTATCGCAAGAAGAATGCATGAGACGATTGCCGCAACCAGGGAGGCCCCTGCAACACCCTTTACGCCCAGAATCGGAAGTCCGAAAAATCCGTAGAGGGAAAGGGCGTTTCCCACGACATTGATGACGTTTGCAGTCAAAGTGACGTAAAGAGCCTGCTTTGTGTAGCCGTAACAGCGGAGAATCGCCGACTGCAGGATGTTCAGTGCGTTAAAAATGGCACCGATTCCGCCAAAAATGATGAAATATTCGTAAGCCGCAGTTCTGACCGAATCTTCGAGAGTGTAGCAGGCGAGAAGGAATTTAAGTCCGAAGATGACGAGAAAGGTCATGAAAATGCCCAGCTGCAAAATCATTACCGTGCTGGCACTGGCGATTGAATTTAAATCATCCTTTGATTTTTTTGCTCCGATATACTGGGCCAGGACAATTGAAGTTCCTGTGGCAATCATGCTGAAAAGAAGGTTCAGAAAAAAGACGTACTGAGCCATTAAGCCTACGCCCGCAACAGCCTTGTCCGAATAAGAGCTGAGCATTATGGTGTCAGCAGAAGATACAAGAATTCGGAAGAATTGCTCCAACACAAGCGGCAAGGCAAGCTGAAACATCGAAAGTGCGCCGCGGCTTGATTTTGAAGTGTTTTTTGGCATAAAAAATCCATGTCCGGTCACCAGAATCTGCCTGGTGACCAATTGCTTATGTTCTAAACGTTAAACTTGAAGAATATACAGTCTCCGTCCTGAACGACATATTCCTTGCCTTCCTGACGGTATTTTCCGTGCGCCTTGATTTCAGCTTCGCTTCCATACTGACGCAGGTCTTCAACTGAATAAACTTCGGCCTTGATGAATCCTTTTTCGAAATCGGTGTGGATTACGCCGGCTGCCTGTGGTGCCTTGTCGCCTTCATGGATTGTCCATGCACGGCACTCATCCGGTCCGCCTGTGAAGAAGGTGCGCAAGCCCATGAGATGGTAAGCTGCACGAGCCAGAACTGTGAGGCCGCTTTCCTTGAGGCCAACGCTCTCCATGAAGTCTTTTCGGTCAGCTTCGTCCTTGATGTCGGCAAGGTCTGCCTCGAATTTACCGCAGATTACGATGACTTCGCTCTTTTCCTCAGCGGCGATTTTTTTGACCTGCTCGACATATTTGTTTGTACCTTCAGCAATTGTGTCTTCATCGATGTTGCAGACGAAAAGCTGTGGCTTGATTGTAAGAAGATGAAGGTCGTAAATTCCTTCCATTTCTTCTTCTGTC
The DNA here is from genome assembly GCF_014201975.1 of Treponema ruminis. Classification (NCBI taxonomy): domain Bacteria; kingdom Pseudomonadati; phylum Spirochaetota; class Spirochaetia; order Treponematales; family Treponemataceae; genus Treponema; species Treponema ruminis. Next base: position 10,380 of record NZ_JACHFQ010000009.1, on the reverse strand, counting down.
AAATCAGCCTGGCGGGCGCATTTTCCGTCCTGAAGGAGCGGAAGAATCTTGTCGACGGCACTTCGGTAGCCTGCAAATTTCTTTTCTTCGGCCTTTCCCATTGCACGAATCTGGCGGGTAACTTTATCTTCGCGCTTTGTGATTGTATCGATGTCAGCCTGGCAAAGCTCGTAGTTAATAGTAAGAATATCGCTTTCCGGGTCGATTGAAGCGTCTGTCTTTGCGTCTTCACGGACGTGCTGGATGTCAGGGTTGTCAAAACAGCGGACAACATGTGCGATTACGGAAGTTTCGCGGATGTTTGCAAGGAACTGGTTTCCCAATCCTTCGCCTTTTGAAGCACCTTTAATCAAGCCCGCAATATCAACGAAATCAACTGTTGCGGCGATTTTCTTTTTTGGCTGGAAAACGCTTGCCATAAAATCAAGGCGTTCATCCGGAAGCTCAACAACACCAACATTGGGATCAATAGTACAGAATGGATAATTCTCAGCAGGAGCCGGAGATTTAGTCAAAGCAGAAAAAATAGTAGACTTTCCGACATTTGGAAGTCCTACGATACCACAAGTCAATTTCATTTATATTTCCTCAATTTCCAGGGGCGGCCTGAGCAAGTCGAAACCACCCGATAGTCTTTTATGTAAAAAGTCTACCACAAATTGCGACTTGGTACAATCAGAGAAAAAAGGCAAAAAAAATCCCGCACCTCAAAATGAAGGGCGGGATTTTGGGGTTATGCTGAGTTTATGCCTTTGTAATCAACAAAGTTTTTGTGTCGAGCTTGAGGCCTGACTCAACGTTCTTTTTGTCGTGAATCTTGAGGACGTCAACTGCGACAGCATCTGTCTTCTGGTTCAAGTGAACGATTGCAGAGAAGTAGCCTTCGAGGTTTGCCGGAACAGAGTCAGCAAGCTTGTTTCCGTCTGCTGTAGAAGCTCCCCAAACTGTTACGTTTTCTTTCTTTGCGTAGTCAGCTACTGCCTTAACGTCATCTTCTGAAACTTTTGCAAAGTCGATGCCGTCGAGGATAACTCCTGCAACTGCGATTCCGCCTGCTTTAAGAGCATTGAGTGTGTTTACAACTTTTGAAAGAGAGAAGTTGTCGAGAGAGAAGTTAAGGATTGTTCGTTTTGAAACGATTGATTCCTTGAGTTCTGCTGCGTTTCCGACATTCTTCTTTTTTGCAAGTTCTGTGAAGATACCGTCGTACCATGAGATGACATTTGAAGAGTGGAGGTCAAATGTTACGTGAACAAGCTGTTTATCCTGCAAAAGTGTGTCCATACCGAACTGAACGAGTACGGAAGTCTTTCCTAAACCCTTTTTTGATGTTACGAGACCGATTTCTCCGGCCTTCAAGCCGCCCTCTGTAGCTGCGTCAAAAAGACGAATTGTGCTTTTGTCGTAAAGATCCTGTTTAACCATAATTAACTCCTAAAATAATTCTGTGTTGGAAAATGTTGCATGAAGGCAACTGATTCAAATTTTCTGCCAACGGCAAAAAACTGGACGTGATAAATTACGTTGGACTAGTTTTTATCATGCCTCCTTGGTTTTAAACTCTCTTTAATAATATTATAACACGACTTTAAAAAAAAAGGAAACTGATTTCTCAGTTTCCTTATTAATATCATACTAAAGATGTAGCTTTGTTATGACTGCGAGTTTTCTGAAAGAAAACTCGTCGGAATAATCAAAGTTTCGTTATGAAGAAACTTTGATTATGACTTATTTCTGAGCTGCTTTGCGCTCTTCCTGATACTTTTTGATGAGTTCGTCAGCAACATTGCCCGGAACTCGTCCGTATTTAAGGAATTCCATAGTGAACTCTGCTTTACCCTGAGTTGAAGAACGGAGGATTGTAGAGAAGCCGAACATTTCAGAAAGTGGAACTTCAGCGTTAACTACAGACATGTTGTTCTCATCAGTTGTTTCAAGAATTACACCACGGCGCTGGTTGATAAGACCGAACATGTTACCCTGGAATTCTGTAGGTCCTTCGATAGAAACCTTCATGATTGGTTCGAGGATAACTGGCTTAGCCTTCTCGTAAGCTTCGCGGAATGCACCGATAGCTGCAGTCTGGAATGCGATGTCTGAAGAGTCAACTGGGTGATACTGACCATCGTTGATTGTACATTTGATACCAACAACAGGAGCACCGATGAGTGAACCCTTTTCCATTGCACGTTTGAAACCTTTGTCACAAGATGGAATGTATTCGTTAGGAATAGCACCACCCTTGATTGCGTCTACGAACTCGTAGTCTTTGTCAGCCAATGGCTCCATGAATCCGGCAACACGACCGTACTGACCAGAACCACCAGTCTGTTTTTTGTGTGTGTAGTTGAATGAAGCCTGTGTTGTGATAGACTCGCGGTAAGCTACTTTTGGTGGAGTAACTTCAACTTCACATTTGTATTCTCGCTTCATGCGTTCAACGTATACGGCAAGGTGAAGCTCACCCATACCTTTGATGATTGTCTCGTTAGACTCTGGGTCAAGTTCTGTCTGGAATGTCGGGTCTTCTTTTGTGAAGCGGTTAAGAGCTTTAGCAAAGTTAGCTGCCATTGACTTGTCCTTTGGTTTAACAGCCTGTGAGATAACAGGTGTTGGAACGAACATAGAAGTCATAGCAACGTTGATGCCTTCGCCACAGAATGTATCGCCAGAAGCACAATCAACACCGAAGAGAGCACAAATGTCTCCTGGTTCGCCGACTGAAATATCTTCCATTGCAGCAGAGTTCATGCGGACAAGACGACCGACCTTGAATCTCTTCTTTGTGCGGACGTTTGTAAGCTCGCAGCCTTTTGGCAAGCGGCCCTGGTAGATACGGATGTATGTGAGCTGACCGAACTGGCCGTCATCAAGTTTGAATGCAAGTGCAACACATGGCTTGTCCGGAACGTTGAAGAGCTCAACCTGCTCTTCGTTTTTGTCGAGGTCAAGACCGTAGTTGTGAACTTCTGTTGGGTTTGGCAAGTAGCGCTCAACACCGTCGAGAAGTGGCTGGATACCCTTGTTTACGTGAGCTGAACCACAGAATACGCCGACGAACTGCTCTGAGAGTGTACCAGCGCGGATAGCTTTGATAACCTGTTCTTCTGTAGGCTCTTTTTCCTCAAGAAGAAGCTCCATGAGCTCGTCATCGAAGTTAGAAACTGCGTCCAAAAGTTCTGCACGATATTTTGCAGCATCTTCTTTCATGTTTGCAGGGATTTCTGCAACGCGTACGTTTTCACCGTTCTCGCCGTCGAAATAGATAGCCTTCATGCCAACCAAGTCAACAACGCCTTCGAGTTTGTCTTCAAGACCGATTGGAAGCTCAACCATGTGAGAGTTGAGGCCGAGTTTGTCACGAAGCTGGTGGCATACGCGGATTGGGTTTGCACCCTGGCGGTCACATTTGTTTACGAATGCGATTCGAGGTACATGATAGCGTTTGAGCTGGCGGTCAACAGTGATAGACTGAGACTGAACACCTGCAACAGCACAAAGAATCATGATAGCACCGTCAAGAACGCGGAGTGAGCGTTCTACTTCGACTGTGAAGTCTACGTGTCCCGGTGTGTCGATAAGGTTGATAGTGATGTCCTTCCACTGAACCTGTGTAGCTGCTGACTGAATTGTGATACCGCGCTCGCGCTCCAATTCCATGTTGTCCATTACAGCACCAACACCGTCCTTACCACGAACTTCGTGAATCGCATGAATCTTGTTACAATAGAACAAGATGCGTTCTGATGTGGTAGTCTTACCAGAGTCAATGTGGGCACTGATACCGATATTACGTACTTTAGTAATATCAAAAGCCATATTGTTTACCTCTCAAAAAAAAATTTCCAAATATTGAAGAATTATAAAATTATATAAGAAATCCGAGCCTTGTTCAATACTTTTGAATATGGAAGTCTCCCCGCGGCAATTTCCTTTAAAAAGGGACGATAAGGCCCGCTTTCAGGTAAGAACGGAAATATTTCCTCCTGAAAAGATAAGTCAGTCCCGCCGAAAACTGACCGGACTGTCTGGCTCCATTCTTTACGGTCAGGTCGATTCCAGCCTGGGAAGTGAGTCCTGCTTTCCCCGACGCGATTTTCACATCAGCAGAATAGGCTTCCTTTAGGGCTGAATTCCCTTCTGCCGGGGGATATCTTGTGTAGCTTCCCGAAAAGGAAATTTTTCTTTCTCCTGCAAGCGAGCCTGAAAGTGCGTAAGACTGATATTCTTCCGGTCTTGCTGATTTTACCGGAGCCTGGCCTGCAAGAAGAATATTAGCGTGGGTCCAGTCGAAGCACAGGTTAAAAAATCTGCTTTCATAGCTTACTGCCGCCCTGATTTTCGCCGTATTTAGCTGAACCGGAACATTCGTGGCAGTAACCTTCCAGTTTTCCAGCGCGGAAAAGCCCAGTCTGAGTGAAGAAGCCCTCTGGTCATCAAAGAGGAATAAAATCTGCGGATTTATGCTGGCCTGCTCGACCGTCCTGCAGATTTGCCCTGCTGCCCCGATCAATGGAGCGGCTTTCGGAGAATCTTTCGTGGTCGGAATGGCAAAATATGAAAAATTCAAAAGCAGGTTCCTGTAGCTTGTCCGGCCGTCAATCCTGAACCAAACCGGATTTACGTCATAGGGATTTTCCTGAATGCCCGAAAAGAAATTGATTTTTAGAAGAGGGGAGTGAAAGCAGAATTCTCCGAGTCCTGAATAAAAATAGTCTGCCTCAAAGCTGGCGTTATTCTTTTCCAGAATTTTTGATTTCCCTTCAAAACGGTACCTTCCGCCTGAAATTACTGACTGCAGGAAAATACTCCGGCCCAGAGGAAGCTTGGCAGAAAGCAGGACCACTCCATCCTTGTCTTCCGTCACAAAAGATTCCAGCCCCAAGGCAAGCGGAAAAAGATTTGAGTCCCTTTCTGTAGAAATTGAACAGGAAAGGGGCTGCCTGCTTGAAGTCAGATTTGTAAGGCTTGAGCCGAGTCCTGTTGAAAAGGCAAATGACTTTGCGAGAGGATTTGCCGTAAGCGATGGCGAAGGGTTTTTCAGCTTTGAAACTGATTTTGAATAGGAATTGTGCCCGATTTTTACCGCCGTCGGAAAAGTCTTTTTGAAGAGAAAAAATTCCGCTCCCAGCCGGGGCTCATCGAGAAGCTCCAGTTTTTCCAAAAATCCCTCGCTCTCGCGGATTTCAGAGAAGTCACTTTTGGGAAGGGTGACAAATCCCCTTAAATCCGCATCCCGGAAGGAAAGCCTTAGACCGCTGGCACCCGAAAGGGCCTTTTCTTTTTCATCCCCGCCCGGAATCGTAAAATTGGCCGCCGCCTTAAATTCCGCGAAATTAAAGAATTCACCGGCATAAGAAAAATTTGCCGAAGCCATCAAGAGGCAGAAAATCAATCTGCGTCCGGGAGAAAAGTCTCCGCATTTTTCCAATATTTTTTTCATACATATTTATTGGATTTAAAAATCGATTTTCGGCAATGCAGATTCAAAAAAGTCAGAAAATTACAAAAAAAAACTGCTGTGCCCGGGCTTTTTTTCCAGACACAGCAGTCTTATTCAGATTTATCAGACATCAATTAGTTAATCGATGTGTTTACAATTACGCTTTTTGCACTGGCAAATTTGTCAATCATGCCGATTCGTGTCTGCCAGTATTCAGCCTCGCTTTTTGTAACATAAGGTCCGACGCGAACACGGTAGAAAGTTTTTCCGTTTGAATCAGTGAATGTGAAGACTTCGCTTGGAATCTTGTTTGACTCAAGTGTAGTTCTTGCTTCATCGGCATTTCGTTTGCTTGTGTAAGCAGCGGCCTGAACCCAGAATGAATCCGGAGTTTTTTTAGCAGCAGCCGCAACTTTTTTAGCCGCACTGGCTTTTGTCTCTGCTGATTTTGCAACGGCAGCTTTTGTCGAAGTAACTTTTGCTTTTGGAGCTTCTTTCTTTGCAACTGTTTTTTTGCTGCTTGGAGCCGGAGCATAGTAATTTTCAGCCACAGGAGCTGGCTCTTCGTAAGATTTTTTCTCAACCTGGCGGTTTGTGTTAATCTGATTTGCAGTCATCTCATTCTTTGCAACGATGCCGTTTCCTGATGATGCTTTGAGTGAGTTCAAGTCGATTGTTGTTGTCTCGTTTGAATAAACTGTTGCATTGTCAGAAATTACAGTGAGTTTGTCAGCATGGAGCGTATTTTCAGACTGAGCGATTTTGTTAGAGTCGTTTACGCTGTCAAAAGCTGTGAATGGAGAAGGAGTGAGGGCAGAAGACTGGCCCTGAGAGCCGCTTGTTTCTGTCGTGAAAGCAAGGCTGTTTTCTGGAACCGAAGTTTCGCCCTGTTTTGTAGAACTAATCCATCCTGAAGCCGGATCAAAGCCTGCCTGAACGCCTGCTGGCTGATGCAATGAAGGCGAATAAAGAATCAAGGCTGCGCCAACTACTGCGAGCAAAAAGATACCAGCCGCAGCGACAATCCATAAAGTTCTTTTCTGTTCCATAATTAAATCCCCTTTGCGTAAGTTTTTTATTCCTACGAATTCAATATCGGATTTTCAGAAAAAATGTTTAGTTCTTTATGATTTCAATTGGAATATTGAATTTGTCCGCTGCCTTTTTATATTCATCGAAAAGATTTTTCTGACTTTTAAAGCGGGCGAGGATATGTCTGAGTGGCATTCCGTCTCGCTTTTTTGCGCGGTAGAGTCTCTTGAGGAAATTTGCCTTTATGAAAAGAATTTTTCCGCATTTTGAGAGAAGTTCCGGCGTTTTAAAAAGCACTGTCGCATTCAAAATGACTGATTTTTCGCGATTTTCTTCTATATATTGTGTCGTAATCTGAATGATTTTGGGGTAGACGATATTTTCCTGACGAGAAAGCAATTCCTTGTCTGGAAAGACAATCTGACCCAAAGCCCGCCTGTTGAGGGAGCCGTCGCCATTCAAGAGTGAAATCCCGCGTTTTTCAGCCTCAGCGCCAAAGGCCTGAAGAATTTCCGGCGTGCAGAGGTTGATTGCCTCGTGGGCGGTCTTATCCAGATCGAGCGAGACAAAGCCACTAGCTTCCATTTGTGAGCAGATAAAATTTTTCCCAGCCGCCATCTGCCCGGTAAGACAGATAATCTGCGGGGCCTTGCGGGTAGGGAGCGACGGCGAAGCCGTCAAAACCTGTGAGACAGTTTTTGAGCGAGTCTCGGCGAAGGCTGTGCCTGAGTCGTCTCCCGCAGAGGAGGTAGCGGAAAACGCGTCAGCGGTTGGAGCGAGGGGGAGACTTCCCCCTTCATTCCTGATTTCTAATTCATTATTGTCCATTAGTGGAATTTTCCCCAGTTCTTGTCGTATTCGATTGAGACTCTGAGAGGCACGTTCAGCCTGACCGCACCTTCCATTTTTGCCCGGATGAGGGCGATTGCGTCTGAAATTGATTTTTCATCGTCGTCGCACTCAAAAATCAGCTCGTCGTGAACCTGAAGCAGAAGTTTTGCCTTGCTCTCTGTGGATTTAAGGGCTTCGCAGACATCCACCATTGCTTTTTTAACGATGTCGGCCGCGCTTCCCTGAATCGGAGAGTTTTTTGCGACACGGATGGCCGCTTCCTTTTCCATCTTGTTTTTGCTGTTGATTGCGATGATTTTTCTTTTTCGCCCGCAAATCGTTTTGATGAAGCCGTTTTCTTCTGCCTGGCGCACGTTTTCGTCAAAGAATGCCTTTACGCCTGAATAAACCGCGAAATAATTATCGATAAAGTCCTTTGCCTGACCGCGGCTGATTCCCAGGTCTTTTGCCATTGAGAAGGCGCCCATTCCGTACATGAGGCCGAAATTGAGGGTTTTGGCGTTTCTTCGCATTTCAGGAGTTACGTCTTTCATATCGACTCCGTAAATCAGGCTGGCCGTGGACTTGTGGACGTCAACTTCGTTTTCAAATGCCGTGCAGAGATTTTTATCACCGCTCAAATGTGCCAGAACGACAAGCTCAATCTGTGCATAGTCGGCTGAAATTAAAACCTTGCCCTTTTCTGCCGTGAAAGCCGTTCTGATTCTTCGGCCTTCCTCGCTGCGAACCGGAATGTTCTGTAAATTAGGATCTTTTGAAGAGAGGCGGCCGGTCGCAGTTCCGGTCTGCATGAAGCTTGTGTGGAGCCTGCCGTCAGAATCAGCCTGAGCCGGAAGTGTCTCGACATAAGTTGAAAGCAGCTTTGCTTTTGCCCTGTATTCAAGGACTTTTGCCGGAAGCGGATCAAGCTCAGAAAGTTCTTCAAGCACGCTTGTGTCTGTTGAGTAGCCGGTGCGTGTTTTTTTGCCGGTCGGAAGCTTTTTTTCCTCAAAAAGAACCGTGCCCAGCTGTTTTGGAGAAGCGATGTTGAATTCATGGCCGGCGAGGGCAAAAATTTCCTTTTCGATGGAGTCAATCTGATTTTTAAGCTCAACCTTGTAGTCGTTCAGATAGTTTGAGTCGATGTGGATTCCGTTTGTTTCCATGAGGGCAAGAATCGGCAGGACTTTCATTTCCATGTCGAAGAAAAGTCCGTGCATGTTTTCGTCCTTAAGCCGCTTTTCAAAAAGATTCCAGAGCTGAAGGGTAAAATCCGAGTCCTCGCTGGAATATTTTGCCGCAGTTTCAAGAGGAACGTCTGCGAAAGTCTTTCCTTTTGGGACAATCTCGTCAAATTCGGTTCCCTTTAGGTGCAGGTGAATTTCCGAAAGATATTCGAGTGAGTATGCCGCCTTGCCGCTTCTGTCGCTTTCCAAAAGCCAGGCCGCAATCATCGTGTCAGCAAGTCTTGCCACCTTACGGCCATTTTCTTTGCAGTCCGGGCAGGCAATCCAGTCATCAATCTGTAAAAAGCCCTGGGACTCAAGCACTTTTAAATCGAACTTTGCGTTGTGAAGGACGATCGTGCATTTTGGATCGTAGAAAAGCCTTCTGATTTGCTGAAGGGCCTCTTTTTTGGCAAGACCGACTTCTTCTGAAAACAAATCTGCTGCGCCGTTTGAAACAGGAACATAAACGCCGCTTCCTTTTTCGTAAGAAATTGAGAAGCCGAGAAGATTTGCACTGCTCGTATCGAGGGAATCAGTTTCCGTGTCAAAAGCAAAAAGCGGATTTTCAAGCGAAAGAATTTTATCAATATATGAAGAAAGTTCGCCTGAGTCTGTAATTGCACGGTAATTTCCGTAATTTGGTGAAAGAAGAGTTTCAGCCGGGGCAGAGTCTAAAGACTGGGCCTCGCCGGTATCCTTTGCGCCTTCTTCTGATTTTTTTGCCGGGCTTGCAAAGAGTCCTCCCAAATCGGAATCGTCCTGAGATTTGACCGCAGAAATCCCTGCTTCTGCCCTGTAATCCCTTGCAATTGCCCGGATTTCAAGGGCTGCCATTTTTTCTGCCGCCGCCGCATAATCAAGCCGGGCGGTACAGCAGTTATCCATGTCGCACAAATCAGGTACTTCAGTGCAGAGGGTAATCAGTTTTTTTGAAAAGAAAGCGTTTTCCTTGTCGGCGCGGATTTTTTCACCGATTGCACCTTTGATTTGGTCTGCGTGCTCGTAAATTCCTTCAAGGGTTCCGTATTCAGAAAGCAGTTTGACCGCGGTTTTCTGACCTACGCCCTTAACGCCCGGAACATTGTCAGCCGTGTCGCCCATTAATGAAAGCAAGTCGAGCAGTTTTGAAGCCGGAACGCCCCAGTCATTTTCGACTCCTGCCTCGTCAAGCTCAGCCCAAATCTGACTCTTATCTGGTTTCATGCAGTGAATGTAAGAATTTGTAAGCTGCTGAAGGTCTTTGTCCGCGCTCAGAATCACACAGTGTCGACCTGCCGCCTCCGCCTTTTTTGCCAGGGTTGCAATAACGTCGTCAGCTTCATATCCGTCACGGCGAATCACACGGATTCCCAGAGTCTCCAGAATATCCTCAATCCATGGAATCTGAGCATGAAGGTCTTCCGGAGTTTTGGGCCGGGTTGCCTTGTATTCCGCGTACATTTCATGTCTGAAAGTCGCAGTTTTTGAATCCATGGCGGCAACCATGTATTTTGGTGAATAATTCTTCAATATAGTGAGCAGATTCCTGAAAAATCCGAAAACCGCTGAAACATTTTCCCCGCGCGAGTTTGTGAGCGGTCTGGAAATAAAAGCAAAATACTCGCGGTAAATCAGTCCGTAAGAATCCAAAATAAAAAGCGTATTGTTATCAATAAAATTTCCCATAGGTAAAGTATAATTTTTTTTTGCCCTCAAATCTACGGTTTATAAGCGGTGAAAAATTGATGAAAAAAAACAGAAAAAAAAGTGAAAAAAAAATTCAAAAAAGTGTTGACAGAAAAAGTAGTGCGTGATATATTCATTCTCACCCGCTGACAACAAGCGGCGGGCACTAAGTTCTTTGAA
>NZ_JACHFQ010000008.1:0-157906 GCF_014201975.1 Treponema ruminis | reverse complement strand
CCGTTCCCGTTCCGAACACGGAAGTCAAGCACCCCTGCGCCGATGATACTCCGATACGGGGGAAAGTAGGGAGCCGCCGGCTTTTTCTTTTTAAAATAAAAAAATCTTCTGATAAGCCCCGGGAGCCGGGGGAAAGTAGGTAGGGAGCGACGGCGCAGCCGTCAAAACGCTTGAGAAGCGTTTTGAGCGAGTCTCGTCCGGAGCCGAGCTCCGGGCGCGTAAGCCGCCGGCTTTTTTCTTTTTAAACTGGATTCCGCCTCCTTCTTGGTCACTCTTGTTGCATCGAAAGTATCCAAAAAATCTGTTCGCTTTGCCTCGTCTTTTTTATATAAATCAATCAGGTTTCGGAAGTGATTTCCCCGGTCATAGCATTTAAGGGAATGCTGAATGTTCTGCGCAAGCCAGAAGTCTAGAGAATCTGTTCCAGATAATACAATTTCATCCCTTGAACAGCATATACATCAGGAAGAAGAGCCGCTATGATTTTTTTTATTGCATAGCCTATAGGAAGTGCGGAAGGGCGCAAAGCCGGGATTACCGGCCTTTTCGCGAATAAAAATTTGTTACGCCTTATTTTCTTGCGTGTGAAAGTTTTCCGTAAATCAGTGTGAGGGCGAATGTGATGGCCATGTCGAGGACCGTGCAGCCCAGGACGAAATCAACGCGCATCAGGAAGCGGTAGGCGGCGAAACCTGCGAGCCAGATGACGATTTTTGCGATGTCGATTTTTTTTGCAGAAGAATCTTTTTTGACTACGAAGAAATCTGCAATCAAAATGGCAATCATCGGGGCGAAAACTGAGCCGATGTAATACAGGAAGTCGGTGATGTTGTCCATGTTGAAAAGGATTGCTCCTGCTGTTCCGAGGAGAGCGACTACTACGGCTGTGATTTTTCCGTCGAGCTTTTCAAAGACTGTTTTTGCTGAAATTCCTGCGCTGAATGCATCGAGGAAGGTTGTCGTTACTGTTGAAAGAACGATGATGATAAGACCGATGATTCCGAGTCCTGATTTTACGGCAATCTGTGCGATGTCACCTTCGCCTGTGAAAATTGCGGCGCCCATGCCGATGATGTACATCCAGCATGAAACGATTCCGTAAATCAAGGCACTGGCAAGAGTTGCGCGGAATGGTTTTTCGGCTTCCTTGGTGTAGTCTGAGATGAGTGGCAGCCATGAAAGCGGCATTGCAACGGCGAGTTCTACTGCAGCCCCAAAGCTCATAGCTTCTTCAAGTGCCGGACTTGCAAGACTTTTTCCGAAGAAAATGATTTTACAGAGTACGAGGGTGAGGACAAAAAGAAGGCTCATTGTGATTACGTTGAGTTTTCCCAGGTTTGTGATTCCGATTATAATCCAGAGGACAATCAATGCTCCGATTACCAAAGCCCAAATCCACTTGCCGAATGAAAAAATCTCGTTTACAGCGAGAGATCCGTCGTAAATCATGATTCCTGTCCAGCCGACCAGCTGAAGGACGTTCAAGAGCGCGAAGAATTTGCTTCCCCATGAGCCGAAACTGAATTTTGTGGTTTCCATTGCAGATTTTCGGGCAATTCCACCGATGTAGCCGGCAAAAAAGAGAAGGGCACAGCCGATTAAATGGCCGAGAAGGATTGCGAGAGTGCCTTTTGCGAATCCGAGTGGTGCAAAGTATGTTCCTGTAATGATTTCGGCGATAGAAACTCCTGCGCCGAACCAAATCAAAGCGTTATTAAATACAGAGGTCTGTTTGTTGTTCATGATAAATTTCCTTTTTTAATTATTTGTTTAGAATGAAGTTGTGCATTAAAGGGCCGCTTCCTTTGCCCAAGTCCAGCATGGCTTCGAGTGCGCCTGAAATGTATTCCTTGGCTTTTTCAACGGCGTTTTCAAGACTTTCGCCTTTTGCAAGATTTGCCGCGATTGCGCTTGAGAGGGTGCAGCCTGTTCCGTGCGTGTTGGGATTGTTGATTCTTCTGCCCTTGAACCATTTTGCGACGATTTCGCCTTTTTCGTTCTTGCCGTAGAGGAAGTCGCTTGCGTCATTTACGTTGTGGCCGCCCTTTACGAGAACAGAGCAGCCGAATGCTTCGTGGATTTTGCGGGCTGCTTCTTCCATCTCAAATTCGCTGGTGATTTTGAGGCTTTTTGAGTCCATGCCGGAAAGACCTGCCTTTTCAAGAAGAACTTCTGCTTCCGGAATGTTGGGGGTGATTACGGTTGCGAGCGGAAGAAGTTCTTTTTTGAGTGTTTCGATTGCTTCTTCAGAGATGAGCCTTGAACCGCTCGTTGCGACCATTACCGGATCCACTACAAGATTTTTGAGCGAATAAGTTTTAATGGCCTGAGCGATTGTTTTGATCAGCTCGCTGGATGCTACCATTCCGGTTTTGACGGCGTTCGGAAAAATATCCGTGATTACGGCGTCAAGTTGTGCTTTTAGGAAATCGGGGGTGACTTCCATGATGTCTGTGACGCCGGTCGTGTTCTGGGCTGTCAATGCGGTGACTGCGCTCATGGCATAAACGCCATTCATAGTCATCGTTTTGATGTCCGCTTGAATTCCGGCGCCTCCGCAAGAATCACTTCCTGCGATTGTAAGTGCTGTTTTCATAATTCCTCCAAAACAGCGCATCATCAGGCGGTGCCCTCAAGATGATGCAAAATGAGTGTATGCGTTCAAAAATAGTGATTTGCAAAAAAAAGTTCAAGTGGGCCTGCTTGCCTAAAAGCCATATTTTAGCTAATATAAATGCATTGCAGGGGAACCCGGCGGATTTTTCCTAACGGGTTGAGATAGCGTAACGACGCAAAACCCTATGAACCTGTCAGCTAACACTGTGGAAGGGAGCAAGTTCGGTCAAAAGAATTTTACCCGCTTTCACGGCGGGCTTTATTTTTTGGAGTTAAAAATGACCGAATCTCAAATCAAATCGCAAGTCAAAGAGTCTGTAGAAGCCGTCCGCGCGCAAAAGCCCCTCGCTCCTTCAATCACAAACACAGTTACAATCAATTTTGTTGCAAATGCCCAGCTCGCCGTCGGTGGCTCGGCTGCAATGGTCTATCTTCCAGACGAGGGAGAATTCGTCTCAGAGGTCGGAAGCGCAGTCTACATCAATGCCGGAACCATGTTCCCGGTTTACGAAGAATCCCTTCCCCGCACTGCAAAACGCCTTTTCGAGCTTAAAAAGAATTGGGTTTTAGATCCTGTCGGAATCGGAATCGGCTCGCTCCGCACAAAATTGCTTGCAGGCTTTAAGGAATTCCCGCCGTCGATTGTCCGTGGAAACGCTTCTGAAGTCATCGCGCTGGCAAAACTCTGGGGAATTGAGCTTTCGACTTCTTCTCAGGGACCAAAAGGCGTTGATACTGTTGACAGCGTAAATGATGCAGAAAATGCCGCAAAAGCTCTTGCAAAATACATCAACGAAAAGCGCGGCGGACTTGGCGGAGCCGTTGCCGTAAGCGGAATCGAAGATCTGGTCACGGACGGCGAAAATGTCGTTTACAGTAAGGGCGGCTCCCACTTCATGGAAAAAATCACGGGTTCAGGCTGTTCTCTTGGCGGAGTCTGTGCCGTTTATGCAGGCGTCGCTTCTCCTTTCATCGCGGCTTTGACTGCTACTCAGATTTACAATCTTGCAGGAAAGAGGGCAGAGGCTAAAGTCAATGCTCCGGCTTCTTTCCAGGTCGCTTTCCTGGACGAGCTTTATCTTGCCTCGGCAGAAGACGTTGCAAACAATCCTTTTGAATTGAAATAAAGATTTAAAAACTGGAGGAAATATGAATACACTGATTGCAGTTGCGATTGCTCCTTTTGGAGTTGGAGACGAACTTTCTGAATATGTTGCCGAGGTCGTAAAAGTCATCCGTGAGTCTGGCCTGCCCAACAAAACGACTTCAATGTTCACCGAAATCGAGGGCGAGTACGACAAGGTTATGGAAGTCGTTAAAAAGGCAACTTTCGTTCTTGCCGAAAAAGGAATCCGGACCGAAGTAATCATGAAAATGGACATCCGCCCTGGCTACACGGACACAATGAATGGAAAACTTGACAGACTGGAATCTCACATTAAAAAATAGGAAGTAAAAAATGAAAGTAGACGTAAGCGCATATCTTGTTGTTGGACGAGAAAACACAAATGACCGCCCGGTTGCAGAAATCGTTGGGGACGCCGTTCGCGCAGGCTTTACCTGTGTTCAGATCCGCTCAAAAACTGCCAGCGCACTTGAAATGATTGAAGACTGCCGCCAGTCAGCAGATGCAATTGCAAAGCTAGGCAAATCTGATACAGTCGCCCTTCTTGTTGATGACAGGCTGGACATCGTTCTTGCAGCCCGCGAAATGGGAATCAAGGTTGACGGCCTTCACGTCGGTCAGAGCGACATTCCGGTTTCAATCTGCCGCAAATTTTTAGGAAAGGACGCAATCATAGGTCTTTCTGCCCCGACAAAAGACTTGATTGATTATGTTCAGACGACTGACATTTCAGAAATTGACTACTTTGGTGCAGGCCCTGTTCATGAGACAGCCACAAAACCTGACTGCGGAATGGACGAGACTGGCAAGGTCATCACAAGGACTTTCGCAGAACTTGCCGAGCTTGGAAAGAAAAGTCCCCTTCCAGTTGTCGTTGGTGGCGGCGTAAAGCTCAATGACATTGCGCCCCTCAAGGAGACCGGAGTTGCGGGATTCTTCGTTGTTTCAGCAGTTGCAGGTGCAGAAAATCCCTACGAAGAAGCAAAAAAACTTGCTGATGCCTGGAAAATTTAATTAATCTTTAGCCTTTTTCCAAAGTCCTTCGTATAAATAAATATACGGAGCTAATGATGACAAACCTTCAGTTAAAAACGGCTTTGGTAAAGGCTGGCCTTAAAAAAGAAAAGATTTCAGAGTTTCAGTACAATTTTGATGTTGAGAGAATTTCAATGGTAGTTGAGGCTTCTTCCTGCCCGGAAATCGCTTTTTCTGCCATTCACCAGATTTACCCGGATCTTGATGCCGAAGAATTGAAGGCTCAGTTCGGCTTTACAAAAGAAAGATTCACTTCCTGTATAAAGGAACATTTTTGGAAATCCGTTTTGATTGCGGTTGCAGTTTTCATTTGTGCTGCCTTGATTTCAGAAGATATTTTCAGTGCTTTGGCTTTTCTTTTTTTTAAGTGACATTATTTCAGAATTGAATTATACTTAAAAAATGAAATTCCCTTTTTTTCGGAAGACGAAGACCCCTACGGTTTTGCAGATGGAAGCCCTTGAATGTGGCGCGGCAAGTCTTTCGATGATTCTTTCTTATTATAAAAAGTATGTCTCCCTGGAAGAACTTCGCATAGAGTGTGGTGTTTCACGAGATGGAACAAAGGCCAGCAATTTGATTAAGGCGGCCAAACACTACGGACTGGAAGCAAAGGGTTTTAAAATGGAGGTGGATGTCCTTCGTGGATTGAAGGCTCCTGCCATAATTTTCTGGAATTTCAATCACTTCGTAGTCTACGAAAAATTTAAGCGTCATTCTGTTGTAATAAATGACCCGGCTCTCGGCAGGCGTTCCGTCGATTTGGATGAATTTGACGAATCCTTTACGGGCGTCGTGCTCACTTTTTTTCCTGGGCCGAATTTCGTTCCGAGCGGAGAAAAGCCCAAGGTCTGGAACAGGCTCAAAAAAAGGCTTGGCGGTCTTGCTTCAATCTTCACTTTCCTGGGATTTTTAAGTTTCTTCTATTTTATACCGGGTTTTGTTTATCCCACTTTCTCACGCTTTTTTATCGATGAAATTTTAGTCAAGAATTCAATGAATCTTTTAAAGCCTCTCCTTGTCGTAATGGCCGTCACTTGCGTGGTTTCGACGGTTTTGCAGGCGATTCAGAATTCGGTTTTGATGCGCTTTCAGGTCAGGCTCAGTCTTTCTTCGGCTTCAAAATTCATCAACCAGATTTTCAGGATGCCGATGCAGTTTTTCGTCCAGAGACTGCCGGGTGAACTTTGTAACCGCATTTCTTCCTGTGACTCAATTGCAAGCCTCATTTCAAATCAGCTTATCGGGGTCGTGATTAATCTTTTCAGCTCAGTTTTCTTCCTTATATTAATGCTGATGTATGATATTCCCCTCACGGTGATTTCTGTTCTGCTTACTTTTCTGGTCCTTGTGATTTTTAAAGTTACCAGCGAGCGGGTCAAGAACAAATCATTTAAAATCGAAATGGAAGGGGGCAAGCTCAGCGGTATCACCATGTCCGGAATCGAAATGATTGAGTCGCTCAAGGCTTCTGGTGCCGAAAATGACTATTTCATGCAGTGGTCGGGCCAGCAGGCAAAGGTGATTATGGAAAATCAGCGGCTTTTAAGGAGCAACACGGCCAATTCAATTTTACCGCAGACTGTTTCTCAGATTCAGAGCATTCTGATTATGTCAATCGGAGCCTTGCGGGTTATGGACGGTCATCTTACAATCGGTATGCTCATGGCTTTTCAGCTTTTGCAGTCAAATTTCGCCTCGCCGATCAATTCCTTTTTAAGTCTGGGGGCTTCCCTGCTTTCTGCAAATGCTGACATGCAGCGAATCGATGACGTAATGGAATACCCCACTCCCAAAATCTTCAAGGATGATTTTAAAAAGAAGGGGCAGGAGGGAGAAAATTCTGGAGCAATCAAGGCTTTTTACGCACCAATAAGAAAATTAGACGGATATATTTCCGTAAAAAATGCAGTTTTCGGCTATTCACCGCTGGCAGCCCCCCTGATTAACGGCCTCAACATTGAATTCACTCCTGGAAAGCGAATCGCACTGGTTGGAGCGACAGGAAGCGGCAAGTCCACAATTGGCAAATTAATCAGCGCGACTTATCCCTTGTGGAGCGGCGAGCTTTTGTTTGACGGAAAGCCCTTGAGCGAGATTGAGCGCAAGGTTTTCGCGGCCTCAGTTTCCGTTGTAAATCAGACCATCTCGCTTTTTGAGGGCACGATCAAAGACAATATCACCATGTGGAACTCAACTATTCCCGAAGAAGTTTACATTCAGGCGGCTAAGGATGCCTGCATTCACGACGTAATCACTTCGCGCCAGGGCGGATATTTTTCAATGGTCAGGGAAGGCGGCCGGAACTTCAGCGGCGGACAGAGGCAGAGGCTTGAAATTGCCCGCGCTCTTGCCACAAACCCAAGAATCATAATCATGGACGAAGCCACAAGTGCCCTGGACGCAATCACCGAGCAGAAGGTTGACCAGAACATACGCCGCCGTGGCTGCACCAGCATAATTATCGCACACAGGCTTTCAACAATCCGCGACTCAGACGAAATAATCGTGCTCGACCACGGAAATATAGTTCAGCGGGGAAGTCACGAAGAACTGATGGAGCAGGGCGGAATCTACAGCGAACTGGTCAGGACGATGTAAAATGGACAAGGGCATCTACAAAATCAACAACACGAATATCCTCACTCTGGACGGCTCGGCTCATGAAATCAAAGTCCTTCACGGTCACGGCTATCTCTTCCTTGTAAAAAAACTCCACGACGGACGGACCGGGGCCCGCCATGCGATTGCCAATTTCGGCGAGGGCGAGTCCTTTCCAAATATCACCGGCAACGAAAAATACAACATCATTCTTGCCGGAACGAACGGCACCGAAGTCGAATTTACTGAGACGACTGACCCGGATTTTGCAAAAAAGGCTGGGGAATGGCAGAAAAACATCATCATCGATATTGAGACTGGCTTTGCCTGGGAAAATTTGCGCTCAATGAAGCAGCAGAAGACGGCTGATTATGCTTTTTCTGATGCGCTTGCCAATATTTCTTCCGTTGTAAATAAAAACGTAAGGGAAACGAATATTTTCCGCCCTGATGACTTCCCTGTCGTCAAGGTCTTTAAAATTGTCGCCAGAAATATGGGCGGAATTTCAATCCACCAGCTGCCGGACAAAAGCTATGAGCCTACAAAGAGCGGCGTACAAAAGCTTGCCCGGGACAACACCGTGCGAGTGCGTGAAGTCGTTCTCCGCGAAAAATGGTATCAGGAAGACAACGGCCACTTAATCGGCTTTTACAAAAAAAACGGCAACATCGATATTTCCTGCGAAAATGACACTTCCGCTTCTCTTGTTCCGGTCGCTTTAATAAAGAACAAAAATTCTTCGGGCTATAAAATCATTGACCCAATCAACAATGTCGAGATTCCTGTCACAAAAAGCAATGCAAGACAGGTTTATCCGATTGCAATCATGGCCTACAAGAACATAAAGGAAGAAAAAATCTCGATTAAGACAATCTGCCGCTTCGTTCTCATGGACATTAGGCGGGACATTGCACGTTTTGTCGTCATCGGGCTTTTGTGCACTCTGATTGGACTCATCACGCCTCTGATTACGCGGACTTTCATTGACAATGTTATCCCGGAAGCGGCAAAAACTCAGGCGATTCAGATTTGTGTCCTCGTTTTCTTCTGTAACATTTCTTCGATGATTGGCGAGCTGGCAAAATACTTCGCCAACATGAGGATGGAAACAATGGCCGACAGCGATTTGGAAGTGGCACTCATGGATAGGCTCTTAAAGCTGCCGGTTGATTTTTTCAAGGGCTTTTCTTCGGGTGACTTGGCTGCCCGCACCATAACAATTACTGAAATCCGCAAGGCGATTTTCAACATCGTTCTTTCGGTCTTCATGAATTTCATTTTCAGCTTTGTCTATTTGATTCAGTGCTTCAGATTTTCCGGCTATTTTGCCAGATGGGGCATTTTATTCTGCATCTTCCCGATTTTGATTTCAGCTGTTTTCTGCTGGCTTACCTACAAATGGGAGAAAATTCTGATTGACTGCCAGGGAAAAATTCAGGGTATGCTGCACCAGTTTTTGAACGGCATCGAAAAAATCTCAAATTCTCATTCTGAAAAACGATTTTTCGCCCAGTGGTCCAATGAATATATCCGCCAGACTAAAGTCAGCTACAGGCTGGGCCTTGTCGGTATCGTAAGTTCACTGATTAATGCGATTTATCCGATGATTGTGTGCATTATCTTCTATTATTTGTATGGCCGTGGCGTAAGGATGCAGGCAATTTCCGCCCTCACAACCGGAACCTTCATGGCATTTTTGACTTCGTATTCTTCATTTCAGGGAGCCTTTCTTGGCCTTGCATCTTCCCTTCTTCAAATCCGCAAGGTCGTTCCTCTTTCAAAGAGAATCCAGCCGATTCTTGATGCCAAGCCGGAATTTGAATCTTCCAAGCCGCCGATTGACAGGCTCAAGGGAAACATCGAAATCAGCCATTTAAATTTCCGCTATTCTCCGGATTCTCCGCTGGTCTTAAAAGATGTGAACATGAGCATAAAGCAGGGAGAATTCGTGGCCGTGGTCGGAACAAGCGGGGCGGGCAAGTCGACCCTCATGCGTATGCTTCTGGGTTTTGAAAAACCTGAGTCGGGCGCGATTTTCTATGACAGCCAGGATATTTCCGCTGTCGATATCGGTTCCCTCCGCCGTCAGCTTGGCGTTGTATTGCAGAATGATACGGTTTTGCAGGGAACGGTTTTGCAGAACATACTTGGAAGCAGTGGCCTTAGGGAAGAAGATGCCTGGGAAGCTGCCAGGAAAGTTTCCTTCGACAAGGACATCGAGGAAATGCCCATGGGAATGTTCACGATGATTCCAGCCGGCGGTGCGACACTTTCAGGCGGTCAGCTGCAGCGCCTCATCATTGCCAGGGCGATTATCCGCAGGCCGGGCGTTCTGATTTTTGACGAGGCTACCAGTGCCCTCGACAATCTTACCCAGCAGGTGGTCCGGGAGAGTCTGGATGAGCTTAAAGTCACCAGAATCATAATCGCCCACAGGCTTTCGACAATCATCAATGCCGATAAAATCTATGTGATGAAAGACGGCGAAGTGATTGAGCAGGGTAAGTACGAAGAACTTATGGCTAAAAACGGCTATTTTGCACAACTTGCGAAAAGGCAGAGTGTATAATATATCAAAAAATATATATCAGGGGTTACAACATGACTGATTTTACAAGAATTATCAGTATTCTTTCTCTCGGTTTTCTTTCTTTCTTTTGCTTTCAGGCGGGAATATTTTTGTGGTCCGGGCATAAGTTAAAGCAAAACGGCAGGCGTACCCTCATCTTTATTGAACTTTTCACGGGCTTCTTGCTCCTTTCCGATGCTCTCGCTTACTGTTTCCGGGGAAATACAAGCACGACTGGCTACTACATGGTTCGCCTCAGCAATTTTTTAGTTTTCCTCTGTAATGCTTCAATCTCTCTTTTCTTTTCTTTCCATATCTGTGAATTTATCAAGCAGTCACGCTTAAGTTTAACCCTGCTTTTGCGGCCGAAAGCTTCTATTAAAGGGGGCATTCCGGTTCAGCTTTTTATTGTCTTTTTCTTCTGTCTTTTTGGGGTTGTCCTTACGGTAATCAGCCAGTTTACGAATTTCTTCTATTATTTTGACGAAAACAATATTTACCACAGGAGCACTTTTTATCCATTAAGCGTTGCCCTGGGACTTTTGCCGGGTCTCATTTCATTTACAATGTTCCTGCAAAACCGTAAAAAACTTGCAAAAAATGTCTTTGTTTCCCTTTTGTTTTACTTCTTTCTTCCTTTGATTGGCATAATTTTGCTTCTCCTTGTCTACGGATTCCCTTGGGTAGATATTTTCTTCGGTCTGGGTGCCCTGCATCTTTTCTATTCTTCACTGAAACTGATGGAGCTTGAATTCTATTCAGGCCAGCGGGAAAATACAATTAAGAGTCCGGTCTATAAAAGTGAGAGCGTTTCAATCCAGTCAAGAAAGAGGGTTGTTAGAAATCATTTCTGGCAGACTCTTTCAATAAGTCTGGGCGGCATTCTTTTGATTCTTGTAATCGTCTCAATCAAGGGCATTTCTTTGCCGGAAAAGACTTTGACCATCGAAAAGCCTTATTCAGAGAACGACTCGTCAAAATCAGTTTCCCTGACTTTTATTCGAAACGCAGATAAGCACTGGGTTGACGAAGGGGATCCTGACAGGACGGGTGCCCAGTTCGACGGCATTATTTTCAACAACATGAGCAGTACAATAATCACTGACTGGAATTTCAAGATTCTTGTTCCAGAAGGATGTTCTGTAGATCCGGGTCCATGGAACGGAACTTTCTCTCTTGCAGACGGTGCTTTAAATGTCAAAAAACCCCATAAGGATGACGTCGAAAACATTCACGGCGTAGATTTTTACACAATCACTCCGCTAAAGAGCCTGGGCTTCGGCTGTATCATGTACACTCCGCACGACTATCAGCCGCTTGAGCAGAAAATCGTCTTCACTTATTCCAGCATTTTAAAGCCTCTGACCAACAAGATTTTTGACAGCTTCCTGGGTCTTCTTTTCGTTGTTTTCATTATTTCAACGACTGTCATGCTTTTTGAGGGAAAACTTATCCGGGTCGAGGAAGAAAACAAAAAACTTGAGCGCACGGTTAAAGAACGCACCAAGGAACTTGAAGCCGAAAAGAACCGCTCAGAAAACCTCTTGCTCAACATTCTGCCAAAGGAAATCGCAAAAGAACTCACGGCTCACCCGGACAGCACGATAGCTAAGGAATATCCGAATGTCACCGTCCTCTTTACAGATATCGTCGGCTTTACAAAGATAAGCGGCGAAATGACGGCGGAAGAAGTCGTCACCATGCTCAACAAAATGTTTACGATGTTTGATGAGCGGGCCAAGCGTGAGGGAATCGAGAAAATCAAGACTATCGGAGACGCTTACATGGCGGCAACCGGCCTCACAAAAGAAGATTTCAACGACGGCGCTTTCAAAATGATTCGTTTTGCCAAAGGTCTTTTGGACGACGTCCGCGCTTTCAACGAAAAGTCGCCGGTCAAACTTTTAATCAGGCTTGGAATCAATTCAGGTCCGGTCGTTGCAGGCGTAATCGGAAAGACAAAGTTCATTTACGACATTTGGGGCGATACGGTTAATGTCGCAAGCCGAATGGAAAGCACCGGTCTTCCGATGAGAATCCACGTTACTGAAACGACAAAAGCCCAGACCTCAAGTCACTATCAGTACAGCAAAAATACTGAAATCGATGTAAAGGGCAAGGGAATGATGAAAACTTACTTCTTATAGAGAATCTTCCCGCTTTTTTAAGGCTGCGACGTAAAATTCTGCGTATCGTGACAAAACCACGCCCTTGCGGGTGATGATTCCGACTGTCATGCTGTCGTTGACTGCCAGCGGCCTTGAAATGATGTCTTTTCCGTTCAGTTCGTGGCTAATGATTCCTGAACAAATCGTATATCCGTCGAGACCAATCAGAAGGTTAAAGAGTGTCGCCCTGTCCCTGACCTTGATGTTCTTGGGGCAGTCAAAATCAATTTCGGTCAGCGGTTCTTCGGAAAAGTAAAATGAATTGAAATCGCCCTGCTCGTAAGTCAGATAGGGAAAAGGGGCGAGGTCTGAAATGGAAATCTCACTTTTGGCTGCGAGGGGATTTTTTGTGGAGATAAAAACGTGAAGGGGCCGGGTAAAAAGCGGCTCAAATTGCAGGTTGTTCTTTTTTATCAGTTTTAAAATTACGTCTTCGTTCCGCTTTGAAGTGTAAAGGACTCCGATTTCGCTCTTTAAGTGGGCTACGTCTTCAATAATTTCGTGGGTCTGGGTTTCCCGAATCGTAAAGTCATATTCCGAGCCGCCGAATTTTTTGATCAGGTCGACAAAGGCATTGACCGCAAATGAATAATGCTGGCAGCTTACGGAAAAAATCGAACTTCCGCCGTTGCCGCCTTTGAAGCGGTCTTCGAGCAGGGCGGTCTGTTCCAGAATCTGCCTTGCATAGGAGAGAAATTCATTTCCTTCGTTTGTGACCGTGACTCCTTTGTTGGAGCGGGAAAAAATCGTGATTCCCATTTCCCTTTCAAGTTCCCGGATTGCGGCCGTGAGGCTGGGCTGAGAGATAAAAACCCGGTGTGAGGCTTCGGTAATATTCTGGCTGTCCGCAACTGCAACGGCGTATTTCAACTGCTGTAAAGTCATATCCTGATGATAGCAGAAAAAAGAAAAAATCACCATAGCTTAAAACTATTGCCAAAACGATAAAAATAGTATTTCCCATTATTTCTGTAAAATCGTATACTTTCCAAAATAACATAGTAAAGGGGTAGGCAATAATATGGCACTAAAAACATCGGTAATCGGATTCCCACGAATCGGAAAAAATCGCGAGCTTAAATTCGAAAGTGAAAAATTCTTTAAGGGTCAAATAACGGCTGAGGAACTTGAAAAAACTGGAGCAGAAATCCGCTCTTACGGCTGGAAAAAGCAGGCTGAAGCCGGCATTTCCTTCATTCCGTCAAATGACTTTTCTTTTTACGACAACATGCTTGATACGGCTTTTCTTTTGGGGGCTATTCCCGAGCGCTACAAGGCTCTTTCTCTTTCTCCGCTTGAGACATATTTTGCAGTCTCACATGGCTATCAGGGGGAGGCGGGAGACGTAAAGGCCCTGCCGATGAAAAAATGGTTCAACACTAACTACCACTACATCGTTCCGGAAATTTCCGACGAGACAAAAATCGCTCTTTCTGAGAAAAACAAGGTTCTTTCTGAATTCAATGAGGCAAAATCCCAGGGAATTAAGACGGTCCCTTCTTTAATCGGAGCCTATACTTTTCTGACTCTGGCAAACTACACTGGCTCGAAAAAGGCCGGGGATTTTTCAGAAGAAGCGGTAAATGCTTTGGCCTTGCTTGCAAAATCGCTGGGAGAGGCCGGGGCTGAATGGATAACTTTTGCGGAGCCTGCTCTTGTTCTCGACGTTTCGGATTCTCAAAAGGCTCTTTTCACTTCAATTTACAAAAAACTGATTTCCAAAATCCGGGCTCAGTCAAAAATCAAAATCGCCCTGCAGACATATTTCGGTGATGTGCGTGATGTTTACGAAGAAATTTCTTCCCTTGGTTTCGATGCAATCGGTCTTGACTTTGTGGAAGGAAAAAAATCCCTGGAGCTTGTAAAATCAGGCTTCCCGAAAAATACCCTGCTTCTTGCAGGCCTTGTGAACGGAAAAAACATCTGGCGGACGAATTTCGAAAAGCAGGCCGCTCTCCTTGCTGAAATCAAAAAATACGTCTCTGAAGAGAATATCGTGATTTCAAGCTCATGTTCCCTTCTTCACGTTCCTTACACAACTCAGGCCGAAGAAAAACTCAGCTGCGATATCAAAAAACACTTTGCCTTTGCAGAAGAAAAACTAGTGGAGCTTGGCCAATTTGCAGCCGGTGACGAAAAAGCCTTCGAAGAAAATAAAAAGCTTTTTTCAATCGAGCGGGTTTACAGGACTCCGGGCGTGCAGAAAGCCCTTTCCGAACTTAAGGAGCAAGACTTCGTTCGTAAGCCTAATTTTGAGGTGCGGGAAAAAATTCAGCATGAGGCCTTTAAACTGCCGCTTTTCCCGACCACGACAATCGGTTCCTTCCCTCAGACAAAGGAAGTCCGTGCAAATCGTGCCGCCTATAAAAAGGGAAGCATTTCAAAAGACCAGTATGTGGCCTTTAATCAGAAGAAAATCGCAGAATGCATTGCCCTGCAGGAAAAACTCGGACTTGACGTGCTTGTTCACGGAGAATTTGAGCGCAACGACATGGTTGAATATTTTGGAAGCCAGCTTTACGGTTACATTTTCACACAGAATGCCTGGGTTCAGAGCTATGGAACGCGATGTGTTAAGCCGCCGGTTATCTGGAGCGATGTCAGCCGCCGCGAGCCTATGACCGTTGAATGGTCGGTTTTTGCCCAAAAGCAGACTAAGAAAATCGTAAAGGGGATGCTGACCGGCCCTGTCACAATCTTGAACTGGTCTTTCCCGCGCGAGGACATCAGCCTGAAGGAACAGGCCCAGCAGATTGCCCTTGCAATCCGAGATGAAGTCCTCGACCTGGAGAAAAACGGAATTAAAATCATTCAGATTGACGAGGCAGCCCTGAGGGAAAAGCTTCCCCTCCGCCGCTCGGACTGGCACAAGGAATATCTGGACTGGGCAATTCCGGCTTTCCGGCTTGTTCACGCAAAGGTAAAGCCTGAGACTCAGATTCATACCCACATGTGCTACAGCGAATTCAACGACATTATCCGAGATATTGATGCCATGGATGCGGATGTAATCACATTCGAGGCCAGCCGGGCAGACCTTAAAATCCTTGATGCCCTCAAAGAAGCAAATTTCAGGACTGAAGTTGGACCGGGCGTTTACGACATTCACTCAGCGCGGGTTCCGTCTGTTGAGGAAATCCGAAGCGCCCTTGAAAAAATGCTCGAAAAAGTTCAGAAAGAAAAGCTCTGGGTAAATCCTGACTGCGGACTTAAAACCCGGGGTGACGAAGAAACTGAAAAGAGCCTTGCAAATCTTGTTGAGGCCGCAAGACAATTGCGATAATAAAATGACAGGAAGCTGATTGTGTGTTATAATTTAAAAATAACATGAAAAAATACAGCTTCCTTCTATATATATTGCTTTCTTTTAGTTTTGCTTTCTTTTCTTCCTGCAAGAGTGATGACCCGATTAAAAGCCGTCAGGCGGCCATCAACCGCCTTTTTAAAAACGGTTCAGTTAAGATTGCCATCGCCAACAGCTTTGAGCAAAATCAGACTAAAATGTGGGAAGGTGCCCTTTTGGCTCAGGAAAAAATCAATGCTGAGGGCCTCCTTCCCGGCCGCCTTGAGCTGGTAAAATTTGACGACGGTGGTACTTCAATCAGCGGAATGTCCACGGCCTACCAGATTGCATCGGACGAAGAAATCTGCGCGGTGGTCGGTCACGGTTATTCCGACATTTCCCTTCCCTGCTCGCTGATTTATCAGTATTACGGAATCCTCACATTCAATTTCATTTCCACGATTCACGCCCTCACCGAGCGGAACAATCCCCTTATTTTCAGCAACATGCCCAGCGACAGCAAATTTGGCGAAGAAATTGCCAGACTCTGCGACAAGGAAGGCTTTAAAAACGTCATCATCTATTATCTGGAAAACACTTCCGGCACCAGCCTTTCAAACGCCTTTGAGATAAATTGCAGCAAGAGGGGAATTGCCGTTGTCAGCCGTGACAGCTATGACATTACGACTTCCGAGCAGGAATTTGAGCGCATGGCCAAGCGCTGGAAGAACAACTTCCTCTTTGACGCGATTTTTCTGGCCGGCCGCATGCCTTTGATTCAGCAGATTATTTCGATTCTGCGGGAAAACGGCATAAATTGCCCCATTGTCGGCTCTGACCCTTTTGACGATCCTCTTTTGACAGATCAGCTTGGTCCTTCAGAAAACGGAAAGATTTTTGCCGTATCAAACTATGATGTCGAAAGTCAGAATCCCCGCTTCAAGGAGTTTTATTCTTCATTCAAAGAGAAATTCGGCGGAGAACCGGACCAGGAAACTTTACAGGCTTATGATGCCCTCATGGTTCTTGCTAATGCAATTAAAATGGCGGATTCAGCAACGCCAAATGATATTGCCGGAATCCTGCACAGGTATATCTGGCTTGAGGCAGCCGGTTCCTACACCTTCGACCAGAACGGAGCCGTACAAAAAAGAAAACTCACAACTAAGGTCTTTAATAACGGAAAATTTATAAAACTCGCCGACTAGATCCTTATTTTTAATTGAAAAATTCTTAAGTCTATCTATAATATATCTTATGTTCCCTAAAATTATTCTCATCTTGCTGCTTTATTTTTTCTTGCCGCAGGCTATTTTTTCAGAGAACATAGTCAAAGAAGGGGAAGGGGAAACCCTTTCTTTGGAAGATGCTGTAAATCTTGCGGTTAAAAACAATTACGAAATCAAAAAACAGAGGTATGCGCTTTCAGCGGCAGAAGCTCGGTACAGACAGGCAAAAGGTTTACTCGATTTAGAAGTCGGAGCTGAGGGCGGATACTCAATCAAGCAGAATCCGGTTGACAAGAATGACCCGGCTTATGTGCTCGACTCATTCCCAGCAGAAGCAGGTGTCTTTTCAGTTTATTCTGACAATACTTTGGATCAGCAGACTTCAGGTTCTCTTTTCGTTCAGAAGCTTTTTGGCTTTGGACTGCAGTCAAGGCTTGCCTACACGGTCACTCGCCAGAAAAATACGCCGGACTACTCATATTCAGCAGGCTTTCCTGAGTCCTTAAAGCTTAAGGAGCCGGAAGCCCGCAATTACGGCACTGTGTCTCTGGAACTTTCCCTTCCTCTTTTCAAGTCTTTTAATGATTCACTCGCTTCTCTCCAGCTTGAAAGTGCAAAAGCTTACATCGAGCAGATGAGGGCAGATCTTGAAGATACGATTTCCAAAACGGTAATGGAAGTTTCCCGAAAATATTACAAATATTTCCTTTCCTGCAATTATATGCAGCTGGTATCGTCGCTTCAGCAGAAAATTGAAGAGCGAAATAAAAACATGGACACGCTGATTCGGGCCGGAGTCCGCTCAAAAAATGACTTGCTTGCCATGCGGGTTAACGAAAGGGAAAATCACCGCAATGCCGAAAATGCCAATGTTCAGTTTCATAGCGCGAAAATGGATCTTATGGTGATTCTGGGCATTACTGATCCAAGTGTTCTGCCTCCGCCATGCCATAACTCTTTTCCGAAAATTGATATTGAAGAAGCAAAATTCCTTGAAGAAAGCGAGATTGACAGCGCCTTTCTCGAAAAGGTGATTCAAAGGCGCAATGATATTGTCTCACTTCGAAAAAGCATTGAGTCGGCAGAGAAAAAACTTCGCATTACAAAAGTTGATTCCCGGCCGGACGCAAATCTTGGATTCGGAATCGGGGCGACTGGAACGGAATATTCGGACAGCTATGGAAAACTTGCCGGCTCTGGCAGCAAAAATGTCCGCGGGCTTGATATTTCGGGCAAACTTTCAGTGACTGCAAGACTGGGCAACAATTCAAAAAAGGGAGCTGAGGAAGAAGCCCTTGCAGAATACAATGCCCTTCTTGCTGAATACGAAAATGCCGTGAACACGCTCTCAATTCAGGTTAAAAATGTGGCCGGAAGAATCTCGGTTTACAAAAACTCTGTGCAAAATGCTGACGAAGTCCTTGACTTGCAGAAGAATCTCTATGACAATGAACAGAAGAGGTTTAATGCAGGACTTATAACTGTTGATAATCTTTTGTCTCAGGACGAAAAATATATTTCTGCGGAAAATTCTTACTATCAGGTGCTGATAAATTACCTTCTTTCGGTGCTTGAATATAAATATTACACCGGGGAGCTGATTTTCCTTGAAAATTTTTAGCTCTTTTTGATTCTCGTTCGTATAAATGTATGACGAAATCACTTAGCGAGGTAAGACTATGAACGATAAGAATCTTAAAAGATTGTTTGACTTTCAGAAATTTGAAGGAAATTCAGCAATGGATTTCGCAATTCAGAGCGCACGAAGCTATATCAGTTCTCTTCAAAATTCAGTAAGCGAAAATGCTTTTGAACTTAATGAAGACGAACTAGACATGGTTAATGCTGCAGGCCTCGTTGATTCTGGTCTACCTCGATCTGGAACGATTTCGCCTGTTACAAAAGATAAGGAAATTTTGTGACACCAAAAGAAAAGGACGAAATCTACAAAGAGTATAACCGCAAGGTTTTTTATTATTTTATAGGCAAGCACTTGGACGACGACGATGCCGAAGATTTAACGGCAAACGTCTTCGTCAAGTTCTACGATAAAGCTGATTTTTTTGATCCGTCAAAATCTTCTCCCTCCACGCTGATTTATAGAATCGCCCACAATACGCTGATTGATTTTTGGCGTGTCCGCAAGCAACATTCCGAACTGGACGAGGAAATTGCTTACAATGACGAAACTCTCGACAATATCCTCACTCAAGAAACACTTACTGAACTTGGACAGGCTCTCATGCGGCTTCCTGACCGCGAGCGGGCTTTGGTCGTTCTGGTTTACTACGACAACAAGACTTTAAAAGAAGCCGCTGAAATCCTCAAAATGAGCTACTCAAATTCCAAAATCGTCATGAAAAATGCCCTGGCCGGGCTAAAGGAATTTTTGCTACAAAAGACGTAAAATGCTGTATAATTAAAGCATGCAGTCAATTCAGTCTCTATTACAAAAAGAAATCACCAACCAGGACGCAGTTTTTGTCTTTCCTACGGACGTCGCCTGTCAGAAATGGGCGGATTGGGTTGTAAAAAATACATCCGTCAAAGCCGTGGCAATGGAGCGTTTTTTAGCCTGGGATAAATTCAAGGGCGAGTGCATCAGGGGAAAAGCCCAGGATTTGAACACGGTTCCCTCCCTCATGCGAAAGATTTTTGCCGGCACCCTTATCAAAAAGAACGCCGAAAAACCATTTTTTAAAAGCATAATCGTCGAAAAGTACGCAAAAGAAGCATCTGCCTTTACGGACTGGATTTCTTCGGTGCTTCCGTCCCTCAAAATGTGGAAGAATTTGCGTGAAGCCCAGAAGTCTTTTAAATTTGAAGTGAGTGATGATGATTCAAACCTCAATTCCTTTTACGAGGAATATAAAAATCAGGGATTTACCGACGACGAGGACAGGGATTTTGAAATTCTTTTTGATGAATACAGCAAATTCCTGAAGCAAAATCATCTTTTTGACCCTGCCTGGGTTGAGCCTGATTTTACTGACGATGGCCGCGAGTATTTTTTGATTTACCCGGAGAGCCTTGAAGACTGGGAGCAGTACCGTCACAAACTTTCTGCCATTGAAAAAATTCATTTTGTCAGCGTCCCGGAAGAGGAAGGTGACTACGAGGCTCACTTTTTTGAGAATTCCAGCGTTGAAGTTAAGGACGTCGCCCTCTTTTTGCGTGAAATGCATGATAAAAAGGGAATTGAATGGAGCGACATGGCGGTAAACGTTCCAAATCTGGACAACTATGGTTCCTATCTCGACCGCGAATTCAGCCTTTATGAGATTCCCCGCTCGCTACGTTACAGCCGCCCACTTTCTTCTTACGGCGCGGGAATTTTTTTCTCGCAGCTGCAGGACTGTATCGAAAATCAGTTTTCGTATGAAAGCCTCAAAAATCTTCTATTAAACGAGGACTTGCCCTGGGCACAAAAAAGTACGATTGAAAATCTTCTGCTTTTTGGCCGCATGAACAACTGTATCTGCACGGCCGGGGAAATTTGCTATGAAAAAGGGCTTGCGGTCACAGTCTGGGATGAAGCCTTTCTCAATCCTAAGGACGACCGGGGCTCAGACATCAACAAGGACGAGCTGATTAGAAATCTTTACAGGAACCTTTCGACCCTGATTCCAAAGATGGTGCGGGCTGAGTCTTTTGAGAAAATCCGTTCGGCCTACGAGGAATTTAAAGAGATTTTCTTCGACATGGAAGAATTTCAGGAAATGCCTCTCAGCAACAATGTCCTCAGCCGTTGCATAATTTCACTGAATGAGCTGGTGGATCTGGAAAAAATGTATCCGGACTACAAGCTTCCCAATCCCTTTGCCTTTTTCGTCTCGCATCTTTCAAAGGTCCAGTATCTTTCTCAGGGCGAGGCCAGGGCTGTTCAGGTTTATCCCTATAAATCAGCTCCAGCCGCTCCCTACAAAGTTCATGTCGTACTTGATTCAAGCCAGGATTCACTTTCTGTCGCTGAACTTTTTAAGCCCCTCAGCTTTATGAACGAAAACAAGCGGAAAATTTTCATGAAACTGGGCGAGTTTGATTCTTCTCTGGGCTTTTCCGACTCTGATCCGACCTTTGATTTTGTAAAGATGTACCAGCATTCGGCCACGGAAAAGGCTTATTTTACCGCATCCCGCCATGCCTACAACGGAGAATACGGTTTTGCCTATGGAAAGTTGAGCAAAATGGGAGAGGCGGAAGGGCTTTCCCGTAAGGATATTTACGCCCACGAAAAAAAGTGCCTTTTGGATTCCTGCGGACAGGGGTCTGGGGCTCCTCTCTCAAAAATTTTTGCAAAACAGGCGACTGGATTTTCAGAATGGAAGAATTTTCATCATCTCGACAAAAAAGATTCCGGCCTCTTTCAAAGCGACAAGGATTTCAGCGAGATGATTTACAGGCGGCTTCATTATCGTGACGAAAATTTACCCGGTCACAGGCAGAAAAATCCCCTTCTGCTTAAGCGGATTGAAGTCACCCAGACTGCGCTCAAAAATTATTTCAAGTGTCCGCGAAAATGGCTCTTCAAAAACGTGCTCAAGCTTGATCCTCTGGACAATGAGGCTGAGCTGATTGACGAGTACATCATGGGCAAGGTGAACCACAAGATTTTTGAGAATTTCTTTGCTTCCCTCAAGGAAAAAAGACTCTTGCTCTGTGCGGACTCTGAGGGAAAGGGGCTCGGCGATGAATATCTCAAGCTCTTGGTTTCTGCCGTAAACGATGCGGTTGATGTGAAGAGTCAAAAATCCGCGTTTATAGAAATTTTCGGCTCAGATTATAAAACGGTCAGCGCGAGCCAGACGACAACAAAAATCATTTCTTCTCAGTATGCGATTTCAGATTTTGGAAAAGCCCGCGAAAATCCAAATTTCAGGATGATTGAAAGAAGCGTCTCCCATCTTTGTGAAATTTTCAGCGGCTATAAAGTCGTCGCAGTTGAAAAGGAAGTTGCCGCCCTGCCAAAAGACCAGAATGGCCTGGAAGAGGAAGGCTATTATTTTGAGGGAAAAATCGACTGTATTCTGGCAAGCTCAAATGAATCAGAATTCGCAATTGTCGATTACAAAACTTCAGCCCTGCCGACAGGCCTCTATGTAAAGGCTCAGGAAGAGGGCAAAAAAGAAAACGTCATTGATTTTCAGATGCCCATGTACATTTATCTTCTTGAAAACAATGTGGAAGAGGTCGAGAGGATTAAAGTCAGCTCGGCTGTTTTCTATTCAATAAAAAGCACCGAGGAAAAGCCTTTTTTAGGTCAGGCGCCAAACGGAAAGGAAAACAAGCACGGTCAGGCGGAAGTGGAACTTGCAATAAGTGAATTCCTCAAATACGCAAAAAGATTCTATGACGAAATTTCAGACGGAAAATTTGCCGTGAACGCTTTGAATCAGAGCCGTGCGCTTTGTGCCGCCAAGGACAAATTCAACAACTGCATTGATTATCAGGCAATTTGCAGGCGATATTTTGCTGTCGCAGGAGAAGAAGAATGATTGAAAATAAACAGGATTCCTTTGAAATTGATGATGCAAGCCTCACCCTGCTTTCTTCCGGTTTGGACAGCGACCAGCTTTCTGCAGTAAAGGAAACGAAGAACGTAGTTGTCAGTGCGGGTGCGGGCAGCGGCAAGACTACGGTTCTGGCCAGCCGCTATGCCTATCTTGTCGAAGCAAAGAACCTGCCTGCCGAAAAAATCCTTACGCTCACATTCACCAAAAAGGCTGCAAACGAAATGAAGGAGCGTATTTTCAACGGCCTCAAAAATCACCTGAACGGCTATCCGATTAAGAGGAATTCAAAAACTCAGCCCCTTCCCGCCGATTTCCCGCATTTGGCGGAGATTAAGGAGCGGGCAAAAAAGGCGATTGAGCATTTTGACAAGAGCCACGTCCAGACTTTGGACAGCTATTTTTCTGAAATTGCAAAAAAAGGTGCCCGCTATTACGGAGTCACCCCGAATTTTACCCTCGATGACGAAAAAATCACTTCGGCAATCAATTTTAAGGCGACGAAATATGTCCTTGAAAACCTGAATCAAAGCGAAATCAAGGAAATCGCCACGGTTTTCCAGATTCAGAATGTGGCCGAAGATTTGTTCGCTGCTCCGATTTTAAAATACTCGACCCTTCTCACGCCGATTGACTTTGAAAAGGGCCTTCAATATCAGAAATCAAAAATCCTCAGGGACTACGCGGATTATACGGCGCAGATTTATGATGAAGTGGAATCTTTTATCGCCCTTCCGCGAAACCTCAAAAGCAAGTCCAAGCAGCTTCTGGCACTCTACGATTATATCGATCAGAATGGAAATCCCAAGCCTCCTGCCCTGGACGAAAGCCTTTTTGCGGGTGAGAGAAATGCAAAGTCCTTCCTTGATGAGCAATTTTTGCCTTACTGCAAGGTGATTTCGGGATATTGCGGCGGAGATTATTCGCGCGTGGCAGATGATTCTTATAAAACTTTCAAAGGTCTGGTCCTTCCTCTTCTTGAAAAACTTTACCTGATCGCAAATTCAATTTCAGGCTTCGCTTTGCAGGAAAAGGTTTTTGCCCATCTTGAGCGCTTTCAGGAAGACGTGAACAAAAGCAAGCGGACCGGCGGGCTTCTTTCATTTTCTGATGTTAGTCAGCTGGCTTTTGCAATTCTTTCCGAGCACTCTGAAATCCGCCACATCGAGCAGCAGAAATTTGATGCAATCATGATTGACGAATTTCAGGACGACAACAGCCTTCAGTGCGACGTCCTTCTGATTCTTTCTGATGCAAAGGAAAAATATGACCAGGCCGGAAACTACATTCTTCCCCGGCTTTCGGATTCTGACCTTCTTGATAGGCTCGACACCCACAAGCTTTTCTTCGTCGGTGATGACAAGCAGAGCATTTACCGCTTCCGTGGAGCCGACGTCAGCGTTTTCAGAAATCTTTCTTCATCGATTAAAAACCTGATTGAGCTTAAGACGAACTACCGCTCTCGCGCTGAGCTTATTTCCGGCTTCAACACGATTTTTGGTGGCTACGATTATCCAAATGGCCCTAAAGTAAATGAAAATTTACAGGCCGTTTTTATGACTAAGGAAAAATTCCCGGCCAAGGTAAGCGGCCAGGAGCAAATTCCTGAATACGAGGCTGATTATAAAAAGGTCGAGGTCCCCTCTTTCGGAATCAACGAAAAATCATATTCAGAAAAGAAAATCACCCTGGTTCTCTATCAAAAAAGCAAGAGTGCGGAGGAAAATCAAAATTCCTGGGAGCAAAATCCACTGGAAGTCAGCGAGGATATTGAGGCTGAGCGCAAGACTTATGAATGTGAGGCAAGTTTTGTCGCCCGCGAAATCAAAAAACTGCTTGAAGAAAAAGACGAGAAGGGCGCTCAAAAATACAATTACCGGGACATCGCGATTCTCTTCCGAAGTTCGACGCCGACTGGTGCCTACGAAAGCGTCCTTCTTTCGGCCGGAATCCCATACTCAACCGAAGTCTACAAGGGCTTTTTCTCGGACGGTCCGATTAACGACATTATTTCCCTGCTCAAGCTCTGTGTTTACCCAGAAGACAAAAATGCCTGGGCCAAGCTTTTGCGCTCTCCCTTCTGCTCGCTGACTTTTGCCCAGATGCAGAAAGTTCTTGCCAGCACGGAAAATCCCTTCAAGTCGCCTTTTGATGAAGGAATTCTTGAAAAAATTGCCCCTGATTCTGACTTGTCGGCAAAAATCCTCAAGCTCAAGGCACTGTACGATGACATTAAGGGTCGCCTTAAAAGTGAAAAGCTCACCAAGACGATTTCTTACATCTGGTACGAGCTCGGCTACCGCTACGAAACTCTCTGGAACAAAAGCGTTTCCATGTATTCTTCATTTTACGACATTCTTTTTGAGATGGCCCGCCTTGCCGAAGGAAAGACCCAGAGCCTTGCCAGCTTCATCGACATGGTAAAGAGCTACGAGGATTCGGACAAAAAGCTTGACGGACTTGATGTCGTGATGGATGCCGAGGACGCCGTTCAGATTCTTACGATTCACAAATCAAAAGGCCTGGAATTTAAGGTCGTCTTTGTCTGTGCGGCAAGTGCTGTGAGCAGGGGGCAGGATAATTCTGTCGCCATGAGCCGGGATGCAGGCCTCCTGCTGAAAACTCCTTCCTGGGGTAACTATAAGAATGCGGCCGAAAAACTGACTGCGACCGGAAACATCCGCAAGAAAAATGCCGGAAAGTCTTACTTTTTCTCAATTATGGAAGATGAAAACGCAAGGCAGGAAAGCGCGGAGCTGCGACGTCTGGCTTATGTCGCCTTAACGCGTGCCGAAGAAAGGCTTTACATTGTCGGCTGTCAGGGGCTGGAAAGGGAAGGTGAGGAAAAGTGCCGGAAATTTGAAGTTCATTCGCCGGAAGAAAAAACTTTTACCTTCACAAAAGATCAGAAGGAAAAGACGGAAGAATATGCTGAGCCAAAATCGATTTACCAGCTGCTTCTTCCCATGCTTTTTGACAGTGACTGCCAAGAGGGCGTGAATAATCCTGCCTTCAATTTCGTAGAAGATCCGCAGGCTTTTGCGCCGGTTACAATCGAAGAAAGCGAAAAGAAAGACCGCTCTGCTTTTATAAAGGATTTTTCATTTGCCGAAGCCGAGCTTGTTGAGGAAAAACTTTCTCCAAAAGTCTATCTTTCACCGAGCAAATTGCATGACGGGCATTTGACTGGCGGGGAGAGAGCGGAGCTAAATGAAACTCCTTCCAATTCTGAATACAACTTGATAAATAAAATCGTCGCAAGTTCAGTGCCGGGAGCCGTAAGCAATTTGAGCCTTGAAGATGAGGGCGATGAATCAGGAAAAGTAAATGAGGCTACAGGACTTGAAAACTCACCCCAGCCCGCCTTTTCCTTCTTCAATTTTGGTACGATTGCGCACGCTTACATGGAGGCCGCTGTTCTTGGGACTGATCCAAAAATCAATTCCCGCGAATGGTTAGGCATAAACGAAAAGCCGATTCCGGGTGTAGACCTTAAAAAGTGGGCCGGAGAAACGAACCGCGAAAGGAAAATCTCAAAAATCCGCCAGCTTTGCGAGGATATGACTCAAAAATTCAAACTTTCTTCTATATATATGCAATCTTCTGAGAGCAAATGGAAGAAAACTGAATACACTTTCAGAAGCCTGATTGAAAATGCCCGGCCGCCAGCTGACGGAGAAGACTATGCCAAAGACCTGATTGTCACCGGCCAGATTGACCTGCTCTACAAGAATGACGAAAATTCGCCATACAAGTACACAATCGTGGATTACAAGACAAATCAGAAAATCGAGCCGGAAATATATTATGAACAGCTTTCCTGCTATCGGAAAGCTGTCAGCCAGATGCTTGGCGTGGGAGAAAAAGAAATCCGCTGCTTACTGTATTACCTTCGCTTTGCTAAGGAAGTTGATTGCAGCAACATGGGAATTTAGGCTTTCCAGAGGCCGTGCTTGTTGCAGTATTCATAAGCGGCAAGCAGTTTTTCGTTTGAAAGAACGAAAGTTGCTTCTGGAGCTTCGCCCGGATTGAGGTATTTTCGCTGGATTCCCTTGTCGGTTTCAATTGCAATCCACTGAATCCAGTGATCAGCTTCCATCGGGTGAACTGCTGAGCCTACTTTGACTGTAACTTTGTCGCCGTTCTGCTCGATTACAGGAACGTGTTTTTCGCTTGCTCCGTCTGTGGTATTAGCTTTGAGCTCTGTCATTTCTTCGCCGCAGCAGACAATGACAGGACAGCCCTTGTTTACGATTTCGATGATTTTTCCGCATTTCTTGCATTTGAAAAATTGTGCCATATTCGTACCTCTCATAAATGAATATTGAAATAATTATAAACCAGGAAATCTGATAAGGCAAAGAAAAAATTCTTGCAAAAACCCAAACTCTTAGGTTATACTGATTTCATGTCTAAGAAAACCGAACAGATTTACAAGGCGCTTGCCTCTCTCGAAGATTTGCAGAATCAGATTTCAATAATCAACCAGCTTGAAAAGTCAAAGACTGGGGCGGAACTTTCCCTGGATGAAAAGATTGAAAGGACTCATCATCTTGAAAACATTGAATTTGAAATGGGGCAGGCGATAAAGTCCCTGCGCTTTTGGATTGCCTCCCTTTATTCTTACAACGGAAAATCCACCAGCAATGCCAAAAAAGCGGCAAGTCAGGAAAACGGCAAAAAAGGCGGCCGCCCGCCAAAGAAGGTCACCGAGCTGAAAAGGCGCAAGACCGACCTTGAGGAAAACATTCTTCCTGAACTTAAGCGTGAAAAATCCGTGACTACAGACCTTGAGCGTGAATCCCAGATTGAAAGCCAGATTACTGAATACGAAAATGAGCTCTTTATAATAGAAGAAAAGTTAGAAAGATGGAATGAAGAGAAGAGTTTAAAATAAAAAACGTCAGCACTCTTTGCGGAATAGTAGATTCGAACTACTGACCCCCACGATGTCAACGTGATGCTCTAACCAACTGAGCTAACCCCGCAGACAGTGCTGACGTTATGGAAAATATTTTATCAGAGATTTATGGTGCGTGTCAATAGAGCTCCCCGGCTTTTGAAAAATATTTTTCTCATCTTTATGACTATTGCAAAAATCTTCTATAAATAGCATTATTATTTCATGCGAATTAAACTCGAACATTTGAAAAAGACTTATGAGTCAAAGCAAAAAAATGACAGGACCCTGATTTGTGCGGTAAATGATGTTTCGCTCGACATTCCTGAGAACACGATTTTTGGAATTATCGGAAAGAGCGGTGCGGGCAAATCATCCCTCGTGCGCCTTGTGAGTATGCTCGAAAAACCTGATGAGGGCGCAGTTTATTATGGCGATAAGCGGGTTGATAATCTTTCAAAAAAAGAACTGATTTTAGAAAGACGAAAAATCGGCATGATTTTCCAGAACTTCAATCTTTTTTCTTCAAGGTCGGCCGGTAAAAACGTGGCTTATCCTCTTGAAATTGCAGGAGTTCCAAAAGACAAAATCCGTGCCAAAGTCCGTGAGATGCTTGAACTGGTCGGACTTGGCGACAGGGAAAATGCCCCTATCAGCACTTTGAGCGGCGGACAAAAACAGCGTGTCGCCATTGCGCGTGCGCTTGCCACTGAGCCGAGCATTCTTTTTTGTGACGAGGCCACCAGCGCGCTTGACCCCAACACCACAAGGCAGATTCTTGCATTGATTAAAGAAATTCAGCAGAAGATGAACCTCACTGTCGTTATGATTACGCATCAGATGGAAGTCGTGCGTGATGCCTGTGAGAGCGTTGCGGTGATTGAGAACGGACGGGTCGTTGAGAGCGGGCTTGTAAAGGAAATTTTCTCAAATCCCCAGACTCAGACCACCCGGGATTTCATCAAGAATATTGCCTCTGGAGCAGAGCAGAAGTCAGACAAAGACGGCGAGATTGTAAAATGGACCGAAAAGGCTGGCAGCTATCTTTTGCATTTTGTGGGCAATGCCACGGGCGAGCCGATTTTGTGCAAAATGGCAAAAGAGTTTGATGTGAGCTTTAATATTCTGGCCGCAGGAATCAGTCACTTGCCGGATGAAGACGTGGGCTACATGGAGTGCGACATTTCGGGTGACGATGCGGCTGTCGAAAAGGCTGTTGGCTGGCTGGCGCAGAATAATGTCAGGGTACAGAAGAGGTAATTTATGGATCAGATTTTGGAATTGGTTGGAACATCTACGCTTGAAACGCTTTTGATGGTGTTCTTTTCTACAGTGTTTGCGATTTTGATTGGATTTCCGCTCGGCGTTCTTTTGAATGTTACGAATAAATACGGAATCACGCCCAAAGCAGGCTTTAATTTGGTTTTGAGCCGAATCATCGACGTCTTGCGCTCGTTCCCGTTCGTAATCCTGATGATTGTTCTCTTGCCTCTGACCCGCCTGATTTTGGGAACGGCGATTGGCACCACGGCTACGATTATTCCTCTTTCGATTGCGGCAGCTCCCTTTGTAGCCCGCATCACGGAGACAGCTTTGAACGAAGTTGATCCCGGAGTAGTTCAGGCGGCCCGCGCGATGGGCTCGACCAACTGGCAGATTATTTACAAAGTCCTCGTGCCGGAAGCAATGCCTTCTGTTGTTTCTGGAATCACGCTCACGGTCATCAACCTTGTAAGCTATTCCGCAATGGCAGGCACTTTGGGCGGCGGCGGCTTGGGAGACCTTGCAATCCGCTACGGCTACCAGCGCTTCCGCACTGACGTGATGATTGCCTCGGTCGTGGTGATTATCGTGATGGTAGCAGTGATTCAGTTTGTGGGAACCAGACTGACAAACAGGATGCTGAGCAAGAGATAGAAATGATTTCGCAGGACGATAGCATTTACTTTTAGAAAATTATTCAACACTTTTGAATTAACAGGAGAATATTTTTTTTCTGCCTTATTGACACAAATTGAATTAAACTGTATAACATAAAACATACTAACTCGCTAGGTTAATAGTGATTTAAAAATTCAAAAACAAGGAGCTTACTATGAAAAAATTAATCGCTTTTGCAGGAATCGCACTTCTTGCTTCTTCTGTTTTCGCACAGAAAGTTCTTAAAGTTGGCGCAACACCTGAGCCACACGCTGAGATTCTTAATCTTGTAAAAGAGGACTTGGCTGCCAAGGGAATCGACTTGCAGGTCGTTGAGTTCACTGACTATGTCACTCCAAACGATGCTGTTGAAGCCGGTGACATCGATGCAAACTACTTCCAGCACATTCCTTACCTTGAGTCTTTCAACAAGGAAAAGGGCTATCATCTGGTAAATGCAGCTGGCGTTCATGTTGAGCCGGTTGCTTTCTATTCAAACAAAATCAAAAAACTCGACGATTTGAAGAAAAAGGCTACAATTGCCATTCCGAATGACCCGACAAACGAAGGCCGCGCTCTTCTTCTCTTGCAGGACGCTGGTCTTATCACTTTGAAAGAGGGCGTTGGAATCACAGCTACTCCTCTCGACATCAAAAAGAATCCAAAAAAACTTAAGTTCAAGGAAATCGAAGCTGCATCTCTTCCACGCGTTTTGGGCGATGTTGACGGTGCCGTTATCAACGGAAACTACGCTATCCCAGCTGGTCTTTCTGCAAAAAAAGACGGTCTCTTCGTAGAAGGTTCATCTTCTCCATATGTCAACGTAATTGCGGTAAAAGCTGGAAATGAGAGCAAAGAAGAAATAAAATTCTTGATTGAAGCTGTAAAGAGCGATAAAATTAAGAAGTATATTTCTGAGCGTTATCCAAACGGTGAGGTTGTAGCTGTATTCTAAGCTCAAACAAGCAGATGATGCTCCGAGATAAAATGGGGGCATCATGGCAAAAAAACGTTACAAAATTTCAGTCATCCTTTGTCTTTTCCTTGTGGGATTGGTTCTTGCAATAAATATTGTTCAGGGCATATTAATCTCCACATTTGCCAAAAAATCAACGGCAGAAAGCTATGCAATGGATTGTACGCAGATTACGAATGCTTATTCGCTTGCAATCGCAAACAAAATAAGTGAGTACATCAATCAAATGTCTTTCTATTCCGACGCTGATGTCGTTGCTGCTGGTGATGATGAGCAGATTGTCACCTGGCTCAAAGAGCATAACGGTACAAGAAAAACATATTTTTCTTCCATTATATATGCTGGCAAGGACGGCAAAGGCTACAGTGATATTGGTGGCGTCGAGAATGTTTCAGGCGAGCGATTTTATCAGGCGGTCATGAGAGAAGGGCGGTCAAGCTATGTTGATAACCCGATTCGTGATTCCAATGGAAACATGATTTTCCATATTGCTCGTGCGGCAAAGCTTCATGGAGAGGTCATCGGCGTTTTTGCGGCGGTGATTTCTCTTGATAATATCAAAAATATGGTCGAGTATATTTTGCTCGGCGAGTCCGGCCAAACCTGGATTGTTTCTGACAACGGAACTGTCGTTGCAAACATGAACCAAAGCGTCATCATGAAGCAGAATCTTCTTGACAGTTCAAACGATTCTTCCGTAACGGAGCTGATTAAAAAGGCTGTCAACGGCGGAATCGGAACAGGCTGGGTCAAAAACTGGGGCGACATAAAAGGCAATGTCTTCGTCACTTATACGCCGATTGCTTATACTCCGTGGGTTTTAGCCTTTACAATCGGTGAGTCTCAGGTCTACAAAACTGGTAAAACCCTCGAAAAAACAAATATCATTATTTCAATTTTCACAATTCTTGCGCTAGCACTTTCAATTCTTTTAATTTCGGGCTTCATGCTCAAACCTCTTGGCGTAGTCGAAAAATCAATCAACGAAATTGCTTCTGGTCATGCAGATTTAACTCAGCGTATTCAGATTGAATCTCGCACAGAAATTGGGTCTGTCGTCGAAGGCTTCAATAGTTTCACAAAAAAATTGCAGAGCATCGTAAGTGAGCTTAAAAATTCAAAGGATCAGCTTTCTGCGGCAGGTGAGGAAATGCATGCCTGTTCACAGGAAACGGCTTCTTCAAACACTCAAATCCTTGAAAATATCGATACGGTTTCCGAGCGAATTTCTCATCAGTCGGCAAGTGTTGAGCAGACGGCAGGTGCAGTCAACGAGATTGCCTCAAACATCGAGTCTCTGGAGCGCATGATTGAGCAGATGGTTCAGAGCGTTTCTCAGGCGAGTGCGGCTGTTGAGCAGATGATTGGAAATATTGATTCCGTAAACGATTCTGTCAAAAAAATGGCGAGCCAGTTCGATGAGCTTGAAGAGACTTCGGCTGTCGGTTCCGAAAAGCAAAAAGATGTCAACGATAAAATTGCCCAGATTGAGCAGGAATCTGTCATGCTGCAGGAAGCAAACACGGCAATCGCGGCAATCGCAAGCCAGACTAATTTGCTGGCTATGAACGCGGCGATTGAGGCGGCACATGCTGGCGAGGCAGGCAAAGGCTTTGCAGTTGTCGCCGATGAAATCCGCAAGCTTTCAGAAACTTCAACTGTTCAGTCAAAAACAATCGGAATGCAGCTCAAAAAAATCCGGGATTCAATCACGAGCGTTGTTTCGGCTTCAGAGGCTTCGAGCGAAGCGTTCAATTCCGTTACTCAAAAAATCCAGAGCACGGATATGCTCGTTAATCAGATTAAGGGCGCAATGCAGGAGCAGGCAGAAGGTTCCCGCCAGATTGGCAGCGCGCTCAGTACGATGAATGACAGCACGCTCGAAGTCCGAACGGCGTCAAAAGAGATGTCCGAGGGCAATCATGCGATTCTTCTGGAAATCAAGCAGCTTCAGGATGCGACAGGTGCAATTCGTGACAGTATGAATGTTATTTCTCAGACTACCGAAAAAATCACAGAAACGGGTCAGTCGCTCGATAAAATCACAAAGATTATGTACGATTCAATTCTTGAAATCGGTAATCAGGTTGACCAGTTCACAGTTTAAGGGGGCATCATAATATGAAGAAGTTTTTATTGATTTCGGTTCTTTCTGCTTTTGTTTTTTCTTTTATTGGATGCGACAAAAATTCATCATCCCAAAAGGAAGTGATTGGAGTTCTTCTTCGCAATGATAACGAGGCATTTTTTCAGGCCTACAAAAAAGGTCTGCTCGAATCTGCTCAAAAACTCAATGTCACGCTTCAAATTTATTCTGCAAACAATGATGCGGCGATTCAAATTGACCAGATTAAAACAATGCTTCTCAACGGAGTCAAGAATTTCGTAATTATCGCATACAGCACGGATTTGACCGAACAAATTACAAAAATCATCAATTCGCAGGGCGGTTCGGCGGCTTTCTCAAACGTCATTCCTTCTGTTGAAGCACTCAAAGTTGGCAAGAATTTCTTTTACGCTTCTTCCCCGGAGACTGATGCAGGAAATTTCCAGGCTCAGATTATCGACAATTATTTCAAAAAAAATCCGGGCAAGCTCTCTGGAAAAACTCTGAACGTTGTTTATTTTAACGGCGAATATGGTCATCCGGCACAGATTTATCGAAAAGTCGGTGTAATGGAAGGTCTTCAAAAGCTCGGCTACATTGTCAACATTGTGGCAGAATACGGTGCCAACTGGGACAGGGCAAGCGCACGTCAGTATCTCGATTTGCTGATTGAAGGCTCTGGCAAGAAGTTTGATGTTGTAATTGCGCAGAATGATGAGATGGCTTTGGGCGCGGTTGATTCTCTTGTGAGTCATGGGCTTGTTGATAATCCTTCCAGCCCCACAAAAGATATAGACAACGACGGCACGGCTCTGATAGTGCCTGTTCTCGGAGTTGATGCCACTGATGCGGGCAAAGCTTCGATGGCGAGCAATCAGATGTACGGAACTGTCTTGCAGGATGCGAACGCACAGGCTGCCACAGCTCTGGAACTTGTATGCCAGTGTATGAAAAATGGCTCTGCTCAGGGATACACGACTCAGGGCGGGTTAAAAGCTGCCACTCAGGTTACAAAGGAAGCTCCTCTCACGGACAGTGCGGTTATAGGTCAGTGTTTTGTAGTTCCTTTTGTTCCTGTACAAAAATAGGCTTAAAAAGTGCGTTAAAGTCCATTTATTTTTTGTTGTGAAATCTAAAATCTCATGCTAAAATTTAAGTATCTTTTAAAGAAAGGCGGCCCACTTTATGAAAAAGATACTTATTGTCGATGATGAAAAAATCTTCCTGATGATAACGGAACGCATTCTTTCTTCATCCTATGCGACAGTCTGTGCCTCTTCCGCTATGGAAGCCATCGAACTTTACAAGCGGGAAAAGCCTGATATGGTTCTTTCGGATTTGCGAATGCCGGGCATGTCAGGTTATGAGCTCAAGCAAAAGCTTCAGGAAGAATACGGCGAGCAAATTCCCTTCATGTTTATGACTGCCGATACCGCTGAAGAAACTGAGAGCCGCGGTTTTGATATTGGGGCCATGGATTTCGTTCAAAAGCCCTTTCATGCTGATATCCTTTTAAAACGTGTCGGAAACATCCTCAAAACTGTCGAGAGGATTCAGGGCTTAAAAAAGGCTGCCGTTCTGGACAAAATGACCGGGCTTTTAAACAAGGCTTCTGCCGAGGCCGAAATTTCCCAGCTTTG
Source organism: Treponema ruminis (assembly GCF_014201975.1). NCBI lineage: Bacteria > Pseudomonadati > Spirochaetota > Spirochaetia > Treponematales > Treponemataceae > Treponema > Treponema ruminis. The sequence goes on along the minus strand of NZ_JACHFQ010000008.1, from coordinate 124,226 downwards.
CAAGACGGCCCAGGGCGCCCTTTTGATGATTGATCTCGACAATTTCAAGCTGGTTAATGATATTTACGGTCACGCGATGGGCGACAAAATCCTCATCTGCTTTGCGGAGATTTTAAAGGCCGTCGTTCGTCCGGTTGACGTTATCGGTCGCCTGGGCGGTGACGAATTCATTGCTTTCTGCCGTAATGTCCATGATGAAGTCGTAATCGAAAAAAAATCCCGCTTCATAAATAAATATCTTCTGGATGCCGCCGTGGAACTCATGGGCGAAAACATGACTATTCCGCTGGGTGCATCGATTGGCTGCGTTGTCGTTCCAGACGAAGGAATCGAATTTTCTGAGTTACGGGAAAAGGCCGACAAAGCCCTTTACGCTGTCAAACAGAACGGCAAGCACGGCTTTGTTTTCTACACCGACTTGTCTCAGGACGATGAAAAGAGCGACTTCCAGCCGGCTGACATCACGAACACGATGAAAATTCTTGGGGAGCGGGGTAAAATCCAGGGGGCTTTCCAGCTGCCATTCGAGCAGTTCCGGAGTGCCTATCAGTTTTTGTACCGGCTCAACAACAATTATCACAACGAAATCTGTATCCTTCTCTTTTCAGTCAAAGAAAATCCTTCCGCCCCGAATCCTCTCGAGCAGGCAGTCGAAGACCTTACGAAAATTCTGGTAAATTCCCTGAGGCAGAGCGACATCATTACCCAGTACGGCAAGAATCAGTGCATAGTCCTTCTCCCGGAAACGCCTTTTTCCAACATCAAGACTGTCACGGAGCGGGTTATTCATAACTGGAAGGAATCGTCTTCCAGTGCAGGCTTTGAAGTTTCTTTTGAATGTGGTAGACTAGAATAATTCCAAATGAATATGTCAGAGTCTCTTTCAAAAGAATATATGCTCCGGGCCATTGAACTGGCAAAAAAGGGCAAGGGCAGAACAAATCCCAATCCCCTTGTTGGAGCGGTCATTGTTAAAAACGAAAAAATCATCGGTCAGGGCTGGCATCACGCTTATGGCGACCTTCATGCCGAGCGAGAGGCGTTGAAAGATTGTTACCAGAAGGGCGAAAATCCTGAAGGTGCCACAATTTACGTCACGCTGGAGCCCTGCTGTCATTTTGGCAAGCAGCCTCCCTGCACTCAGGCCATTCTTGAATCAAAAATCGCCCATGTCGTTGTCGGAAGCCGGGATCCAAATCCCCTCGTTCACGGAAAGGGCAATGCTTTTCTTCGTGAGCATGGAATTCTCGTCGATGAGGATTTCCTTCGCGAAGAGTGTGACCAGCTGAATCCGATTTTCTTCCATTACATAAGCAGCAAAATGCCTTACGTCGCCTTAAAATACGCGATGACTTTGGACGGAAAAATCGCTACAAAAACCGGCGAGTCCAAGTGGATTAGCGGTGAAAAGTCGCGCCAGTTCGTGCATCAGCTTCGAAACCGCTACGCAGGAATTCTGGCTGGAATCGGCACGGTTTTAAAAGACGACCCCATGCTGAATTGCCGGCTTCAGGACGAAAATGGTCAGATGACTGGCCGAAATCCCGTTCGCATTATTTGTGACTCGGACTTAAGCATTCCCCTTGAAAGCAAGATTGTCAAAAGTGCCGGGGAAATCCAGACCATTGTAGCCTGTCTTGCACCTGCTGATTCTCAAAAAAAGGCCTTGCTTGAAAGAGAGGGCGTTGAAGTTCTTGAAGTAAAGGGCGGAAATCGTCACGGACTTCTGGCTAAGGCTAAGACAATGGTGCAAAACAACCCAAAGCCTCAGGTTAATCTTTATGAGCTGATGAAAATTCTGGGCGAAAAGAAGATTGACAGCCTTCTCATTGAGGGCGGCGGTGCGATAAATTTCAGTGCTCTGGAAGCAAAAATTGTCCAAAAAATCTACGCTTTTGTATCTCCCAAAATTTTCGGCGGTGTGGCAAAATCTCCTGTAGGCGGGGAAGGGGTCAGTCTGCCTGACCAGGCTTTCGGCTTTAAGATTGAAAAAGTTTCACAGATTGGAGAAGACGTTTTATTGGAGTTGGAAGCTAATAATTAGGAGGTTATTTTGTTTACCGGTATTATTGAAGAAATTGGCAGCGTTAAAAGAATTTCCATTGGCGGAAAATCAGGTTCCCTTGAAATCTCTGCAAAAAAAGTCCTTGAAGGAAGCAAAGTTGGTGATTCCATTGCAGTAAATGGAGTTTGTCTTACGGTTACATCACTGAGCCCTTCAAGTTTTACGGCCGATGTTATGGCTGAAACCCTGCGCCGAAGTTCCCTTGCATCCCTTTCGGTTGGAAGCGGAGTAAATCTGGAGCGTGCCATGGCGGCTGACGGTCGTTTTGGCGGACATATTGTCAGCGGTCACATCGACGGAACAGGTACTATTTCCAAAATGCAGAAAGAAGAAAATGCAGTCTGGGTTCATATCAAGGCTTCTTCGGAAATCCTGAATCTTATTGTCGAAAAGGGCTCAATCGCAATCGACGGAATCAGCCTCACGGTTGCCGGCGTAAATGAAAGTGAATTTTCTGTGAGCATAATTCCCCATACATCAAAAGAAACGACTCTGCTTTCAAAAAAGCCGGGCGATATTGTGAATCTGGAAAATGACATCATCGGAAAATATCTGCAAAAATTAGTGAGCCTTCAGTCCTTTGGCTCTTCTCAGAATGATTCTGCCAAGGACGACAAATTCCTGAGCTGGCTTTCAGAGGACTAAAATGATTCAACTGGAGCATGTTCTTCCTGCCGACATCGAAAAAACAAGTTTCTCAATCATCGCTAGTGAACTTGCCGAAAAGGGAATTTCCCTGCCCGAAGAACTTGCTCCCATTATCATGCGCGTAATCCACACAACGGCTGATTTTGAATATGCAAAGACCCTCAAATTTTCTCCGAACGTGGTCGAAATCATCAAAAAGGCGATTAAAAGCGGAGCCGACATCGTCACCGACACCAACATGGCTTTGGCCGGAATCAATAAAAAAAGTCTTGAAAAATTCGGCGGACAGGCCCACTGTTTTATGGCTGATGAGGAAGTCGCCAAAAAAGCCAAGGAACTGAATCAAACCCGGGCCACTGTGAGCATGAAAAAAGCCAGCCAAATTGAAAAATCAGTGATTTTTGCAATCGGGAACGCGCCCACGGCCCTTGTCGAACTCTGCTCACTCATGGAAATTGGATTTAGACCTGTTGCGGTCATCGGTGTTCCGGTGGGTTTTGTAAATGTTGTTGCCGCCAAGGAAATGATTATGGCCAGCGGAGTTCCTTACATCGTCAACGAAGGCAGAAAGGGCGGAAGTACAGTCGCCGCCGCAATCTGCAATGCGATTTTATACAGCCTTAAGTGATTTTAGAATTTCTGTAATTTCAGCGATTCCCTTTACCCCGTATTCAGGCGGAGTGAAATTTTCCCCGTAAAGATTGATCCAAATTGTGTGCCAGCCAAGTTCGCTTGCGGGCAGGATGTCGTTCTGGAATGAGTCACCGATTATCAAAAGATTTTCAGCATTTTCCCCGGATTTTTCTTCTGCGATTTTAAAAAGTCTCTTGTCTGGTTTGGGGCAGCCGTGCTCACCGGAAATTATGATTAAGTCGCTTGAAATCCACTTTTCCAGGCCGAGACTTTTGATTTTATTCCGCTGATGCTCGCCGTGTCCGTTCGTGATGATTCCGAGCTTTTCAAAATGAGTCTTTGCAAAATCCAGCATGGCGGTTACTTGCGGATTGAGTTTCATGGAATAAAGGTGATTTTTGTACAATCTGTAAAAGTTCCGGGCATCTTCACGATTGATTTCAATTCCGACGTCAGAAAATCCTGTTAAAAAGCGGAAAATATACATTTCAAGTTCAGTGATTTCGCCCTTCTGGCACTTGAAAAATACCTCGTCGCCACGGATTCTGCATCGATCATTGGCGGTGGCCTTTAAATCCTGATATTTTCCTTCAAAAAAATCGTCAAAAGCGAGGAAAAATGCGTCCCTTCTGAAATAAAGAGTGTCGTCCAAATCAAAGAAAATTGTTTTCATCAGCGTAAACTTCCCCAACAGTATAAATTTTTTCTCTTCTTTGATAAAGTAATAGTCGGGAATATGGCTGAGCAAAAGAATCCTACAAAATCTTTTTTCCTTCTCAAAAAAACTTCCGAGCCTGAAATCGGCTTTACAACGGGAACCTGTGCCGCGGCGGCAAGTCTTGCGGCAACCCGGATGCTTTTGACCCAAAAAAACGTCTCCTATGTGACTCTGCTCACGCCCAAGGGCATCAAAGTCTTCCTTGAAATTGAAAATCAGTCCTTTACAAAGAATTCGGCAACCTGTTCAGTCAAAAAATTCTCCGGAACTGACCCTGATGTTACAAACGGAATCGAAGTTTTTTCGACTGTGAGGAAAATTACCGACAATCAGATAGTAACAAATTTTCAACGCGACGACATTTCCAATCAAATTAGCAAGCAGAACAAGAGCCTTCAGCAGGCGGCAGGTTCAGTTGACGAGATTCCAATCAAAATCACAGGCGGGAAGGGCGTCGGAAAAGTGACTTTGCCCGGTCTAGACCAAAAGCCCGGAGCCTCCGCCATAAATTCCGTGCCCCGCAGGATGATTTTGGACGGCGTAAAGCGTGAAATCGGTTTTTTTCTTGAGCAAAATGGCGAAATTTGCGATTTTAAGAAGGTCTTCCCCGGTCTTGAAGTTGAAATCAGCGTGCCGGGCGGCGAAGAAATTGCAAAACAGACCTTTAATCCCAAGCTCGGAATTGTGGGCGGAATTTCAATCCTTGGAACCAGCGGAATCGTCGAGCCGATGAGCGAGCAGGCCCTTCTGGACACGATTCAGGTCGAAATCAATGTGCGAAAGGCCCAGGGCTTTGAAGTTCTTCCTGTTGTTCCGGGTAATTACGGCGCGGATTTCCTTCAGTCGGAATTCGGCTTTTCCGTGGAGACGGCGGTTCATTCCTCGAACTTTGTCTATGATTCTCTGCTTATGGCAAAAAATTCCGGCTTTAAAAAGCTTCTTTTTTGCGGTCATCTGGGGAAACTTGTTAAAGTGGCGGGCGGAATCAAAAACACCCATTCAAAGTACGGCGACCACCGCATGGAAATAATCTCCCAGGTCGCAGAGGATTTTATCCCAAAAGAGCAGCTTTCTTCCATCAAAAAGGAACTTTCGGCCTGCATTTCGACGGAGCAGGCGGTTAAAATCCTTGATTCGCTTGATGAATGCCAGGAAATACGCAATAAAATCATGGCTGAAATCACAAGACGGATTCAGAAAAACATGATAGAGTGGACGGAAGGGGGCCTTGAGATTGAAGTGATTGTTTTCACCAAGGAGCAGGGGCTTTTGGGAGAAAGTCAGGGTGCCAGAAATTTTTGCAGCAAAATATGGAGGGAAATATGATTTATTTTATCGGTGCGGGGCCGGGTGCGGCAGATTTGATTACGGTCCGCGGTCAGAAATTGCTTGAAAAGGCCGATGTCGTGATTTGGGCCGGTTCCCTTGTGAACGAAGAGTTGCTTGAAAATTGCAGAGAATGTGCAGAAATTTATAACAGTGCCAAAATGACCCTCGAAGAAGTGCTTGAAGTCATGAAAAAAGCCGAAAAAGACGGAAAGACTACCGTTCGTTTGCATACCGGAGACCCGTCTTTGTACGGAGCAATCCGCGAACAGATGGACCAGCTTGAAAAACTGGGCATAAAATATGAATCGGTGCCGGGAGTAAGCTCTTTTTGCGGAGCCGCAGCCAGCTTAAACCTCGAATACACCCTGCCGAATGTTAGTCAGTCAGTGATTATTACTCGTCTGGCTGGCAGAACCGACGTTCCTGAAAAGGAAAGCCTTCGCTCGCTGGCCCAGCACAATGCGACTCTGGTGCTTTTTTTGAGTTCCGGCATGTGCGAAAAAGTGCAGGCTGAGCTTCTTGATGCAGGAATTTCACCGCAGACACCGGCCGCCCTTGTTTACAAAGCCACTTGGGCAGATGAAAAGAAGGTCCTCTGTACTGTTGGAAGTCTTGCAGATTCAGCAAAAGCCAATGGAATTTCTAAAACAGCCCTGATTATCGTAGGTGATGTCGTATCACACACGAATTACGAGCGGTCGAAACTTTACGATCCGACTTTTACGACGGAATTCCGCGAAAGTTCAAAATAGAGGGGCTCTAAAAAGAGGGATTACATCGTGCTGTAGTCTTTTGCCCGGTAAGTTGCGACGGAAGCACAGACTTCGATTAAAAAGCCCTTCTTTTGTAAAGAATCCGCGATTTCCTCGAGAACTTTTGAATTTTTTGCCTCGATTGTGTGGTAATGGTAGTTTCCGGTGATGTTTTTGAGTGGCGTGGAGACTCCGCTTTTCAAATCAGCGATGAAGTTCTGAATGTCCCGCTTGCTTGAAATGTTGAGTGGAGCAGAAATCGTTCCGTAAACCTTGTGCTCGATGAAAACGTCAAGAATCGTTCCGCCCAGGTCAACGATTGCCGAAAGCTCGCTTTCAATCTGCTCATCAGTGTGGGAAACCTTGAAAACCCTGCGCTCTCCCTTTGCAACCTCTGCCTTGCCCGAAATAATGTAACCGGAATTTGTGGCGATTATGTCATTTCTTTCAGCGCGGAGAAGGGCCATATCAGTCACGATGACCTGCCGGCTTACCCCCAGCATTTTTGCCAGTTTTGAGCCTGCGACTGCCTCGCTTGTTTCAGAGAGAATTTTCAGGATTTCGTTACGGCGTTCTTCACCGATGAGTTTTTTCTGCTCCATAAATACGTTTTTCTTTTATATTATAGCTTAGATTGCGTGCAAATTTTTGAGTGAAAGGTCAAGAATCGGGCTTGAGTGGGTCAAGGCACCGCTTGAAATGTAATCAACTCCGAGATTTGTGAGGCGGGAAATATTTTCCTTTGTGACATTTCCGCTTACTTCGATTTCAATCTTGCCTTTTGATGCACGGATGATTTCGATTGCCTTTTTCATGGTCTCGTTATCCATGTTGTCCAGCATGATGATGTCAGCTTCGGCTTCAACTGCTTCCTTTACCATGTCGAGATTTTCTACCTCAACTTCGATTTTGCGAACGAAAGGGGCGTAGTCTTTTGCCATTTTGACAGCTTTTGCAACTCCGCCTGCAGCACCGATGTGATTGTCCTTCAAGAGAACTCCGTCCGAAAGGTTGTAGCGGTGATTGTGTCCGCCGCCGACAGTTACGGCATATTTCTCAAAAATACGGTTGTTTGGAGAAGTTTTTCGTGTGTCGAGAAGCTTTGTATTGCTTCCTTCGAGAAGTTTTGCGACATTGTTTGTGTAAGTTGCAACTCCGCTCATTCTCTGAAGATAGTTGAGGGCAGTTCTCTCTCCAGAAAGAAGAACCCGGATATCACCCCTGACTTCGCCGATTTTCTGGCCATTTTTTACGGCGTCACCGTCTTTAGCAGTGAAAGTACATTTTGTAGTCGGATCAAGAAGGGTAAAGACCCGCTCGAAAACCTTAAGGCCACAGATGATTCCGTCCTGCTTTACGAGAAGTTCTACAAGTCCTTCCTGTCTTTCCGGCATAACGGCATTTGTTGAGACGTCCTCGCTTGAAATATCCTCGCGGAGTGCCGAAAGAATCAGATTATCTACATTAAGACCCATTGTGATTGTGTTCATTTTATTCTCCTGTGAACTGACATCAGTTATTCATGCAATTTTTGTTTTAATTGAAAGAGCCTGTGACTCCCTGTTGATTTTGTTTGCCGCGATTTCTGCGAAAACCAGGCTTTCCAATAGGGAATTGCTTGCCAGACGGTTTTTACCGTGAACGCCGTTGCAGCTTGTTTCGCCGACAGCATAAAGGTGGTTGAGGCTTGTCATTGAATCATCGTCAACCTCGACTCCGCCCATAAAATAATGCTGGGCAGGAACGACAGGAATCAAATCCTTGGTACAGTCCAGACCTTCTTCAAGGCAGCGCTCGTAAATATGCTCGAAGTGAGTTTTGATTACGTCGGCCGGAATTGCCTTCATGCTCAGCCAGACGTGCTCGGTTCCGTCCTTTTTCATCTGCTCGTTGATGGCTTCAGTCACTTTGTCGCGTGGAAGAAGCTCGTTTACGAAGCGGTTGAGGTTTTTGTCCAAAAGGATGCCGCCTTCGCCGCGGACAGACTCACTGATTAAGAAGGAGCGTTCTTTTTTGCCCTGCTCGGATTTTACGAAAAGGGTCGTAGGGTGAATCTGAACGTAGTCTTCGTGGATTACAGGAATATTGTGCTTTTTTGCGATTGTAAGTGCGTCTCCTGTCAGATGAGGGAAATTCGTTGAGTGACGGTAAGTTCCGCCGATTCCGCCGGTTGCCCAGATTACATCCTTTGCCTTGATTGTAAATTCTTCGCCTGAAATGAGGTTCTTTGCGACGATTCCGGTGCAGTTTCCGAATTCTTCTATAATATCAGTCATTTCAGTCATTTCAAGAATCTGAACGTTTGTTAGTCTTTTTACGGCCGCAAGAAGTTTGCTTGTGATTTCCCGGCCTGTAATATCCTGATGGAAGAGGATTCGCGGAGTGGAGTGAGCGCCTTCTTTTGTGAATTTAAGGCTGCCGTCTTCGTTTCTCTCAAAGTCAACGCCGTAAGAAATCAGTCTCTGAATTGTTTTCTGTGAATTGCGGATCATGGTGTCTACGGACTTTTTCTTGTTCTCGTAGTGTCCGGCCCGCATTGTGTCCTCGAAGTATGAATCGTAATCAGCTTCGTTTTTGAGCATACAGATTCCGCCCTGGGCCAGGAAAGAGTCGCATTCCTCAACCCTGGCTTTTGTAATCATGAGGATTTTTTTGTCCGAATCGAGGTTCAGGGCAGAGTAAAGGCCTCCAACTCCGGTTCCGGCGATTACGACATCGTATTGATTCTGAGTCATTTTGCTATCTCCAACATTCTGGCCAGAGGCTTGCATGATTTTTCACGCAGTTCATCGGAACAGTGGGCCTGGGGCGTATTGTTTTTTAGACAATCTCTTATATTTTCAAGTGTAATTCTCTTCATGTTAGGACAAACCTGCTTTGCACCGACGAAGTAGAACTTCTTTTGAGGAGCGACTTTCTGCATTTCATGAAGGACTCCGCTTTCAGTGCAGACGATATATTCCTCTGCATCATCACTTTTGACGAATTCAATCAGTTCTTTTGTACTTCCGACGTAATCAGAGAGGTCAACGACTTCCTTCATGCATTCCGGATGAGAGATGACTTTTGCAGCCTGGTGCTCATGGAAGCATTTTTCAATTTCGGCAGCCGTGATGCTTGTGTGGACGTGACAGAAGCCCTTATTTAGAATCACGTTCTTTTCAGGAATCTGCTGGGCAACGTAGCGGCCGAGATTTCCGTCCGGGATAAAGAAAATATTTTTGTTTGGAAGTGATTTTACGATTTTAAGTGCGTTTGAAGACGTTACGATGACGTCAGAAAGAGCCTTGATTTCGGCAGTTGAATTGATGTAGCAGACTACCGCAAGGTCGTCATATTTCTGGCGCATTTCTGCGATTGTTTCCGGGTCGGCCATGAGGGCCATAGGGCAGACGGCGTTTGTATTTGGAACAAGGACTGTTTTGTCAGGATTGAGGATGCAGGCGCTTTCTCCCATAAAAGTAACGCCGCAAAATACGATTGTCTTGCGCGGGTCGTTTTTTGCGATTTTTGCAAGTGCGTAGGAATCTCCGACATAATCCGCAATTTCCTGAATCTGTCCGTCAACATAATAGTGAGCAAGAATTACAGCATCCCGCTCCGCCGCAAGTTTTTTAATCTCAGCCGTGATTTCGTTTGTGGCAGGATTTGTCATTTTGTACCTCTAAAGGCTCCGCAAGTCTGATTGGCGAAAACCGTGTAAAGAAAGATACCACTTTTCTTTACACCTGACAAGACACCTGTAAAAATTAGTGTAAGAATTTATCGACACCCCTGAAAAAACGGTTTCCCGCCGAGGACACGTCACCAAACATCGCAGTGAGCAAAGCTCAGGCGAGTTTGTGCCGTAACCTCGGCTCCAACCGTTTTTTCTGAATATCCGGCTACTTTTACACTGATTTTTACATTTAGAATATGATATAATCGGAATTAACATGCGATTACATATTATTTCCTTCACACAGGCGGGGTTTTCTCTTTCTGAGCGGATTCGGGATTCGCTGTCCCATGGCGATTCGGACGAAATTTCGCTTGCTTTTGGAGGGAAGATTGCGGATAGGGATTTGGCTTCTTTTGCCGTGACGCTTTCTGAATGGGTTCAATCTGGTTTTCACAGCGGAAACGCCCTTGTTTTTGTCGGAGCTGCCGGGATTGCTGTCCGATCGATTGCTCCATTCGTCAATGACAAAAAAACTGACCCAGCCGTGCTTGTGATAGACGAGAAGGGCGGATTTGTGATTCCGATTCTCTCAGGCCATATCGGCGGAGCCAATGAACTTGCACGCAAAATTGCGGATGCAATCGGGGCCCTTCCTGTAATCACTACGGCCAGCGACGTGAACAATCTGCCTGCAATCGATGTTTTTGCTGCCAAAAATAATCTTTCCATAAACGACATGAAGCTTGCAAAGGACTTTGCGGCAAAAATGCTGGCTTACAAGGACAAAAATGAAAATGACAGGCCGCAGTTTACACTTTCGGTATATATCAAAAATGATATACTTTCTCTGATTCCAAAATGCGTGATACTGGGAATTGGCTGCAAAAAAGGAAAATCCGCAAAAGAATTGGAAAATTTCGTAAAAGAAAATCTCGAATTATATAAAATAGACTACCGTTCGTTAGAATCTGTAAATTCCGTCGACCAGAAGAAAGATGAAAATGCGCTTATCTCGCTGGCAAACAGCTTGAAACTACCCTTCGTTACTTTTTCAGCTGAAGAATTAAACAAAATCACTCAAAAAGTCAGCCATTCGGACTTTGTAGAAAAAACTCTGGGCACGGACAATGTCTGCGAAAGATCTGTTTTCGCGGCCGGGGCGGATGAACTTGTCCTGCCAAAGATTTCCCGGGACGGCATGACCCTTGCCGTCGGAATCAGAAAGGCCGACCTGAAAATCCCGGAAGATCTTAAAAACTTTTTGATTTAGCCTATTTTTCAAAATGAAGTTTTTCCAGCTTGAAGGAATCGATGTGATTCATGTCGTTGAAAAGCTCCAGCCGTGGAATCGTTGTTTTTCCTTCTTCGCCTTCAAAATTGATGATTGAAACCGAGCAGACGCCGTAAGGCAGGGTTGTAAATGCAACCGGAAGGGGAAGATTTAAAAGATGTGAAAACATTATTCCGCCTGAACCTCCGTGGGCAAAAAGGGCAATCGTGTCTTCGCAGGCTTTTTCGCAGAAATAAAGGCCATTTTTTCTGATCAAGCCAAATTTTTCAAGGAATGAATCGAATCCCGTGGAAATTTTGTTGTAGTATTCCATGCAGATATTGTCCCTGAAGTAAGGATGACTTTGCCACTTGCCGTTTTCCGCATATTCCGGGTGCTCAGCCAGCAGTTCAACGCTCAATGTCCATGGATGTCCCTCGTAAGGTAATTTTCTTTCCTTTTCAGAAGGGCTTTTTGCGTCTCCCCAGTTGATTTCATGCATAAAATCAAGAATTTGAATATCATCAATGCCCTGTTCTTTTGCCGTATATGAAGCGGTTTCCCTGGCCCTGCCCATTGGGGATGAAAATATTGCCGAAATCTTTTCTTTTTTAAGCCGCTGGGCCGTGCTTTTTGCCTGAATTATTCCGTTTTCAGTAAGGCAGTCATTTTCGTAATCAGGTTCTCCGTGGCGGACAAATATAAGTCTCATTTTAACTCCAGAAAATACGTTTTATGATGTTCAAATTCTACATTAAAATTTGCGATGTCTCAATCAGAATTTTATGATATAATGGGCATATGAACGAAATTAAGGGCGGCAGTCTGACCGTCGCAGGCATTGGCTCAGGAAAGTTTTCTCAGATAACAGGTGAAGTCCTCGAAGCGTTGAAAATTTGTGACTGTATCGCAGGCTACGAAGTTTACATCAACCTTGTAAAAGACCATTTTCCCGGCAAGGAATTTCTTTCCACACCCATGCGAAAGGAAGAAGAACGCTGTCGACTCGCCCTTGAAAAAGCAAGTCAGGGTAAAAATGTCGTATTCATCTGCTCTGGAGACGCCGGCGTTTACGGCATGAGCGGCTTGATTTACGAAGTTTCAAAAGAATTTCCGGGCGTCCAAATCAATGTCCTGCCTGGAATTACAGCTGCCCTCAGCGGTTCGGCTCTTTTGGGTGCCCCTTTGATTCATGATTTTGCCGTAATCAGCCTCAGCGATCTTATGACTCCCTGGGAAAAGATTGCAAAAAGACTGGAATATGCCTCTGCCGCTGATTTATGTATTGTCCTTTACAATCCGATGAGCCACAAGCGTAAGGATTATCTTTTAAAAGCCTGTCAGATTCTCCTTAAAAACCTGCCCGAAGACAGGCCATGCGGTTATGTCAGGAATATCGGCCGGGAAGGCGAAGAGTGCAAAATCCTCACTTTAAAAGAACTTTCGACTGCTGAGCTTGATATGTTCACCACTGTTTTCATCGGGAATGAATCAACAAAAGTCCTTGAAACTGCAAATGGAAAAAAACTCGTCACTCCGCGCGGATATCAATTCGAAAAATCAGCTCTGGATGATAAATGAAGCGGATTTTCATTTTTGCCGGCACAACAGAAGGCCGCGAACTTTCCGACCGTCTCTCAAAATCCGGCTTTGAAGTAAGTGCCAGCGTTGCCACTGAATACGGAGCCCAGCTTCTCCCCAAATCAGAAAACTTGAAGGTTCTGCAAGGACGGCTGGATTCCGCTCAAATGATTTCTCTCCTTTCGCAGGCGGACTACGCCTATGTCATCGATGCCACCCATCCCTTTGCCACGGAAGTTTCAAAAGAAATAAAAAAAGCATGTAATTGCACGAAAATTCCCTATCTAAGACTGGCAAGAAATACTGAAAGCGAAGAAGAAGATGTCCCGGCTCAAAGCCAAAATCTCCTTTATTTCGATGATATTGCCCAGGCTTCAGAATGGCTCGAATCCCAGGGCGGAAAGATTTTTGTCACCACAGGCAGCAAGGAACTGAGCCAAATCTGCCGGAAAATCACTGACAAGTCCAGGCTCTTCGTGCGGGTTCTTCCGTCTCAGGAAAGCCTTGAAATTTGCCGGAACTGCGGAATTGCAGAAAGCCAAATCATAGCCATGCAGGGACCTTTTTCTCTGGAAAGCAATTTAAGTCATTTTAGGGAAGGGGGCGCAGAAATTCTTCTTACAAAGGAAAGCGGCTCAAAGGGCGGATATTTTGAAAAGATAAGTGCGGCTCAGGAACTTGGAATGAAAATCGCCGTGATTAAAAATCCCGAAAAAGCCCGGCAGAATGACGTCCAAACGGATCAAATTTTTCACTCAGTCGAAGAGATTTGTGATAAACTAGAATTTGAAAAATGAAAAGCTTGAATCTTATCGGACTTGGAACAGGAAGCGAAAATTTTCTCACAGACGAAGCAAAATCAGCTCTTTGCCAGTCGGAAATTATTTTCGGCGCAGAAAGAATGCTCGAAGCGGCAGAAAAAATCAATCCGTCCGCCAGACGAGAGTCCCTTTACAATGCCCGGGAAATCCTCGGCTTTTTGCAGGAAAATCCTCAATATCAAAAGATTTCCGTAGTTTTTTCAGGCGACCTGGGATTTTTCAGCGGTGCAAAGTCTTTTTATGAAGAATCAAAAAATCTGTCCGGATACGAGATAAACTCAATTCCAGGAATTTCTTCGGCCGTCTATTTTGCGGCAAAATTACATAAATCATGGCAAAAGTGGAAGTTTCTTTCGCTTCACGGCACAAAATGCAATGCAATCGAGCAGATTCGTAAAAATCCAGCCTGTTTTTTCATTCTTTCAGGCGGAGATGATTATAATTCTCTGGCAGAAAAAATCGAATCGGCCATCAACAGGGGCCTTCTTTCTTCCGTAAAGTGTTATGCAGGCAAAAATCTTTCATATGAAGATGAAGAAATCCGTCAAATTTCCTGCATGGAAGTGCTTAAAAGTGATGAGTGTCAGGCTTCCCAGTCACGAAAGGATTTATACGTTCTTCTCGTCGAAAACGAAAATGCCAAATCAGAAAGAGTGCTTTCCTTCCTTGATGACAAATTTTTTAGCCGTGACGAAAAAACTCCCATGACCAAAAAAGAAGTCCGTGCTCTTTCAATTGCAGCCCTGGGCCTTTCAGAATCTTCCGTCCTCTACGACATTGGAAGCGGAAGCGGCTCGGTAACAGTTGAAGCGGCCAGAATCGCAACAGACGGTCATATTGTCGCGGTTGACTGCAAGGAAGAAGCAATAAGCCTCACCCTCGCAAATGTCAGCAAGTTTCTCCTTGAAAACGTCACTTTGCTAATGGGGACTGCTCCAGCATGTTTAGAAAACTTGGATTCAGAGGGCAAACTCCCGCTTCCAAGCCACATTTTTATCGGTGGCAGCAAGGGAAATCTCGCTGAAATAGTAGAATATGCCCTCAAAAAAAATCCCCGCGTAAGAATAGTGGCAAATTTCGTAAGCCTTGAAAATCTCTGCGAAATGCAAAATCTTTTGAAAGCGCTCGAAGCACATAATAGAATCGAAAATGTTGAAATCACGCAGCTTGCCGTGAGCCGGGCAGAAAAGGTTGGCGATTTCCACCTGATGAAAGCCCAGAATCCTGTATACATCGTAAGTTTTTCAGGGAGAGGCTGATGTCAGAATCCTGTGGAGTCAAAAAGTCACAAATTTTCAACGCCCCGAGAATTATGATAGCCGCGCCCAAAAGCGGAAGCGGAAAGACCAGCATTACCTGTGCTCTTTTGCAGCTGCTTAAAAATCACGGTAAAAACCCGGTCGCCTTTAAATGCGGGCCAGACTACATCGATCCCATGTTTCACAGGCAGGTTTTGGGAATCAATTCGACAAATCTGGACAGTTTTTTTTGCGATGACCGGCTTTTAAAAGAAATTTTCCGGCAAAATACCGGAAGTCAGGAAAATTTTGCCGTGATTGAAGGAGTCATGGGGCTTTTCGACGGTCTGGGCGGCACTTCGGTCAAGGCTTCAAGTTACGACATAGCCCGGATCACAAGAACTCCGATTATTCTCCTGATTGATGCAGAAGGGGCAAGCCGCTCAATTCTCCCGCTGATAAAGGGCTTTCTGGACTACGACAGCGAAAATCTCATCAAGGGTATCTTTCTGAATAAGGTTTCAAAATCAACTTATCTGGTAGTAAAACCCCTTATTGAAGAAGAATTAAAGATCCCGCTTATAGGCTTTTTCCCAAAAGATTCAGAAAATGTCCTCAAGAGCCGCCATCTTGGGCTTGTCCTTCCAAATGAAATTAAAGACCTCAAGGAGCAAATTCAAAAATCCGCCGAAGTCCTGGAAAGCGGCCTGGATTTTAAAATGCTGGAAAATATCAGTAGGGGAGACGTCCTTGAACTTAAACGAAGGCCATTGACCTATATGAACGTGGGAATCTTAAAAGACGGCAACGGCGGCGAAAATGACAGGCAAAGTGACATCTCAGATGACAATTCTTATGACAGAATAAAAATCGCAGTCGCTTTTGACGAGGCTTTCTGCTTTTACTATCAGGAAAACCTAAAGCTTTTGGAATCTTACGGCGCAAAAATCGAATATTTTTCACCCCTGCACGATAAATCCCTTCCGGACGGAGCTAAAGGGATCTTGCTGGGTGGCGGCTATCCTGAACTCTACGCAGAAGAGCTTGAAGCAAATCTTTCCATGAGGAATTCAATCAATGGCGTCGTTCAAAAGGGAATCCCGCTGATTGCTGAGTGCGGAGGTTTTATGTATCTTCAGGAAAAACTCACGGCTCAAAACGGCAAGAGCTATCAGATGTGTGGTGCAATAAAGGGCGAGTGCCGTTACACGGGAAAACTGGTCCGCTTCGGTTACGCAGAATTCAGCTTAAAGGAAGAAAATTCCGGCGATTCTTCGGTCATAATCAAAAAACCGGTCAGGGGGCACGAATTCCACTATTTTGACAGCACCAACAATGGAGCCTGCTTCACGGCGGAAAAGCCCCTTTCAAAAAAATCCTGGGACTGCATGATTTTTAATTCCAAAATGCTGGCCGGCTTTCCTCATTTGTATTATCCCTCAAATCCTGAAATCGTCCGCTGGTTCATCGATGAGTGCAAAAAGGGCTGGAAAGGTAGGGCAAAAAAATGATTCAAAACTCGGCAAAATTCTTCAAAAACACAGACTGCTCATATTTTCCCTGCCACACAGGCTTGGACGAGGACTGCTTCAACTGCCTTTTTTGCTACTGTCCCCTTTATTCCAAAAATCCCTGTCCCGGGAACGCGACTTACATCAAAAAAGACGACGGCAGAATCATAAAGCGCTGTACCGACTGTACCTTTCCCCACAAGGCAGAAAATTACGAAAAAATCATGAAGCTCCTCCGCATAAAAAAAGAGCCTGTCTCAGGCCCAGAATATCATCATGGGGGAGAAGAGGGGCTTGCGGGCTGCTTTATTGATTTTTCGGTCAACACAAATCCCCTCGGGCTGCAAGAAAGTGTAAAGTCTGCCATAAAAGATTCGATTGACTCCTTCGAAAAATATCCAGATCAAAACTGCAGCCGATTGCGGGCTAAAATTGCTGAATGGAAGTCTTTGAAAGCTGAAGAAATCGTATGCGGTAACGGAGCGTCTGAGCTTATTTCCCTTACCGTAAACGCGATTTGCCCCAAAGACGCACTTATCATCGCACCGACTTTTTCTGGCTACGAGAGGGCGTTGAAAATTTGTGACTGTCGGATTCACTATCATCTTACAAAGGAAGAAGATAATTTCGCCATCGCTGAAAGTCTTTTTGACACAATCCAGAAAACTTCCCCGGACATGATTTTTCTCTGCAATCCGAACAACCCCACAGGAAGAATGATAAATCCCGGTCTTTTTGCAAGACTTCTTTGTCTCTGTGAGGAAAAGGGAATCTTTCTTTTTGTGGACGAGTGCTTTATTGATTTTACAGAGCGGATAGAGGAATCAGCCTTGCGCCTTACCGGAAAATCTTCCCATCTCATTGTCCTGAACGCATTTACGAAAATCTTTTCAATGGCCGGGCTGAGGCTGGGCTATCTGGTTTCATCAAATCAAGGCCTAATTCAAAAAATCAACTCCCTGCGCCCGGAATGGAATGTCTCGGAAATCGCACAGCTTGCAGGGCGGGCCGCACTTTCAGAAAATGATTACATTCAAAAAACACTGGATTTGATTAAAGAAGAAAGAATTTACCTCTCAAAAGAACTCAAAGCTTTAGGTTTTAAGGTCTGTCAGGGAGAGGCAAATTTCATTCTTTTTGAACAGGGAACTTTTGCAGCTGAAAATTTAAGCAAAATCCTGAAGGAAAAAGGGATTTTAATCCGAAATTGCAGTAATTTTATGGGCTTGGGCGGAAACTTTTACAGAATCGCAATAAAAAGTCACGAAGATAACGAAAAACTTATCGATACACTTAGAAAACTCTTATAATATGCGATAAATCATAAAATAATCTTATTTTTTACTTCTTTTATTTTACAAATTGAAAATCCTGCATTATCATTATTGTTATGGCAATGGACGCAAAAATCATCAACGCATTCCTCTCAGAAGGAATTAAAACTTTCCAGGAGATGTTCAACATTTCTGCAGAAAGCAAAGAACCGCATCTTCTCGATATTCATGCGGGTCATCCGTGGGAAATTTCCGGCTTGCTTGGTGTTACAGGCAGCATCAAAGGAATCGTCGCATTCAGGCTTCACAAAATTCTTGCGAACAAAATGCTTGAATTTTCCGGACTTGAGTGCAAGCCCCAAGATTATGAGGACATGGCTGTCGGCCTTGTAAGTGAATTCACCAACATAATCTCTGGACACGCCGTTACCGCCCTCAGCGATTACGATCTGGACATTTCTCCGCCATTCTGCGTAATGGGACACAACCACATGATTTCATGGCCGCGTAATTTCCCGGTTATAGCCATTCCTTTTATCACAAAGTACGGGCCATTTGAGGTTGACGTCTGCTTTAAATAATTTTTTCTGATATACTCACTTTTGTGAACAAGAAAATTCTCGATACGCTGCAAGAAATTGCTCCTTTAAATCAAAGTGCCCTTCTTGCAGCGAAAAAATATCAGTCCTCACTGGCAATGCCGCCCGGAAGCATGGGCGAACTCCTTGAAATTGGAGCCAGGCTTGCCGGAATCACAGGAAATTTGCACAATTCTCTCCCCAAAAAAAGGATTGTCGTTCTTGCAGCTGACAACGGAGTCGTGGAAGAGGGCGTTTCTTCAGCCCCCCAGAGCGTAACCGCAAGCCAGGCCGTAAACATGACGAAGAGCCTGACCGGAATGAGCGCCCTGGCAAAGCATTTTGGAAACGAAGTGCAGGTCGTTGACGTCGGAATCAAATGCAGTTACGACTGCCCGCAAATCATCAACAAAAATATCCGCAAGGGCACCGCTTCTTTTTTACACGGGCCTGCAATGACCCGCGAAGAAGCCGAAAAAGCCATCCTCATTGGAATTGAGCTTGCAAAAACCGCAAAAGCAGACGGAGTTTCTGTCCTGGGAGTGGGCGAGATGGGAATCGGCAACACCACGACTTCAACGGCAGTCCTTTCGGTCCTCACAGGCCTTAGCCCGGATGAAATCACCGGCCGGGGCGGCTGCATCACCGATGAAATGCTTTCCCATAAAAAAGAAGTCATCAAAAAGGGAATCGAGCTTAACAAGGCGAACAAATACGACGTAATCGATCTGCTTTCAAAGGTCGGCGGTCTGGATTTAGCCAGCATGTGCGGAGTCTTCCTGGGAGCGGCGGCAGAAAAACTACCGGTCGTTATTGACGGCTATATTTCCGTTGTCGCGGCCCTGTGCGCAGCGAGAATTTGCCCGAATTCAGCCAAATATTTCTTTTCTTCCCACTGTTCCGAGGAAAAAGGCTATAAAATCGCAATAAACGAACTATCGTTAGCTCCTTACCTCAATCTGAGGATGCGGCTGGGCGAGGGAAGCGGCTGTCCTCTGGCTTTTGAAATCATGGATGCCGCCTGTGTAATCATGAATGAAATGGCCACATTCGAAAAGGCCCAAATCAACGACTCCTATCTGGACGAAATCAGGAAGTCATGATGAAGGGCGAAAAATTTGCGGCTGGCGCAGCATTCCAACTTCCTCATTTTCTCCTGATCACAGGGGGCTGCAAGAACGGAAAATCTTCTTACGCCCAGGAAGCCGCCTGCAAGCTGGCAGAAAATGCCGGCTCCGCACCAGTTTACTTTGCCACAATGATTCCTCATGACAGCGAAGATTACGAGCGGATTAAAAAACACCGTGACGACCGCAAAAATCTCGGCTTTGAGACAATTGAAATCGCAGGAAATTTTTCGCAAATCGTTGAAAATTTGCAGCCGGGAAGGGTAATCCTTTTTGACAGCCTTACGGCCCTGCTTGCAAACGAGCTTTTTGAGGGGCGGACTGACTTTTCAATTAAAAAAATGCAGGAAGACGCTCCAAAAATCCTTGAAAGAATTGAAAAAACGCTGGAAAAACTGATTCAAAAGTCAGATTCCGTGATTTTTGTGAGTGATTCAATCTTCTGCGACATAAAATACGACGAAATTACGGAACTATATAGAAAAAACCTGGCGAAAATCGAGCAATTCCTTGCAGAAAAATGCGACGGGGTGGTGGAAATGAAAAACGGAAGGGCAGAAATCAAAAATCCAGAAGAAAATGGCGAAAAATCCTCTTGCGGACTGAAACTTGTTGTCGGAGGAGCTTATCAGGGAAAAACGGCTTTCGCCAGGGAAAAGTTCGCACTTTCAGACGAAGATATTTTTGTCTGCAGCGAGGATAGCGAACCTGATTTTTCAAAACCCTGCCTTTCACACTACGAAAATTATATTGCCTACTGCCTTAAAAAGAAAATCTCCCCCAAAACTGATTTTTCAGATTGTGCGGCTGGCGGTCAGGAGAAAGTCATCATTTGCGACGATATTTTCTGCGGAGTCGTGCCGGTTGATGCCTTTCAGCGTAAATTACGCGAGGAAACAGGACTTGCACTTCAAAAAATAGCCGGAAAGGCCGAGCTTTTCCGGGTTTTCTGCGGAAAGGGCCAGAAAATTTAAAATTTCCCAACTTTCTTTTTTTCAAATATTGATTTAGAATTGCGGCATGGATTTTTTTCTGAATCACCATATTGCTTTTTCTCTTTTAGCCGGATTTTTACTCGACTGCATTCTCGGAGACCCCCATTCTTTCCCTCATCCGGTGCGCTTTATGGGATTTTTGATTTCCTTCCTCGAAAAACGCCTGAACAAGCCGTCTGATTCTGAAAAAATTCAGCGCCTCAAAGGAAGTTTTCTTGTTTTTATCGTGATTTTTACATCTTTTTTGATTCCGTCAGCGATTTTGTATGCATGCAGACTGATTCATCCCTATCTTTTTCTGGCCGCAGAAAGTATTATCTGCTATCAGTGCATAGCCGCAAAATCTTTATGCGCCGAAAGCAGCAAAGTTTACCGGGAACTTAAAAAAAATGACCTCGAAAAAGCCCGGAAAGCCGTTTCGATGATTGTCGGGCGGGACACAGACATTCTTGATCAAAAGGGAGTCGCAAAAGCCGCCGTTGAGACAGTAGCCGAAAATGCCAGCGATGGGGTAGTTGCCCCGATTTTTTTCATGGCAGTCTTTGGTGCGACAGGCGGACTGGTCTACAAGGCGATAAACACAATGGATTCGATGATTGCATACAAAAACGAACGCTATAAAAATTTCGGATTCTGCGCCGCAAAGCTCGATGATCTTGCAAACCTGATTCCAGCACGACTTTCCGCAATCCTGATGATTATTTCAACGCTGATTCTGGCCATTTTCCCGGCAAAGCAAAGGTTTCACCCGATAAACGCAGTAAAAATCTTCCTTCGTGACAGATACAAGCACTCAAGCCCCAATTCCGCCCAGACAGAAAGCGTGGCGGCCGGAGCACTGGGCCTGCAGCTGGCAGGAGATACAGTCTATGAGGGCAAGGTCGAAAAAAAGGATTTCATCGGTGACAAGCTGCGTGAAATTGAAGCGAGAGATATTGTCCGGGCAAACGTCCTGATGTACGCGACGACAATCCTGACTGTAGTGATTTCAATTCTGATAAGGCTAGGGTACTAAGCGGCCAGTCCCACATGATAAATTCTTACAGTACAAGAAAATAATATTATTGGTAGACAGAACGTGCATTATGATAAGTTGGGGAGAATGAAGGAACTGTTCTGAATTTTTTCAATTACTTCTTCGCGAGGCATTGGTTTTCCGAAAAGGTAGCCCTGAATCCGCTCACAGCCGATTTCCTGAAGGAAGTCAAAGGCTTCGTTTGTCTCGACACCTTCGCTGAGGGTGTGCATTCCGATGTCCTTTGCAAGCGTAATGATATTCTTGAGGATAGGACGGGACTTAGGCGAGCTGGCAAAATCCTTGAGGAAGGCCATGTCGATTTTCATCATGTCAAATTCGAATTCTTTGAGAAGGTTGAGTCCTGAATAGCCGGAACCAAAGTCATCAAGCCAGAGGGAATAATCTTTTGTCTTGAGCCGGTGCAGGGTTTCGCGGAGATTTCTGTCATCTTCTGAGAGAGCGCTTTCCGTAACTTCGATATGGATGTTTTCCTTGCCGATTCCCTGCTTTTCAACGTACACTTCCAGCAGCTCTTCGATATTCATCAGCTCAAAGTCGATTTTGGAGAAATTTACTGAAACCGGGAAAACAGGTACATTTTTTGCCCTGGCATTCAAAATATCCCGGCAGACTTCCTGCAAGACATAGGCGTCAAGCTTGTGAATCTGGCGGTACTCTTCCAAAACCGGAATAAAGGTGTAAGGCGGCATAAAACCGTAATTTGGATCAATCCAGCGGGCAAGAGCCTCAAATCCGCACAGCTCTTTGTTTTTAGCCAGAACAACCGGCTGATAGTAAATCTGAATGTAGCCCTGGGAAATCGCCCGGTCTATGTTATTGATTACATACTGCTTTCGGGCAAAATCTTCTGCACTGGCAGTCGTATACTCGCAAAAATCAACGCCATACTTTTTGTTGATGCTCTCACAGGCGTAACGTGCAAAATCACAGGCAGTAATCGTATGGCACAAGACGTCTTCCGGCGTATATGAGCCGACTTTTAAGCCTAGTTTGACTTCGGGGTCTGAATTCATGATTTTCCTGCGGATTGAAGCAAGCTTTACCTCAAGTTCAGCGGTAGAATTTAAGGCATCCCGCTTTGCAAAAACGACGAAATGGTCATCGGAAAAGCGCGCTACAGGTTCCCCGGCAAAAGAATATTTGATTGTGTGGGCAATGGCATTTAAAAATCGGGTTCCTTCGTCAAAACCGTGCTTTTCGTTGTAGCTCTTGAAGTTAAGGATATCCAGAAAGAGGAAATTGCGCGAAAGGAAGTCAGCCTCGCTTTTACTGCGGATCTCCCCTACCTCATTCCTGAATGCCAGCATGTTTCCGATTCCGGTGGCTTCATCAGTGACCGCAACCTGACTGAGATAAAGGTTCATGTTCTCAATGTGCTCGGCATTTTTGGCTTCGATTGCCTTTTGATGAAAGCGACCGACCGTCGTAATAAGAATTGCCAGCCAGACTGTAAAAAGATTCATTTGCGTGGCATAAGTCGCTGAAATTGACGAGTCGCAGATAAAATAAAAAAGCAGGAAGGAACCTGTCACCAAGGAAATGGACGTTATCGGCCGCCAGATCATGATTCCCATGGTGATGATTTCGACTGTGATGAAAGCAAGGGCGTGCTCACCTTTCTGATAGTCCAGATAAGAAATAAAAATTCCGAATGCAAGTGCAACAACGGCAAAAAAAATCATGTAAATCTTGCCGATCCAGCGGTTTGTCATTCGATTCTTTAAGAAGTTGTATGAAAAAATATACAGTAAAAGGGCACAAAGGAAGAAAACCGCATAGGCGGTAAGGTGCTGGATAAGCCAGGCGTAGCTACGGATCTTTGAATCCATCAACATATGGTAAAGAACGTAGCAAATCATGTAAAATTCCAGAACCATGACGATACTTGAGACTAGAATTCCTGAGCGGGCGTTATCCCTGTCGACATATTTTTTGAACGAATCACTATAACCTGTGATTCCGAGAAATTTTAATATATTACGAAGACTTTTTTTAAAAAATCTTTTAGCCTTATCCATCAAATTCAATAATAAGGCTAAAAGATGATTCTGTAAATAGAGAATTTAATGTAAAATTAAAGCTGTTTCATGAGGTTGGCCATTTCGATTGCGCCCAAAGCACAGTCATAGCCCTTGTTTCCAGCCTTGCTTCCTGCACGCTCGATTGCCTGCTCAATGTTCTCGGTTGTGATTACACCGAAGAGGACCGGAACGCCGTTTTTGAAGCTTGCCTGAGCTACGCCCTTTGAAACTTCGGCGCAAACATAGTCGTAATGTGTTGTAGAGCCACGAATTACGGCTCCGACAGCGATTACGGCGTCATATTTTTTGCTTGCGGCGAGCTTGTCACAGATTACAGGGATTTCAAAAGCGCCCGGAACCCAGACGGCAGTAATGTTCTTTTCTTCGACACCGTGGCGGACGAGACCGTCAACAGCACCGCCGAGAAGTTTGTTTACGATGATTTCATTAAAACGGCTTGCAACGATTGCAACCTTCATGCCCTGCGGGGCAACCAATTTTCCTTCAATCAAATTAATTTCGTTCATATTTACAATTCCTCACTAAAAATATGTCCCATTCTATCACGTTTTGTGCGCAAATAAAAGGCATCGTATTTCTGGGCCGGGATTTCAATCGGAACCCGCTCGCTTACTTTTAGTCCGAAGCCGTCAAGTCCGTAGATTTTCTCCGGATTGTTTGTAAGCAAACGGAGAGACTTGCAGCCCAAATCCCGCAGAATCTGTGCGCCTATCCAGTATTCACGCAAATCCGGCTTAAAGCCCAGCCTGACATTTGCCTCAACGGTGTCCAAACCTTCTTCCTGCAGTTTGTAGGCCTTGAGCTTGTTGATTAAGCCGATTCCCCGGCCTTCCTGTCTCATGTAAAGGATTACTCCCCGACCCTCTTCATTCACGCGCTTCATGGCAGCCTGGAGCTGAGGTCCGCAGTCGCATCTTCGGCTTCCAAAAACATCGCCGGTAAGACACTCAGAATGGACCCGGCACAAGACATTCTCGCCGTCGCCCAAGTCACCCTTAACCAGAGCAACATGATGCTCGCCAGTGATGTCGTTGATGTAGCCGTAAATGTCAAAATCACCGTACTCTGTCGGCATCTTGGCCTTTGCCTCGCGAACGACATGCTTTTCGTTTACACGGAGATAATCCTGCAAAGCCTTGATTGTGATGTACTTGAAGCCGAATTTCTTTGCCATTTCCTGAAGCTTTTCGCCCCGCATCATGGTTCCGTCGTCGTCCATGATTTCACAGCAAAGGCCGCATTCTTTAAGGCCGACGATACGGCACAAGTCAACCGTTGCCTCAGTGTGACCATTTCGCACAAGAACCCCGCCCTTTTTTGCAATCAAAGGGAAGTTGTGGCCCGGACGGCGGAAATCTGTGGCTACTGACGCCGGATCAACGCATTTTTGAGTGGTGATTGCCCGTTCTTTTGCGGAAATTCCTGTTGTGGTGGAAATGTGATCGATTGAAACCGTGAAAGCCGTCTCGTGATTGTCGGTATTTTCGGCAACCATGGGATAAAGGCCGAGTTTGTGGGCAAGTGCCTCGCTCATCGGCATGCAAATGAGACCTTTGGCGTGACTTGCCATCATGTTCACGTTTTCCTGAGTGGCAAATTCTGCGGCACAAATCATGTCGCCCTCGTTCTCGCGGTTTTCGTCGTCTGAAACCAGGATGATTTTGCCTGCGCGAAGGTCTGCAACAGCTTCTTCGATTGTGTTGTAATTAAAAGACATAAAAAAAAGCTCCTTCAACAGGGCGAAAGAGCAAAGAATAAACCGCCGTTTGTGCGACAAAGTTTTACTTCTTTCATCCGGACTTTGTGGACCTGCCACTTACCGTCGGCTACGGATTTGCACCGTATCATGCTGAAAACAGCTCGCTGGCTTACGCAATGCGCTTACAGCCGGTGGGGAATCTCACCCCGCCCTGAAGTTAGTCTATCTTAACACGCAATTATATTTTATGCAATATGTTTTTATCGGAGATGTATAAATGTTTTTATAACCTGGGTTCGGCAAGGCTGAACACGAGATTCAACAGTTGGGTCCGGGAATTTACGCCCGCTTTATTGAAAATATTGTAGATATGCTTTTTTACGGTGGAAACGCTGACTTCAATCTGCTCGCTGATTTCGTTGTTGGAACGTCCGTCAGCAATCAGTTTTAAAACGTCAAATTCCCGCTCAGAAAGAGAAAAATCTGAAGCGGCCTTCTCCAGATACAAACCAAATTTGTCCTGACTTTCATCGATTTCAAGCAAGTCACAAATCATGTTCTCGAGTCTCTTCAATTCTGTAAAAATCGCATCGATTGCATTTTCATTCAATTCATGTTTCATGATTGCCTCCAAATCTTCTTCCGGAAAATAAAAAAAGTCGTTCTGGAAAGGCCCAAAACGACTTCATTGTCTCAAATAATAAAAATATATCATTATTTTACATTTTTTTGAAAAGTGTGGAAGACTTTTCCCGGGAAAAAATTGATTTTTTCTCACTTTCCGCTAGAACTAAAGTTGAAAAAAAGCAAATTGACACAAAATCCTCTGCCCGATATAGTTTCAACATCACTTAGCAAAGGAGCTTCGATTCACAAGTCGGGGCTCCTTTTTTCTTTTGGAGGCAACATGGCTTGTTTTTTGATTCCGCTCGGCGAAGCGCTTGTTCTTACAGTTGCAAAAAAACTGGCATTCAAAAAGAATGCTGATTCGGTAATCAAGGCCCGGCTGGGAAATCTTGAGAAAATGCTTTACGGAGGAAGTTTCCTTCTTGCGATTGAGCATATTTATCACGGTGAAGTCGTGCTTTATCCGCCATTTTTGACCGCGATGAAAAATCCCGAGGATATTCCGGAAATGCTTCATGAAATGGCGACCGTCGGAGTCTCTATGGCCGTGGTTGTAACGGTGGCTTGGGCAATAGCCGAAGTGACAGCGCATTTTATTAACAAAAAACAAGAAAATTCTAGCTTACAGGGGGCATCGCTATGTGTTTGATTCTTACGATTCTTGCGGCATTTGCTTTCAGCGGACTTTACTTCTATCAGAAGAGAAAATCTGCTGTTTCAAAAAGCGTATTCTCGACAATGCTCATGTTCTGGGCGGCAAGCCTAATGTGGAGCATGGACGGAGTGGCTTCAGTTCTTGAGGGCGAAGGATTTTTTGACCTGAGCCTGGAGGACACAATTCTGGGAGCAATTATCCTTGCAAGCGGAATCTTTGTTTTCGCATTTCTTTCTATTATACAGAAGCGAAAGACAGCATAATCTTCATCGATTAAAAAAAACATATTTAAAATAAATAAAGGCAATGGCGTCTGTTTTCTTGGCTGGCAAAGAGAGCAGGCGCCATTTTTTTATGAAAAAAAATTAAATATTGATGATTTGGAGGTAAAAATCATGAAAAAGACAGTTAATGGAATTATCACAAGCCTTTTGGCGGCTGGTGCCCTTCTCGGTACCCTCACCCTCTCTTCATGCGAGAAAAAAGAAGAGTCTAAGACCGTTAAAGTCGGCATCCTTCATTCTTTGAGCGGTACAATGGCTATCTCAGAAACATCTGTCCGCGATGCAGAAATGCTTGCAATCAAAGAAATCAATTCAAAAGGCGGCGTTCTTGGCAAACTGATCGAAGTCGTTCAGGAAGACGGTGCCTCAGAACCACAGATTTTTGCTGAAAAAGCAAGAAAATTGATTCAGAACAATAAAGTCGCAACAATTTTCGGCTGCTGGACAAGTGCTTCACGAAAGGCAGTAAAACCGGTCGTTGAGGAAACAGGCGCACTCTTGTGGTATCCGGTTCAGTACGAAGGAATGGAAGCAAGCCCTAACATCATGTACATGGGTGCGGCTCCAAACCAGCAGGCAGTTCCGGCAGTCGAGTTCTGCGCAGAAAAATTCGGCAAAAACATGTTCCTCGTCGGAAGCGATTACGTCTTTCCACGAACAGCAAATAAAATCATCAAGGCTCAGCTTGCAAACATCGGCGGTACAGTCGCTGGCGAAGAATACACCCCGATGGGACACACAGATTTCGCAACAATCGTAAGCAAAATCCAGTCTGCAAAACCTGACTGCATCATCAACACCCTCAACGGTGACTCAAACGTAGCATTCTTCAAGCAGCTCACAGATGCCGGAATCACAGCGGAGTCAATCCCGGTAATGAGCTTCTCAATCGCGGAGGAAGAAGTCGGTGGTGTTGGAATTGAAAACCTCAAAGGTCACTATGTCGCATGGAACTACTACCAGACAACAAAAACCGCACAGAATGACGCTTTCGTAAAGGCTTACAAGTCATCTTACGGCGAAAAGAGAGTTACAGACGACCCGATCGAAGCAGGTTACATCGGAGTTTACTTGTGGGCAATGGCAGCTGAAAAGGCAGGTTCATTCGATGTAGAAAAAGTCCGCACGGCAGCAAAGGGACTCACATTCGATGCTCCTGAGGGCAAAGTCACACTCGACGGCTCTAACCAGCACATCTACAAGCCAGTCCGAATCGGTAAAATCAACGAAACAGGCCTGATTGACGAAGTATGGGCAACAAGCGGCGCAGTAAAGCCGGATCCATACCTCTCAACATACGACTGGGCTAAAGGTTTGTAAATCACTGGCTGTATCAAAAAAAGGCTCCCAGTCGTGATAACGACTTAGCGAAACCGCAGGCTAGCCTGCTACACGCAGTTTGTGCTTGTAACTATATACGTTTGCCGCTTACGCGGCAGCACAAACTGAGTGTTTTCGTAAGTCGTTTCACTCCTTCGCGCCTTTTTTTGCAATATCCGTAAATTCCCAAAACCTGACATCCTTGTTTTAGAGGATTTTTTATGAATACATTTTTTACGATTTTGTTTAACGGTATTAGTCTCAGTTCAATTCTGCTTTTGGCGGCACTGGGACTTTCCATCACTTTTGGACTTATGCGCGTCATCAACATGGCTCACGGCGAGTTCATCATGATTGGCGCTTACAGCACTTTTCTTGTGCAGAATTTTTTTATCCGCTTTCTGCCTGCTTCGGCTTTTGATTTGTATTATCCTGTGGCGATTTTGGTATCATTTTTTGTTTCGGCAGGATTCGGAGCGGCACTCGAACAGCTTGTTATAAAAAGGCTTTATGGCCGCGAAACTGATTCGCTTCTTGCAACATGGGGCGTAAGTCTTGTCTTACAGCAGCTGGCACGTTCGGTTTTTGGTGCACCGAATGTCAATGTTTCAGCACCTTCCATTTTGAACGGAAACTTTGAAGTCGCCGGCGTCATTATGACCTACAAGCGGCTTTTCATCATCGTACTCGTAGCATTCTGTCTTCTTTTAATGTACCTTCTGATGTACAAAACTTCTTACGGAAAAAAAGTCCGGGCAACCATGCAGAACCGATCCATGGCTCAGTGTCTGGGAATTCATACAAACCGCATTGATACCCTCACTTTCGCAATCGGTTCAGGCCTTGCGGGTGTTGCGGGTGCAGCCCTCTGTCTTTTGGGACCAGTCGGCTCTTCACTCGGACAAAACTATATCGTCGATACATTCATGGTCGTCGTCCTTGGGGGCGTCGGAAAGCTTGCAGGTTCAATTGCAGGCGCCCTTTTAATCGGAATGAGCAATGCCGCGATTCAGTTCGGAACTTCGGCTAACATCGCAAAGGCAATTGTCCTCTTCCTCGTAATCATGTTCCTCCAGAAGCGGCCTCAGGGCTTGTTCACAATCCGCTCGCGAAGCCTGGATGAGTCAGAAAGCACGCCGACAATCGAAGGCCTCACTTTCAGACAGAAAAATCTTGCTTTCGCCGCAATAATGATGATTGTGGCCCTGCTCCCGCTTTTCCTTTCTCCATTCCGCGTCAGTCTGGTCGGAAAATACATCACTTATGCGATTGTCGCCCTTTCCCTCGACTTAATCTGGGGTCACACAGGCATTTTGAGCCTGGGACACGGCGTTTTCTTCGGTCTTGGCGGCTACGGCTTTGGAATGTACTTAAAGCTTGTTGCGAGCGGTTCATCCCTCCCCGACTTCATGAGCTGGAGCGGCAGGACAAGCCTTCCGTGGTTCTGGGATTTCTATAAAACTCCTTCAACTACGATTTTCATGGTCATCATGGTTCCGGCCCTTCTCGCCTTCCTTCTTGGCCTTCTGACCTTCACAAACCGAATCAAGGGCGTCTATTTTTCGATTCTTTCTCAGGCTCTGGCCCTGGTTTTCGTCACGCTTTTTGTCGGCTTACAGGAATACACCGGCGGCACAAACGGAATAACCGACTTTTCAACGCTTTTCGGTCTACCGATTGCAGGCAAAACCACGAAATACATCTGGTACTATGTTGCGCTTGCGATTTTGATTCTGACTTACGCCTTGTTTTCCTGGGTCATGCGGACAAGATGCGGAAAAGTCCTCGTTGCAATCCGTGACGGCGAAAACAGGACGAGATTTTCAGGCTATCAGGTAGCAAACTACAAGACCTTTGTTTACAGCCTGAGCGCGGTCTTCACAGGAATTGCAGGAGCCCTCTTCGTTCCTTTCAGCGGAATTATCTCACCGTCAGAAATGAGCATTTCCAATTCAATCGACATGGCGATCTGGGTTGCTGTGGGCGGACGGGGAAATTTAATCGGTGCGGTTCTGGGCGCATTCCTTGTAAACATCACAAAGACTTTAATCAGCGAGAACTTCCCGGAAATCTGGTCGTACTTCATCGGAGCAATCTTCGTTCTGGTCGTACTCTTCCTTCCACGCGGTGTGATGGGAATTTGCGTTGATGTTAAGAATCTAATAAAGGGAAAATTGGGACAAAGGAGGCAAAAAAATGAGCGAAACTAATTCAAAAATCACACCTGTCATCGAAATCAACGATATTTCAGTTGAATTCGACGGATTCAAGGCTCTGAGCGATGTGAACACAAAAATCATGCCGAACAAAGTGCACTTTTTCATCGGTCCGAACGGTGCAGGAAAGACCACTCTCCTCGACATCATCTGCGGAAAAACCAAGCCCTCAAACGGAAAAATCATCTATCACGGTGGCATCGACGTTGGTTTGAGACAGTACACGAACATGGATTTAACAAAAATGCGTGAGGCGGACATAGTGAATGAAGGAATCGGTCGGAAATTTCAGGCTCCTTCGGTCTTTACCAGTCTGACCGTCTGGGAAAACATGGAAATTTCCCTCAAAGGCCAGAAAAATGTGATTTCTTCCCTGCTCTTTAGAATTTCCGAAAAACAAAAAAAACGGATTGAAATGATTCTGGATTTTATCTCGCTCACAGAAAAAAAAGACGAAAAGGCAGCTTCCCTTTCCCACGGACAAAAACAGTGGCTTGAAATCGGAATGCTTTTGGTGCAGGAACCGGCGGTCGTTCTTCTTGACGAGCCAGTTGCGGGCATGGGAAAAGCCGAGACCGAAAAAACAGGCGAAATTATCAAAAAAATCGCCAAACAGTATGCGGTCGTTGTTGTGGAGCACGACATGGAATTCGTTAAAGCCGTCGCCGACACAGTGACCGTGATGCACGAAGGAAAAATCCTGACGGAAGGAAGCGCGGCACAAGTCCTTGCAGACGAAAAAGTAAAGGCTGTTTATCTCGGACGGGGAAAATTCCACAAGAGCGGCGTAGCATAATAGCACTGAGAGAAAACTCTAATCAGAAGGAGCGTAAAGAAATGCTAGAAATCAAAAACCTCAGCTCATATTACGGAGAAAGCAGGATAATTCCATCGCTTACGATGAGCGTTCCCAAAGGCGAAATAGTCTGTCTGGTCGGACGAAACGGCGTAGGCAAAAGCACTACCCTTAAAAGCATAATGGGAATGGTCAAAACACCCGAAGGAAGCATTCTGCTTGACGGAAAGGAAATAATCGGCAAAAAGACCTACGAACGCGCAGCCCTGGGAATCGGCTATGTACCCCAGGGCCGGGAAATCTTCCCTCAGCTCACGGTAGCTGAAAATCTTGAGCTTGGCTTACAGGTCAACGGCGGAAAAGGCGAAATCGGCGAGGAAATTTTCGAGCTCTTCCCTATCATCAAGACCTTCATGAACAGGAAAGGCGGAAACCTGAGCGGCGGCCAGCAACAGCAGCTTGCAATAGCCCGCGCCCTGGTCAGCCACCCCAAACTCCTGATCCTCGACGAACCGACCGAAGGAATCCAGCCGTCAATCATTGAGGACATAGCAAGTGCAATTGAACGAGTGAACAAGGAACTTGGAATCACGATTTTGATTGTCGAGCAGTACCTTGACTTCGTTCTCTCCGTAAGCGACCGCTACTACGTCATGGATAAGGGCGAAATCACGCTGAACGGCTTCACAAAGGACGCAGACTCACAGGCAATCCAGGCAAAGATGGCGATTGGGTGAGAGGGGAAATAAAATCATTTATTCGAGGAATAAGATTAGAATTTTATTCCTCGATTTTTGTTTTTAAATTAGAAAAGATTTCTTGTATTTTCTGGGCGCTCTTTCCAAGAATCCGCACGACAATATCTTCCGAATCAGTTTCACTTGCTTCAATCAAGATTTCTTCGTTCAGGCAGGATGTCTCCGCATTATTACGAAATTCTTCCGTATACAAAAGTTTTTCTTCGAGATTAAGAATTTTTCTCACTTCAGAAAGCGTCTTCCCGAATCCGAAAATCAGCATTGTGCCCGAATGTGTGAAATGACCGAACATCACTTCGCTCTGCAAGAGATTTTTCTTTTTTCCGCCCTCAAAGAAATTGTTTTCCCTAAAAATCAGCCTTCCTTCCCGCCAGATTTCAATCATATTCTTGTACTGCGTAAAATCAAAGATCTCACCGCCTGCAACACGGCCGGCACAAATGCAGTCTTCGTAAATCAGTCTCGCGTCTTTCGCAAGAGAAATTTTCGTGCTTGAAACAAAATTGCTTTTCGCAAATGGAATGCAGGGATTGGGAGCGTAAATAAGGGCCGCATCCTCGCCCACGCTTGCGCAAATCTTCCGTTCGGCAAGCTCGTTTTCTTCCATCTTGAAAATCTTTTCAAAGGACTGGCTTACAATTTCAAGACTGGCCGCTTTTTCTACTATTATATTATGCTCCTGTCTGTCTCCGGCAAGGATTCCGGGGGAAGCGGTCTGCTGGAAGACCGTAATTCCGCCGTCTTCTTTTTGGAAGGGCTTCATAATCTTAAAAGGAGAAGTAAAAAAACTGTCTTTTATGAAGGTTCTGCCGGATTTTGAGCTGGCGGCGGTGATTTCAAAGCGGGAGACTTTTCCGAACTGGTTCACGCGCTACCTCAAGTCCGTGAAGAAGACATTTCGGTCCAAAAAGGCAATTACCTCGTCAATTCCTTCGCCAGTGCGGATGTTCGTAAAGACGAAGGGCTTTTCTCCCCGCATCTTTTTTGAGTCACGCGCCATCACTTCAAGGCTGGCTCCGACATAGGGGGCAAGGTCGATTTTGTTGATGACAAGGAGATTGCTCCTCATGATTCCAGGACCGCCCTTTCGCGGGATTTTGTCGCCCTCGCTCACATCGATTACGAAAATCGTAGCGTCCACAAGTTCCGGGCTGAATGTGGCCGAAAGATTGTCGCCGCCGCTTTCGATGAACATGAGTTCAATGTCGGGGAAGCGGGCTTTAAGCTCGTCCACGGCCTCAAGGTTCATCGATGCGTCCTCGCGGATTGCAGTGTGGGGACAGCCGCCTGTCTCAACGCCGATAATGCGCTCTTTTGGAAGAACTGAATGTGCGGTAAGGAATTCCGCGTCCTCTTTTGTGTAAATGTCGTTCGTGATGACGCCAATCGAATATTTTGAAGCAAGTCTGCGGGTCAAAGCCTCAACAAGAGCAGTCTTCCCAGACCCAACCGGACCCGCCACACCTATTTTAGTAAATCGCATATTTCCTCCTTTCTTAATGTTGCATGGATGCAACGACTAGCGAGTTTTTGTTATCAACAAAAACTCGGCCATGAAAAAATTACATGGATGTAATTTTTTCATGCTAACTCATATACAATCTCGTGTACAAAAATTCATGCTGCATCGACAAGATTTCGCTCTGGGGACTGGATCGGCACAAATCTTCCTTTGAAAGCTGCATGACCTTTTCCAGAATTTCCCCGAAAAGTGCGAAAAGCGAGTGCAGGATTTTCTGACCTTCACTTTGCGAGAGTGGAACCAGCTTTACTGCCGTCACAACCCTTGCTGAAATCTGGCTGTACAAAAATGCCTTTAAAGCTTCGAGCTCGCTGATTTTTGAAAGGGCACAGTGAGAGCCGTAGACAGGCGGAAAATGCTTTGGCGCACAGGGATTTTCTTCATTTTCTTCGCCGCCATTCAGATTTTTCCACAGCCTCACGGTTTTTAAAAATCTCGCCGCAAGTTTTTTGCTTCCCTCGCGGATTTCCTTTGCATTTCTCGATGCGTTGTAGATTTCATCGATTTCAAGAAGTTCCTGCCAGTCTGACTTTTCCGCCGCCTCATAGGAAAGCCTTACGCACAAAAAATCATTGGTCAGGAAATTCGATTCAAGTTCAGCACGGAAATAAGATTCTGCTGATTCTGAATCGCGAATGATTCCTTTTTGAACGAAAGTTTCAAGCCCCCAGGAATGGGTATAGCTTCCGATTGGAAAGGCCGCATCGTTCAGCTGCAGAAGCTCGAAAAAATCAATGCTCATGGTGATGATGATTTTCTGAATGATGGTGACTGTGGCCGACTATCGAAGAAATCTGCTTTGAAAAGTCGAGTTTTTCCGTCCTTTTTTCAATTTCAAGCGAATATCCGCCGGAAGCAAGTCCTTTTAAAAGCCGCTCCATGGGTTCAGTGTAAATCGTAACAAGCTCACCGTCAGATTTTCCGAAAAAGAGGGGCGCATGGCAGTTTCCGATTTCGTAGGCAGCCTTTGCTCCGTTAAAGAAAGCCGGATTTCCAACTTTCACGCTGAGGATTTCAACCGGAAGGACATCAGCTGCAATTACGGTTCCGTCAGAATCAAGTCCAAGCACATCGCCGGGCTTAATTCCAATCTTTAAAATCGAATCGTCCAGGCTGATTGCAACGTCACGCCCTGCCCTTGAAGTCTTCCGGTGCAGTTTTGAATATGTTTCGTGCCATTCAAAATCAACATAATCGACCGTTTTGCCTGAATATTGAGGGTCACTTATTTTTCCAAGAATCTTTTCACAAATCATGTCTTTCTCCTAAAACAAGAAATATCTCTGCGCAAGCGGAAGGGATGCAGCCGCCTTGCTCACTATTGGCTCTCCGTCCGCCGTAACGTGATAATTTTCCGGATCGACATCGATTTTTGGAAGGGCATCATTGAATTTCATGTCCTTTTTACCGATTCCACGGCAATTTTTTACAGGCAGGCAGATTTTTTCAAGACCGAGCTTTTCAGGCAGTTTTTCGTCAACCGCAGCCTGAGACATAAAGGTGGCGCAGGTGAAATATTTTGCCTTTCCGTAGAAGCCGAACATGTTCCGATAGTAAACCGGCTGACAGGTCGGAATCGAAGCGTTTGAGTCGCCCATTTTTGAAAGAACGACAGCCCCGCCCTTAATCACGATGTCAGGTTTTGCTCCAAAAAATGCCGGATTCCACAAAACCAGATCCGCCATCTTGCCGACTTCAACCGAGCCGACATATTCAGAAATTCCGTGCGCGACCGCTGGATTTATTGTGTACTTCGAGACATATCTTTTTGCCCGGAAATTATCGTTTTCTTCACAGTCGCCCGAACTTTTTCCGCAAGAGTCAGCTTCAAGATGGCCCCGCTCTTCCTTCATTTTATGGGCCGTCTGCCAGGTTCGGGTGATAACTTCTCCAACCCGTCCCATGGCCTGAGAGTCGCTGGACATAATGCTCAATGCTCCCAGATCGTGAAGAACGTCCTCGGCGGCAATCGTCTCCGGGCGGATTCGGCTGTCGGCAAATGCAACATCCTCAGGGATTTTATTGTCCAAGTGATGGCAGACCATGAGCATGTCCAGATGTTCGTCGAGCGTGTTCACAGTAAAAGGCATGGTCGGATTCGTTGAGGCAGGAATTACATTTGCGTGCCCTGCAACCTTGAGGATGTCCGGTGCATGACCGCCGCCCGCTCCTTCCGTGTGATAAGTGTGAATTGTCCGGCCATTTATTGCGGCAAGAGTGTCCTCAACACAGCCGGCTTCGTTCAGAGTGTCAGTGTGAATGCAGACCTGAACATCGTACTGGTCGGCAATCGTAAGGGCAGCATCAATAGCCGCAGGAGTCGTGCCCCAGTCCTCGTGAATTTTAAGTCCGCAGGCACCGGCCTTAATCTGGGCGATAAGCTCGCTCTGAGCCGACTTGTTCGAGCAGTTTCCCTTTCCAAGATAGCCTATATTCATCGGGAAATCTTCCGCTGCCTTAAGCATCATCTCAAGATTCCATTTTCCCGGTGTACAGGTGGTCGCATTGGTTCCGTCGCAGGGGCCGGTTCCACCGCCAATCATCGTCGTAACGCCGGAGCAAAGGGCTGTCTCAACCTGCTCAGGCGAAATAAAGTGGATGTGTGTGTCGATTCCGCCAGCCGTGACAATCAAGCCCTCGCCGGCAAGAGCCTCAGTCGCAGCTCCTACAGTCATTCCCGGAGTAACGCCGTCCATCGTGTCAGGATTTCCCGCCTTTCCGATTCCGGCGATTTTTCCGTCCTTGATTCCGATATCAGCTTTGTAAATTCCAGTATAATCAAGAATTACACAGTTAGTGATTACAAGGTCCAAATCTCCGCCATCGCTCGTTGTGTTCACCGACTGCCCCATTCCGTCTCGAAGGGTCTTTCCGCCACCAAATTTTGCTTCGTCGCCGTAAACCGTAAAGTCTTTTTCAATCTGAATCAGAAGATTTGTATCCGCAAGCCTGATTTTGTCGCCTTTAGTCGGGCCGTACATCAGCGCGTATTTTTTTCCATCAATCGTGTAACTCATCTTTTCGCCCCCAGTCAGTTTTTCCGCAAGTCAGATTATTCAGTCCGTAAATCTCAGATTTTCCGCCAAAAGAACAAAGCTGAACAGCCTTCGTCTCGCCCGGCTCAAAGCGAACCGACATGCCCGAAGGAATATCAAGCTTAAAGCCAAAAGCCGCCTTTCTGTCAAAAGAAAGCATTTTGTTCACTTCATAAAAATGAAAATGAGAGCCGACCTGAACCGGTCTGTCGCCCTTGTTGGTCACATCTATCTGAATGGTCTTTCGCCCCAGATTCAATTCAATCGTCTTGTTACAGGAAATTACTTCACCGATTTTCATAAGCGCCCCCAAATTACTCAGCTTCCCGGATCGGATTGTGAACCGTAACGAGTTTTGTTCCGTCAGGGAAAGTCGCCTCAACCTGAACCTCGCCCACCATATCAGCCACGCCATCCATGACATCGTCAGTCGTCAAAAGTTTCGCGCCTTCCTGCATGAGCTGGGTGACAGTTTTTCCGTCACGGGCCTTTTCCATCAAAGCCGAAGAAATGTAAGCCACAGCCTCGACGTAATTAAGTTTCAAACCACGTTCTTTCCGCCTCTCAGCCACAAGTCCAGCATAAGAAAGCAGGAGTTTTTCAGTTTCTCTTGGTGTAAGTTTCATATTTTCCCCCGAAAATAAAAAAGCCGTCCTGACAAAATCAGAACGGCTTCGTTGCCATAAAATTCGATTAATTCTATATTTTAAATTGCTTTTTGTAAGCGACTTTTTACTTTTCTGACTGGAACTTTAGTTCTAAGGCACTCGCCACTAACAAAATTCCGGCATTTGCTGTATTATATACGAATGAAATTTACACTAAAACAGATTTTCGTTCCAAATTTTGCTAAAAGACTCTCATTTATGCTTCCGAGCATCATTTTGATGGGCGTTTTTGTCTCGATTCTCCTGGAAATCGGCTGGGGCACTGACCCGGCAAGCTTTATGAACCAGAACATATCCGCCCTTTTCGGCTGGAGCATGGGAAGAACCCAGGTTACGGTCTATCTCTTCATGCTCGTTTTTACGATTCTTTTTGGCGTGGAGATGATTGGACTGGGAACAATCACAAACATGGTCTTAATTGGCTACACAATCGACCTCTGCCGCTGGATTTGGAAAAACATCGGCTTCAACACAGTCCTTTCACAAGGAAATATCGCCCTCCGCATAGCAATTTTCGCTCTTGCCCTGCTTTTGTTCGCCCTCGCTGCCGCAATTTACATCAACGCAAAGATGGGAGTTTCACCTTATGACGCAATTCCAAACATTTTAAACAAATGGTTCACGAAAATTCCATTCATCATCATAAGGATTGCATTTGATTTCAGTGCGGTTGGAATCGGAGTTATCGCAGGAAAGCTGAATCCCAACGGAATTCAAGGCTCAATCCTTGGCTCGATCCTCATGTCAATTCTGCTGGGACCAATGATTACGCTTGTCGCCCGCCCTCTAAAGAAGATTCTCTAGAAAGCCCCATAATTTCATAAATTTTCTTCATATCTAGATGCTTGCGAAGTGTCTCGGCAAGAATATTGTACTGTGATTCTTTAAAATCCTGAAGGGAAGTAAACTTTTCGCCCGAAAATGGGCCATCTGTCCTGTCAGAAGCAGCTAATTCTGAAGATTTCTCCATGCCAGATGCACTTTTTCCGGCATCGTTGGAAATTTGTGACCATTTTTCAGCAGGAATTCCCTTTTTGACCGCAAGCATTTCAACAAATTTACGGCAGAATTCAGCCTCGTCAAAAAGGCCGTGAATGTAGGTTCCGAAGACATTGCCCGAAACCGCTCCGTCAAACTTGGACTCCCCGGAAACCGAATCCCGAATCTGAGAGAAATAAGCCTGCTCCGCACCTTCAGCAAAGTCAGTCTGTCCCATGTGGATTTCATAGCCCGAAAGCAAAAGATTTGCCAGCGGAGAGAAAATCGATTTTTCCGCCATATCTTTTTCGCTCTCATTTTCCCCGCCGAGGACTTTTCCCGAAACGCGGGTTCGGATTTTCTGAGAAGAAAAGACGGTTGAAACAGGCAGGAGCGAGAGCCCGGAAACAAATCCAGAACCACGTCCTTCTTCATCGGCAGCTGTTTCCTCATCACGCAATTTTTCGCCTAACATCTGGAAGCCGCCGCAGATTCCGACTATCGGCGTGCCGTTTTTTGCCTGAGCCTGGATAAGTTCTGCCAGGCCGGATTTTTTGAGCCAGTCCAAATCTTCGGGAGTGTTTTTGGTTCCGGGAATTATGATGCAGTCTGGGGAACCTAAGTCTTTGGGTTCTAACACATAATACAAATTAACGTTAGGCAGATTTTGAAGGGGAATGAAGTCCGTGAAGTTGGAAATGTGAGGCAAACGAACGATAGCCAGTTGAATTTCGTCTTTTTTATCTCGAAATTGTCTCAAAGTGTGCAAATTTGTAGACAAAGAATCCTCGTCATCGAGCTGAATTTTCATGTACGGGAGAGTTCCGACACAAGGAATGCCGGTTTTTTCTTCGAGCATGGTGATTCCGCTGTCCAAAATCGACTTGTCACCGCGGAATTTGTTGATGACAAAGCCTTTTACCCGCTTTCGTTCTTCCGGCGTAAGAAGCTCGATTGTTCCCAAAATCTGGGCGAAAACTCCGCCCCGGTCTATGTCCGCAACCAGAATCACAGGGCTGTCAGCCATAGCTGCCATTCCCATGTTCACGATGTCGTTTTCCTTGAGGTTGATTTCGGCCGGGCTTCCCGCCCCTTCGAGCACGATAACCTGATTTTCAGATGCAAGCTGATTGTAGGCTTTCATGATGTGAGGCACTAGATTTTTCTTGAAGGCAAAATATTCCTTTGCCGCCATGTCGCCTAGGACTTCGCCGTTTACGATGACCTGACTTCCTGTGTCGCTGTTGGGCTTGAGCAAAATGGGATTCATGAGAACACTTGGCTCCACTCCGGCCGCCTCTGCCTGCATGACCTGAGCCCGGCCCATTTCCAAACCTTCGTTAGTTACAAAGGAATTAAGGGCCATGTTCTGGGATTTAAACGGCGCGACAGAAAATCCGTCCTGCTTGAAAATCCGACACAAGCCAGCAACAAGGAAACTCTTTCCCGCGTTGGACATGGTTCCCTGCACCATAAGAGAATTAGCAAAACCGTCTTTACGAGTCACCAAAGAATCATCTTTTGGGGTTTTAGGGGCGTTGCCCCTAGGCGATGAGGGTGTGGGTGAAAGCGTAGCTTGAACCCTAGGGGGTAGGGAACGGCACCGCGTAGCGGGGCAAAAACTCACGAGGTGAGTTTTTAGTGAGTCTCCCGGAGAGCTGTGCTCGTAGGGCGGTTTTTCTCCCTTCCTTTCACAAAACTTCTTTACAAGGCCTGCATACAGAGTTTCGTTGTAATCTTCTTCAGACAGATTGTAGAGCGCGCAAATCTGATTCTTGCATTCGGCTTCGTTCCTGGAAAGCTCGGAAATCTGCCCTTTGCCGATGCAGAGGATGCGGTGGGAAATTTTTAGCGCAAGGTCGATTTCGTGCATGGACGCAATCACAGTCACGCCCTGCCCGCTCAGATTTTCCAGGATTTTTAACAGCTCAAGCCGCCATTTGATGTCGAGAAAGCTTGTCGGCTCATCCAAAACCAAAAGCCTTGGGTTCTGACAGAGGGCTCTGGCGAACATTATGCGCTGCTTCTGGCCGTCGCTCACCTTCATAAAATCCTTGTGGGCATAGTTCTGGGCCTGAACGAGGGCAATCGCCTCATCTATCTTTTTTTCATCATCTTCCTTGAGAAGGGCAAAAGGACCTGTAAAGGGATAGCGGCCTGAAGCAACAACATCACGGCAGGTCATCAGCTCGGGTTTTACAGGAACCGTAAGCAGGGCCGAGACTTCCTTAGCCAAATCCTTGAGGGAAAGGGAATTTAAATTCTTCCCATCAAAAAAAACAGAACCCTGAACGGGAGAAAGTTCTTTAATCAGAGTTTTTAAAAGAGTGGATTTTCCAGAACCGTTCGGTCCGATGAGCGTAAAAATCTCGCCCCTCTCAATCTTAAGGGAAAAAGGCTTTTGAAGAGGGGCTTGGTCATAACCAACGGAGAGATTTTTAAATTCCAGCATTTTTTGGAGTTATTTCTTCTTGATGATAAGGTTGTCGTTAGAGTCGATTGAAATGTCATTTGCCTTGAAAGCGACAGAATGGATGTCACTTTCATCTTTCTGGATATTTCCGAATCCGATTGCAGAGATTTTCTGGTCGTAAACCTGGATGTCAGCATTGACGAAAAGCAGGCCTACGCCTTTTGACTCGCGCAACTCAAGATTCTTAATCTTATCACGAGGTATATACAAAACGATAGCATTATTTTCGACTGTAAATGAAGCTTTGATATAGGAACCTTTTCCGTTGAGGAATTTTTCTGTGCTTGATGCAATTGATTCCTTTGTAATTGGCTCTGCAAATGCAGTAAAAGCAGACAAAGCAGCTAAAGCAGCAAAGATGATTGATTTTTTCATAATTTCCTCCATCAAATGGTATGTCACTGTCTGACTTAAGTAGACAATCTAGTTTAATGCTATTTTTAGAAAAGGTCTAGCGTGTACTTTTATCGTAAGGAATACCCTCTGCCTTTGGAGCCCGGGATTTCTTAGACGTAAATGCAAGAACCACCAGCGAAATGATATACGGAAGCATTTTGTACATGTCACCCGGCACGAGATGAGTCAAAAGGTCGAAAGCAGAATATGTGTCGGCTACAGCACGGAAAGCACCGAAAAGAAGGGCGCTGGCTGCAATCCGCAGAGGATTCCACTGACCGAAAATCATGACGGCAAGGGCAAGGAAGCCTGCACCGGCAACTCCATACATAAAATCCCACTGGGAATTTGCGGCCGTAATATAGATGACGCCACCGATTCCGCCGCAAAATCCTGAAAGAAGGACTCCGGCATAACGCATTTTATAGACGTTGATTCCGGCACTGTCTGCTGCCTGGGGGAATTCACCGCAAGCCATGAGCCTGAGTCCGAATCTTGTTTTGAAAAGAATGACGTAAGCAGCTGCAATCAGGAAAATCGTGAGAATCATGTAGATGTTGAATTCAGAGCCGAACGCTTTAATCAAAAAAACTTTGCGAGTCTGAATATAGTCAATGATTGCAGAAGGATTCTGACCAGCCGACTGGGCGTTATTGAAAGCCTTGACGATGACGACAGCCGCCGCCGTTGCAAGCATGTTCATAGCCGTACCGACCAGAGTCTGGTCTGCCTTAAAGTTGATTGCCGCAACTGCAAGTAAAAGCGAATAAAGCATACCGAAAAGGACACTGACAGTCAGCGTAAGAAGGATAATGACAAAGCCGGGAAGATTTGGAGAAAGGGCATGAAGCACGAAGGCACCGCCCAAAGCTCCCATGACCATAACGCCCTCAAGACCGAGGTTGATGGTACCGCTTCGCTCACAGAACATTCCGCCGAAAGCGACAAAAATCAAAACGGAAGCATAAATCAGCGTGTACTGGACTAACAGCATTTTTCTTTCTCCCCTATGAGTTTAGAAATCAATGTCTTTAAAAGGAACATGAAGGCACATGAATAAATGATTATCGAAGAAATCAAATCAGCAATCTGAGGGTTAAAATACTTGGTGTCGATGAAGCTGCCGCCCTGAGTGATGTGCTGGATGAAGAATCCTGCGAAGATTACGCCGATCGGATTGAGGCCGCCAAGGAATGCTACTGCGATTCCGTTAAAGCCCATGCCTGGAACAACCGAAGCCGTCTTCCAGGGCTGAATGTCAGTGAGGTAATAAAGGGCTGCCGCAAGACCTGCAATGGCACCGGAAACAGCCATGGTGAGGACGATATTTTTCTTGTCCTTCATGCCGGCATATTTTGCAGCGTGTTTGTTGAGGCCGGTTGCACGAAGCTCATAGCCGATTGTCGTTTTTGAAAGAACGATATGAATGATAACTGCAACAATGATTGTAATCGGGATTGCAATTGAAACATACTGATTGTCATGAAAGAGGGAGCCGAGCCCCAAAGTCGGGATAATCGAAGAAGCAGAACGCTCTGCAATTGAATAAGTCTCCGAGCGGGAAATATTCATCGTAATTTCATTTTGAAGAAGGACGTTGACCAGATAAAGGGAAATCCAGTTGAGCATGATTCCGGCAATTACTTCGTTTACGTTGCAGAAAGCTTTTAAAAGGCCTGCGATACAAGCCCACAAGGCAGCGCAAAGCATGGCAAGAAGGATGCAGACGAACCATGGGAGCTGGAAAGCAAGGGCTCCCCACAAAGAAATTCCGATTCCGATACAATACTGACCGGCGATTCCGATGTTGAAAAGGCCAGACTTATAGGCAAAAAGAACGCCGATTCCGCACAAAATGAGCGGGACTGACTTTACCAGGGTTTGACCCAGATAGTAAAGCTGTTTGCCTCCGTTCCTATAATATAGAAAGTTTTTGAGGATTACGCTGATTGCCTTGGGAGCGTGCTCAGCATTGATAATCAAAAGAATTAAAAAGCCGACGATGATACCGATTATAGAGCAAAGAACAGCCGCCATAATCGAGCGGAAGGCTTCACTTTCGAGGATTTTTCTTAGTCTCATTATGCAGTCTCCTGATTTTTTTTCTGGCGTTTTGCACCTGCCATATACAGACCGAGCTCTTCTGGAGCCGTAGTTTTCGGGTCAAGTTCACCGACAATCTCACCCTCATACATGACGAGGATGCGGTCGCTGAGGTTGAGGACTTCTTCAAGCTCATAAGATACGAGAAGAACGGCCTTTCCGGCATCACGGTCAGCGATAATTGCCTTGTGAAGATATTCGATTGCACCAACATCAAGACCTCGCGTTGGCTGAACTGCAATCAAAAGCTTGTGGTCTTTTGAAAGCTCACGGGCTACGATTG
The DNA here is from genome assembly GCF_014201975.1 of Treponema ruminis. Classification (NCBI taxonomy): domain Bacteria; kingdom Pseudomonadati; phylum Spirochaetota; class Spirochaetia; order Treponematales; family Treponemataceae; genus Treponema; species Treponema ruminis. The sequence continues at coordinate 81,131 of NZ_JACHFQ010000008.1, read as the reverse complement.
CCTTCTGCTGATTGCCGCCCGACATGGCTCTGGCAATAGTTTTGTTGCCCTGCCCGCTTCGGACGTCAAAAGCATCGATTAATTTTTGTGAATAGTCGGAAACGGCTTTATTTTTGATGAAGGTAAAATGCTGGAATTCCTGAGTCCAGTAACGCTGCAGGACCATGTTCTGTTCGAGGGTGTAGTCAAGGACAAGACCGTGCTTGTGGCGGTCTTCCGGAACATGGCTTAAGCCCGCAATACTTTTATCGCGGATTGATTTTTTGGTGATGTCTGTGCCGTCAAGCAGGATTTTTGTATTGTGATTTGGAAGGATTTTTTCGAGACCGGTGAGTCCCTGAATGAATTCTGACTGTCCGTTGCCATCGATTCCGGCGATACAGACAATCTCACCGGCACGAACCTGAAGATTTACGTCATTGACTGCAAGCATTTTGTGGAGCTTGCTTTCTACGCAAAGATGCTGGACGTCAAGAATGACTTTGCCCGGCTCAGCCGGCTTTTTCTCAACAGTGAACTGGACGTCGCGCCCAACCATCATGCGGCTTAATTCTTCTTTGTTTGTCTCCGGGATATTTACCGTGCCGATATAGCGGCCCTTGCACAAAACTGAGCAGCGGTCGGCAACTTCCATAATTTCATTAAGTTTATGTGTGATGAAAAGAATTGACTTTCCTTCTTCGGCCAAAAGCTTCATGACGCTCATCAATTCTTTAATTTCCTGCGGGGTAAGAACAGCAGTCGGCTCATCAAAAATCAGGATGTCATTGTTGCGGTAAAGCATTTTAAGAATTTCAACACGCTGCTGCATTCCGACTGTAATGTCTTCGATTTTTGCATCCGGATCAATCTGCAGACCGTAAGTATTACTGAGGGAAAGGATTCGCCTTCGGGCCGTTACCCGGTCAACGAAACCATGCTTGGTCGACTCACAGCCAAGAATAATGTTGTCCAAAACTGAAAACACTTCGACCAATTTGAAGTGCTGGTGGACCATGCCGATGTGGAGGGCTGTAGCATCATTCGGATTTTTGATTTGGACTTTCTGACCGTTCTTGCGGATTTCGCCCTCTTCCGGCTGATAAAGACCAAAAAGAACGCTCATTAAGGTTGACTTGCCCGCGCCATTTTCGCCAAGCAGGGCATGAATCTCACCTTTTTTCAGCTGCAAAGTTATATCATCATTAGCAACAATCCCAGGAAAGCGCTTGGTGATATGCAGCATTTCAATAATGTATTCATCGCTCATATAAAAAACCTATCCTTACCATTATATCCGAAAGTCAAAAGAAAAAAAAGGTAAATTTTTGAACATAGGGTAAATGTCGAGTTTTACTAGCAGAATATACAAAAAAGACGGTCGGAGTCGAAGTTCTGGCACGAACTCGCCTGAGCTTTGCTCACTGCGATGTTCGGGACAGGTCTTCGACGGGAGACCGTCTTTTTTAATTTATCCAATAGACTATTTAGACTATTTAATGTTCTGATATGTATTTACTTTTACAGAAACTGCAGGGAGAGCATCGATTGAGTCAGAAATTGCGATTGATTTTGAATAAACTTCTGTAACGAGCTTCTGATAGTCAGAAACTGTGAAGTTCTTCATTGACCAAGTGTTAACCGGGAGACCGACATAGTTTGCAGAAAGATCTGAACCAGAAACGAGACCAAGTGAAGAAACCTGACCTGCGTAAGTATCCCAGCTGTTGTTCTGAATTGCTGTAAGGACAGCGTTTACAGTAGCACCCAAGCCCTTCATTGCAGAAGTAACGTGCATTCCCTCGCCGTAGCTGTTAATCTGAGCAGTCTGATCGACATCAACACCGATTACCTTGCCGTTAACTTTTGCAGCAGCCTCACAAGCTGAAGTCCAGATACCGCCACCACAAGCGAAAACAACCTCTACGCCGCGATTTTTGTACCAGCCGTCCATTGTAGCTGTGATTGTCTGATCACCGTAGAACTGACCGCCGTAAACATATTCAACTGTAACGTCGTTAGCAACTCCAAGCTCTTCTGCAGCCTTGTTTGCACCCTGAACGAAACCGAATCCAAAGCGAATTACAGCAGGAACAGCCATGCCGCCCAAGAATCCGAGATGGCGGTAGCCCTCTTTTACAGCTGCGTAACCAGCGAAGAATCCAGGGATTTCCTCAGCGTAAACAGCACAGAAAACGTTTGATGGAACTTCACTTCCACCCAAGTCGCCCTTGCTGATATCAAGACCGATGAATTTTGCATCAGAATAATCTTTTGCAACTTTTGTGATTGCCTCACCGAAAAGGAAGCCCGGGAGAACGATTACATTGTAGCCGTCCTGATAAGCTGCGTCGATTGAAGCGATACGGTCAGCTGTAGAATCGCCAGCTGGCTTGTAATACTGGAAATCAAGCTTAGCAGACTCTGCATAATCCTTACATGCCTGATAAGTTGTCTGGTTGAAAGACTGGTCTGTAATGTCTCCAGAATCTGTAACCATTGCGATGCGGATAGCTGTTTTGCCTGCTGCTTTTTTGTTGCATCCAAAGAAGCAGAGTGAAGCTGCCATCATCGCGAAAAGCATAATCTTTTTCATTTTTTCCTCCAAGAAGTGATTATGAATTTTTCAGTAAATAATTATACCGAATAAAAAGATGCGTGTCATTAAAAACTATCGCCCTTCCCGCCTTCGCCTTACAATCATAAAAATCACGATTGGCGCACCGAAAAATGACGTAACCGTGCTGATGCTGAGTTCCAGCGGCGAAAAAAGACTGCGGGCAATCAAGTCAGAAAAGATGCAGAAAACCGCCCCGCCCAAAAATGAAGCGGGAATCACGACGAGCGGTTTTGCGGTTCGTAAAAGCTGCTTGACCAGAAAGGGAACTGCGATTCCGACGAAGGAAACAGGACCGGCAAATGCGGTGACTGTGGCAGAAAGCAGGCTTGAAAGAAGAATCAGAATGGGACGGAAAATTTTTGTGTTCACGCCCATAGTCCGGGCATAGGTCTCGCCCATGAGATAGGCTCCGATGGGCTTTGCCAGCAGAAAAACACAGATGAGGGCGACAAAAATTATCGAGCCGGAAACAGCACAGTCCGCCATGTCAAAGCCCGAAAAGCTGCCCTTTGACCAGCCGTGAAGATTGGCGATGTCAGAATCTTCAGCAAAGGCAATGAAAAAGTCAGTGATTGCTGAAGTGACGTAGCCAATCATGATTCCAGAAACCAAAAGTGAGCCGATGTGATTGACCTTTCGAGCCACAAGCAGGATGAATGAAGTCGAAAGAAGGGCACCAAAAAAAGCCGCTCCCACAAGCGAAAATGAAGAAAGAGAAATTCCGTTTTTAAGGAAGAAAATCATGCTGGCAGCCACGCACATTTTTGCACCCGAAGAAATGCCCAGAACGAAAGGACCTGCAATCGGGTTCTGAAAGTAAGTCTGAAGAAGGAAGCCTGAAAGTGAAAGCGCCCCGCCCAGGACTCCAGCCATAATCACGCGGGGAAGACGGATTTTTGTAATGATGTTGATTTCCTGAATGGAAAATGCGCCGAAATCAGAGCCAAAAAGAATCCCGAAAATACGGAGAGGCGGAATCGAGACGTTTCCCGTGCAAAGCGAAAGAATTACCGCCACGAGCAAAAGGCTTAAAAAAAGCGAGAAGATTAGAATGTAACGTGATTTAGCTGAAAGTAATTTCATTTGAACCTCACTCTACCCGCTCCAAGAAAGTCAGATTTTCCGCCTGACCATTGATAATGGCGCTCAAGTCAAGAATCATGTCGCCAATCCGGTCAGTCGCCTGATAAAGATATTTTCCTGTCGTCCAAATCTCGCCATTTTGCACGGCCTTGAAATCGGCAAATAGCGGGCTCTTTGAAAGAAGGTCGGCCTTGCCGTGGAGAGTGTTGTCTATCGAAGAATTGTAAATCAAAATGTCAGCATCGGCGCACTGGGAGTAAAACTGCTCCATTGAAACCGAGACCGAGGGCGAAGAAGTTTTTCGCGTGTTTTTGAAAGTGTAGTCACCGCCAGCCATTTCAATCATCTTTACGATATAGTCTTCGCTCCCCCGGACTACGACCATTCCTGTAGCAGTTATATAGAAGAAAGCTACTGATTTTGGAGCTGATTTTTGGGAAGTGACAGTGCTTTGGATTTTGGCAACCTGTTCATCAAAGAAATTTTCGGCCTGCTCCAGTTTTCCGCACATGAGGGCGTAGAGCTTAATCCATTCCATGCGGCCCAGTGGATTTTCCTCGTAGCTGGATTTATCGACAAAAACCGGGATTCCAAGAGACTCCAGTTTTTCCTTGATTTGCGGCGTGTGATAAATCATCGTGGATTCAATTGCAAGGGGACAGTTTTCTTTAAGCAAGAGCTCGAAGTCGGGCGCGTTGTATTTTCCGGCATAGATGATTCTGCCATCTTCCATAGCCTGAAGGGCACTTTCGACATACCAGTCTTTTTTTTGAACCGCGGAAAATTTTATTGATTCCAGGGAGTCCAGCCTGTTCCACAAGGCCATGGCCGATGAGGCGCAAAGATAGACGTTCGAGACCGGAATAGAAATTACCGCGACCTGGGCAGGAAGATTTTTGGGAAGGGCGGCTTCTTTTGGAAGAAAAAGATAGCGGTCGCTTCCCGCCACAGTGACGAGATAAGCTCCCGAAGAATACTGGTCGATTTTGAACTCTTTGGCATAATATAATAGAAGAGATTTTTCATAATTATAGCCTTCGAGTTGCAGCGGAGAATCTGACTTGGGAAGAGTGCGAGTGCATGAAAGAAAAAAGGCCGGCAAGAGGAAGAGAAGAATTGCAATCAGAGCTTTTTTGAGAATCAATTTGAAGCCGGTATTTTTTTTCATATTAAAACGCTTAATCCCACTTTTCGGCAGCCAGTTTCTGAACGAATTCCCGGCTCAAAAGCTCGCTGACAGTTCCGCGGGTGAGAAGGGTTTCTTTTGAACAGACAAGACCGTAGCGGATGCAGTTTTTGACAGGTTCCTTTTCCAAAAATCCCATCAAAAAGCCTGAGGCAAAGGCATCACCGGCTCCGATTGTGTCCACGACCTGAACCTGCATGTAAGGCGGCTCAATGTAAGTGTCCTCACCGACAGCGACAAGAACGCCCTTTTCGCCGAAAGTGACAATGAAATCCCTGTAACCAAGGGAACGGAATTTCTGAACGGTGGTAATGTCCATGAGCGGCTCTTCGCCCAAAATTGCAGCCGCCTCAAATTCGTTGCAGGCAAAAAGATCAATCAGGCTGACATAAGGCAAAGTCTTTCGAGCCAAATCAGGAGAGGTTGCGTTCTGAAAAATAAAGAGTGACGGATGAGATTTTTTGTATTCGTAGATTTGTGCGAAAGTTTCCAGAGAAAGATTTGAATCAAGGGCAAGACTTTCAATCTTCTCGCTCTCGATAAATGACGTGATTTCGCTTCCAAAATCGATGTGGCGGAGAATTCGTGTTGAATAAATGCAGGAAGCCCGGCTGCCCGCACTTGCCATGACAGAAAAAAGCGAAGTGCTTTCACCGGGAACTTTTCGCAGGAGAGTTGTATTAACGCCCTCAGAATGCATTCCGTGACGCAAAAAGTCGCCGAAAATGTCATCGCCGACAACTGAATAAATGTAGGAATCGAGCCCGAGATGACGCAGATTCATCGCCATTCCGCGCGCGACTCCACCCGGCACAAGGTCGACTGTTCCATCACGATAGGCCTCGCTGGTGTCTTCTTCCATGCTGTAGGCCTTAATATCGACGGAAACATTTCCAATGCTCAAAATTTTATGCTTTTTGCTGTTCATTGTATAAATTTAAATGGCGAAAAGATGTCTGTCAAGACTAAAACTTTTTGCGGGTCTTTTTGGCTGATTTTGAATCGAATTCAAGCCAATAGTGAATTTCGTGAGCCTTGCTCATGGCAACCGTGTCAGCTGTAACAGGAACTTTTTTGTCGAAAGCATAGACCGGGATTTTAAATGTGGAATTTCCGCCCTGCTCCAGGATTTTTGAATCAGCATCGAAGCGCTCGTGATTTACCTTCATGTAGTCGAAATTCGGGCTAGACCACTCGAGGATTGCAAAAGCCCTTCCGCCCTTTACGCTGACTTTTACCGGGCTGGTGATTTTTGCTCGTCCGCTGCCGCCAGTCAGTTCAGCCTTTACAAGATAATTTCCGTCCTTGAGCTTGATTTGCTCAATCTTTGGACTGACCAAAAGCTTTTCTGATGGAAGACTTGAAGCATCAAAAAGAATCTCGCGGTCGTACCACTTGCCCTTTTTTTTGCTGAATGCGGCACATTTAATAGAAGAATTTAGCGCAGAAACCGGAATTTCAAAGGCAACCGGCCCCTCAATCTGCTCCAAAGAAAGAGGAAGAATCTCCCCCTCGCCTTTTGAATCACTGGCTTCTTCGGCAGTGCCAAGGAAGAGCTTTGAATAGCCCTTCCCGCTCATCGTCAGTCTTGCGCTCATTTTTCCGTCTTTTACATGAAGGACGCTCTGCACAATTCTGAACATCGATGAACTGGACTCAACCTCAATCTCATAATCTCCTTCCAAAATGTCATCCGCCAAAAGAGGCAGCATGTCGTCACTGCCAACCTTTCGCGCAGGAAGAGCCTCCGAAGCAGAGGCAACCTGAGCATTTAAAAATGAGGAATTAGCAATGAGCAAAGAGCAAAGAATTGCAAGAAAGAAAGATTTTTTCATGAGGCGAGTCCCTTTAATTATTTAGTAGCTTCTTTTACGTGGTCAACGTAAATCTGCTGGATTGCTGCATCCTGACCGAGGCCTTCGAGAACGCACTCTACTTCGAATCCGGCTTTCTGGAAGATTGATTTCCATGAATCATCCTCGTCGCCAGCCATATCGTTGTTTGCGTGATCACCAGCTACAACCATGAGAGGATTGAGGACGACTTTTTTGTATGAGCCTTTTGCCTGGATTGCTGCGAGCAAATCTTCTACGCTTGGTTTAGCCTCAACTGTGCCGACATAGTAGTTGGCATAGCCTTTTGAAGCCAAAACTTCCTGCATTTTTGCATAAACGCCGTTTGAGGCAGCCTCTGTACCGTGACCCATGAAACAGATTGCACTTGTTCCGTCGTCGAATTTCTTTGTTTTTGCAGTGATTGCATCAGCTACGCGTGAAAAATCCTCGTCGCTTGTAAGAAGTGGTTTTGAGAGTACAACCTTGCTGAATTTGCTTTCGTATTTAGCGAGTGTTTTCTGCAAGTCAGTGTACTCGAAACCATTCATCAAGTGAGACGGCTGAACAATCAAAGTTTTTACGCCATCATTTGCGGCGCGTGTCAAAGCCTCGTCAACATTGTCGATTGCGATATTGTCACGCTCTTTGAGGATTTTGATGATTGTGTCTGCTGTGAAAGCGCGGGCAACTTTGTAGTCCGGGAAAGCTTTTGCAATTGCACCTTCAATTCCACCGATTGTGAGCTCGCGGGAATTGTTGTAGCTCGTTCCGAAAGATACTACGAGGATTTCCTTATCGCCAGAAGCGGCAACTTTTGAACTTCCACAAGATGTGAAAACTGAAGAAAAAAGAACGCTTGCACTCAAAGCTGCGAGTGCGACCAATTTAGAACATTTGTTCATCTAAAAACTCCTTTGTCTCGAAGAAGACTTTTAATATATTCCGGGCTGGTGTCTGGCTCAGAAAGGAAAACTTTCAACACAGTAGCGGCACTGCTTGGGATTTTCACCCAATTCCCAGTTAGGCCCGCCCCCAGACTTCGCATTCAGACGCAACTGTTATGCGGGCACCCAGAATTGCTAAATAATTTACCACACAAGAAATGATTGTTCAATATTATTTTATTTTCACTTTCTTCCATTATATAGGAATCTCCACCGTAAATTTCTCAAGCACTTGTTCCGGGTAATAAGAAAGTTTTGCTTTTCGAAGGCCTTCGATTCCCAGGTCTTCCTCGCGATTAAGGAATTCTGTTGAGGCGGTTTTTGAAAACTCGTTGTTAATCACGGTATATCCGCCGTCATGGTCAAAGCCAGCAATGCATTTTTCAAAATGAACGTCCATCACTTTCCGGCTCAGAATGCTTGCGATACAGAATGCCACGGGATTTCCAGAAACAAAAAGAATTCCGCCTGTCATTCCGCATGATTTTGTGAAGGCTTCTAAATTGTCCAGAGCGAAGGAAATGATTTCTTTTTCGGCTTCTAAATCAGAAAGAGTTCCCGCTTCAATCGCAAGGGCTTTATTTTCCGCCAGCCATTTTTCTTCGATTTCTTTGACCAGAGAAAGATTCTGCATGGTCAAAGGCTCGTAAGAAAATTCCAGGTATTTTTTTTCAAACTGATGGATGTGATTGCGCTTCCGGCTCAGTTTTTTTCCTGCAAGTGTCGCAAGCTTTTCCGTGAGGTAAACGTAATCACCTGATTCTGGCGTGGCAGTGACTTTTGCTTCGGGATAAAGCTCAAGAAGAATATCCTTTTCGCTTGCGAGAATGTTTTCAAAAGCAAGAATTTTACAGTGAGGACACAACTCTTTTCTCAAAGCTTCAACAGCCTTTTTGGCATCATCCAGCTTGCCATGAATATTGTGCGGAAAACTGAAACAGGCTTTCTCATCTTCAAAGAATTTCTCGTAAATCCACTCACCTTCTATTGAAATTTGAGAATGAAATTTCTTTTCGTAGAGAATAGAATTTACTGCCCCATAATTGTTTGCAAAGAAATTATTGTTCAACGCACATTCTTGAAGAATCGCTGCATCTGCAAGGGTCGGAGTTCTCCAATCCATTTTACCACCTTATTTATTTTGAACGAAAAGCATTTTCAGGACACCACATTCAATGAAAGTAATTGCGCCTGAAAGCCCGATATGCCACATAATATGACGAAATCAAGCAAGAATCAATTCATTTTTATTTCTCCTAGGTTTCCATTTCTTTCTGCGACAAGACTTGCGTTTGATATTTTTTCAAGAAAAACCTTGTCATGGCTCACTACAATCATTGCACAGTCCAAAGAAGAAAGCGCATTCTCCAAAGCCGTTACGCTTGTGATGTCCATGTGATTTGTCGGTTCGTCCAGAATCAATAGCGAAAGAGGCCTTTGAACTGCAAGCGCAATCATCATTTTCCTGAGCTCACCGGGGCTAAGACTGCCCGCATCCGTCATTTCTTTTTCGGAATTTTCTGATCGGAGAAAGGTCAGCCTCTCAACTTCGCTTCCAAGCCTATAGAGTGTGGAAAGAACTTCCCCGCGCTCGCTTTCTTCCAGTTTGTAAAAGTCTGAGAGAATAGTTTTTTCCTGCTCCGAAGAAATTTCCTGAGGAAGATAAAGCATTTCGTTCTGACGGCCAGCTTTTTCGAGCAGAGAAATCACGTGCTTTACAAAGAGAGTCTTCCCGCTTCCGTTTTCTCCTGTAAGGGCAATTTTTGTTCCGCCTTTAATTTCGATGTGAGGAATCTTTAAGCTGTAGGAATCCGCGCGAACAACTGTTTCCTGAACAACGACTGACTTTGAAAAGTCCGTTTCGTTAAGAGAAAAACCTTCCTTTCGTTTGAGAGATTTTTTTATCGAATCGCGTTCATTTTCGGTCTGACGGATTTGACTTGCCAGGCGGGCCTTTGCGTCTCCTGTTGAACGGTCTTTTCCTGAGATTCTTGCCACATCGATTTTTGCCTGCGCGTCGTGGTCATGCGGATCAATTGCCTTTTTTGAAAGACGCGACCTTGTCTTCTGGTTCTGGGATTCAAGTTTTGCACTTCTCGCCTTCTCAGAACTTGCTTTGGAATTAAGCCGCTCCCACTCCCCGCGCGATTGTTCCGCACCGTTTTGCCTTAATTCCAGAGCTTTTGAAAGCCCGCAAGGATATGTGTCAAAAACGGTACACTCTCGCCCACCAGCAAATGCCGAGGCTTCGTTGTAAAGATAAATTGTTTTTGTGCAAAGGGAGTCCGCAAAATCACGGTCATGACTTACAATCAGACCTGTGCCTGTAAATGTTTTAAGCGCGCTGCAAATCATTGCCTTTGTCTTTGCGTCAAGATGATTTGTCGGTTCGTCAAGTAAAAGCACGGCCGGATTTTCTGCAAGTGCCGATGCAATCTGAATTCGTTTTTTTTCACCGCCAGAAAGAGATTCGTAGCGTTCGAGCATTTCTTCAGTTACGCAAAGAATTGAAAAAAATCTTCTCACCTCATTGTCGTCTGACCAGAAAGCATTGTAAAGGTTGTCCGGGATTTCGGAACAATCCTGCGCACAATAAACAGAATCTCCACCAGCTGCAATTTTGCCGCCGTCCGCGCACAGAATTCCTGCAATCAGTTTAAGCAGAGTGCTTTTTCCGCTGCCGTTACTTCCGGCTACGCAAGTCCAGCCGTCCTGAATTGAAAGAGAAAAATCTTCGAATAAATTTGTGTTTGAAAAAGGATAAGAAAAATTGAGTTTTGTGATTTGAATTGACATTTTGGCCTCTCAATAAAAAGAAGCCAGTTACAGCAAGACTATCGCCTGAACCGACTAAAAAATGAATTGAACTGCAACTGACTTCCAGAATTATTCTCATGCGAGAAATTGCTTTGTTTGCGGAAATCAGATTTACAGTATCATCGGCTACGCGACTCCTAAATTGTAAGATAATTTCATGCTACAACCTTAAGTTTATTTTGTCAATTGTTCCAGTTAAATTTGTAAAAAAATCTTAAAATATGCTATAATTGTATTGAAAATATGGAGGTTATAAAAACTAATGCTATACGCGATAACCCCAGCATCAGTGCTGATATTAAATTTAATATTGAACTGGGAATTATTTACAAATTACGGATTTAATGTCAAACAGCAGGACAAACAGAAAATAGTTCACGTCCGTTACAACTGGTTTCTGCTCGCTGCAAATTGCTACCTTATCGTGGATATGACTTGGGGGCTTTTATATGAGCACAAGGAAGTTCAGTTTTTTTTTCCATATATATACTATTTAACTGTCTTTTATTTTATGTTCATGCTCCTCACTATGCTCACGTGGACCCGGTATATGGTCGCCTATCTCGACAATAGCGGCCGCCGCAGTAATATGCTGATTCATGTGGTATGGACGTTGTTTATAATTGGAGTCGTATGCCTGATACTCAACCGTTTTTACCATTTCATGTTTTCGTATAATGACGCGCACGAATATATCGGTGAAGTCGGCAGGAACATTTCTTTTCTTCTTCAGATTGCCTTTTATACCCTAATTACCATTTACATGCTGTATGTTACCTATAACAGCACAGGAGTCGAAAAAGTCAGATACAAGGCAGTGGCCTTGACAAGTATGGTTTTGGGACTTTTTCTTACATTTCAGATTATAAATGCGTTTTTCCCCTTTTATGCCGTTGGTCTTATAATTGGAATATGTCTGATTCACTCTTTTGTTCAATCTGGCGAAAAAAAGGAAAAAAGAATTCATGACAATATTGCTTCTGCAATGGCGGAAGATTACGAAGCCATTTTCTATATAGACATAGAAACAGGCGAATATCTGAATTTCTCTAAAAGCCCAAAATATATGTCGCTGAATGTAGTTCCTCTAGGCAAAAACTTTTTTAAGGAAGCTCTGGACGGTGTTGAAACTTGCACTTATCCTGATGACCTGGAATATGCAAAGCAGTTTTATAACAAGGAAACAATGCTCAAAAGTCTTGAAGGCAAGCGTTCTTTTTCATTCAAATACAGAGTTTTGGTAAACAATGAACCGCGCTACTTCCTGTTCACCGTTATGCGTGACAGAAACGAGCAATATCTTATCTTCTACGAAAAAGACATAGAAGACGAACTCAGGGCAGAAAAACTTAATAAAGAAAACCAAAAACAGACGATTACATTCGGTCAGATTGCTGAAAGTCTGGCTTCTATCTATGATGTAATCTACTATGTAAATATCGCAGATTCATCTTATGTATGTTATCAGACCAATGAAATTTTTGGTAAGCTTGAGGTTCATGATTCTGGAGATGATTTTTATAGCGAATCGCTCGCCACTATTCCACAAATTATTCATGAGCAGGATTGTGAAAGGCTTGTCGAATTCTTAAATAAAGACAACATGATTTCCACAATGGAAAATCACAAAGACTGCAGCATAAATTACCGTATTGTTGTTTCCGGGAATCCTCAATATACCCGGCTGACGGTTCGAAAAAGCAGCGACGGAACGCATTTTATCATCGGCGTTGAGAATATCGATGACGAAGTTAAAAAGGAAAAACAGCATCTTAAAGAACTGAAAACTGAAAAAGAGCTTGCAAGACGAGATGAACTCACTGGTGTCAAAAATAAAACTGCCTACAAGGAGCTTGAAGCGTCAGTTCAGGGGAACATCGACAACGGACTGGATTATCTGAATTTTGCTCTCGTTGTTTGTGACGCAAATAATCTTAAACAGATAAATGACAGTCAGGGGCATAACGCAGGAGATGAATATATCCGGGCTTCATCTAAGCTTTTGTGCAACATTTTCGTTCACAGCCCAGTGTTCAGGGTGGGCGGCGATGAATTCGTAGTCTTCCTTCGCGGGAACGATTATTCGGCAAGACACGAGCTTATGAACAAATTGCGGAATCAGGTCCTTGAAAATAAAAAGAATGGCTCCGGGGTAACATTAGCTTCGGGAATGGCAGACTATAATTCTGAAACCGACAGTTTTGTTTCGGAAATATTTGAGCGGGCCGACAAAGAAATGTACGAGGACAAAAAGAAGCTCAAATCACTCGATTAAAAGTTTGCTGACCTAAACTAATTTTCTGGCAAAAGAGCTTCTACAAGCGCTTATTTTCTTATAAACGCCCTGTCACTTTCTGGAACGCCGCCGTCATCAGAGACAAAACGCTCCACGGTCATGTGTAAATCGTATTTTTCACGAAGAGCGGCAATTGTCTTCATCATCGGGCTTGCATGATGAATGTCTATGGCTTCTTGATTTTCCCACTGGTCAATCAGAAGAACGGTTTTGTCAGAACTGTCATCAAAAAGTGGCAGATAATATTCATAGCGTAAGTTACCCTTCTCTGCCCTGATTTTTTCTACAGTGCCGCTTTCAGTCATTTCTTTTGCAAAATCGATTGCGGCGTTGCCCTTGCCCGTGTACCTGAGATTTACTGTTATGCTCATTTACGCCCCCTTTTGAAGAAGTTTATTTATGTAATGAATGACTGTCGCAAAAAGAATTATAATTGAAATATAGTCCAAAGCAAACAAAAAATATCCGCGCTCAAAATCAAGGAAGAAGAACTTCTGTTGTAGAATCAGATAACGCCAGATACCACGGATGATGAAAGCATAAATGCCGTAAAGAGAAATTAAAATAAAAATAACGCGTAATATAATAGAAGAAAAACCTTTGCGTGGAACTTTCATTTTGCCTGCAATCATCTGAACATGCATTCCGATGTGCAGCGACATAAACAAAAAATACCAGTGACTTGCCAGAAGATGTGCGGTACGCGCAAAACCAAGCCCGCTTTCAATTCCCAAAAAAGTAAAAACATGATTTGAAAGAATAATTCCGCTTATCATCAGAAAAATGACACAAATCAGGATGGAGCAATTTATGACGGTCTGCATGATACGGCGGGCATTGTATTTTCCGCGGAAGATTGAACTGTACCAGCGGCGGTTCAATGTGATATGCACTGCCCAAAGAAGAAACAGTGCCATGCCCAATATTTCATGAATGATGTCCGAAGGAAAGAGATAGGCTCCTCCCATGAGAATTATTGAGAGAAGAGTCATCGTAATATCGACAGGCATTCTGATTTTACTGGCATTCATTTTCACATCAATCCGTTTTTATTCAACCATTTTGCTGCACCTTACTTGAGCAAACCTTCAACATATTTTTTGATGGCCGCTCCGCTTCCGCGGGTAAAATCTTTTCCGCCCTTAAAGTCTGCGTCTTTTGCAAATTTTGCAAGGTCGCTGCCACTTCGTCCAAGTCCGCTTCCACCGCTTGTGCAGAGGGTGACAAGGCGTTTGCCGCCCCATTTCTGGCTTTCAACAAAAGTATACATTATTTTTGGCGCGTATGCCCACCAGATAGGATAGCACAAAATCACAGTTTCGTAAGCAGATATGTCAAAATTAGCGGTCGAGTTTGTTGAAACCACGGATTCAATGGCAGGACGACACTTGGGGTCGTTACATTCGATTGTGGTGAGAGATTTTTTGTCATGCCAGTTTAAGTCTGCGTCGGTGTATTTGTGAACCGGCAGAATTTCAAAAATGTCGGCTCCCATTTCTTTAGCGGCATTTTTGGCCATGCGCTCTGTTGTTCCTGTTGCACTAAAGTAAACGACTGCTGTCTTTGCAGAAAGTCCTGTCATCATTAATCCTCCGATTAAAAGGGTAAGAATAAGTTTTTTCATTGTAATCCTCCATAAATTTAATTTTCCTTCCAGACTTCCTTTGCCAGACGGAATACTGCCCAGCCTTTTGGCCAGCCTGTGTACATTGTAGCATGCGTGATGATTGCGGCGATTTCTTCTTTTGTAACTCCGTGAGTCTTTGCGTTCTGCAAATGGTATGTGAAGGAAGAATCTGTAATTCCGCTTGCCATGAGCGACACCACTGTTATGATGCACTTTGTTTTTATATCGATTGCCTCTGCGTTCCATACTTCGCCGAAGAGTACATCGTCGTTCAGGTGAGCGAACATCGGAGCAAAGTCTCCAAGTTGTTCACGTCCTGCTGTCTGTGTAATTTTCTCTGCCATATTTGTCTCCTTTTTTCCTATAAAAGAGATTTGACCTCTTCCACAATCTGCTCGGTCGTCATGCCGCAGTCGAGTAAAAGTTCATCGGGATTGTAGCGGTCGTAGAATTGCTTTTTAAGACCGTAATTTTTTACCAGCATTTTGTTTGGTCCATAGAACGAAGCAATTTTTTGACCAAATCCGCCTTCAAGAATTCCGTCTTCCAGAGTAATTACAAGCTGATGGTCTTTTTCGAGTTCCCGCAAAAGTGCCTCGTCCAGACCGGAAGCAAAACGAGGATTTATCAGAGTTGGTGTAAATCCGCATTTTTCCTTGATTGCAGAGGCAAGTTCTTCTCCTTTCTGGAAAAAATCACCCAGGGCGAGGATGGCAACTTTTTTTCCCTGCTTTTCAATCTTGAAGCGGTTCAGTACGCCGTAGTCTTTATCTGCAGGGCGGTGGCTCACGTCATTGCCGGGAATCAGAATGAGGACAGGATTTTCCTTCTGGTCAATACTCCAGTCCAGCATGGAAATGTATTCTTCTGCGCTTGAAGGGCAGAGCACTACAAGATTCGGAATATTTGTAAAGGCTGCAAGACCGAATATGCCAAGATGGGTTACATCTGTAAGTCCGTCAAATGATGAATAATTCATAAGCATGGTGACAGGAGTTTTGTTGATGCACACGTCCTGGGAAATCTGATCATAGGCTCTCTGCAGGAATGTCATGTTGGTCACAACAAGAGGTTTTGCACCCCGGCGGGCAATTCCCGACGCGATGGCAACAGCCGCTTCTTCGGCAATGCCTGTGTCAATGTACTGACTTCCAAGCTTAGCCCGCTCTTCAGGACCAAGGCCGACAGACATCGGCATTGCAGGAGTTACCACAATAAAATCCTTATCTTTTTTTGCTTTTTCTACTATATATTGGCTTGTCATGCCAAAGTACGATTCACCGCTTCCAAAGTTTACTGTTGGTTTTCCGGTTGCCCGGTCAAAAGGCATAGTCCAGTGCCAGCCTTCCTTGTCCTTTTCCGCCAGCTCATAGCCCTTGCCTTTCTGAGTGTGAATGTGAACCACAACCGGACGATTTGAATCCCGGACTTTTTCAAAAACCGCAATCAATGAAGCAATGTCATTTCCGTTTTCTTCGTAGATATAGTCCAAGCCCCATGCCCTGAACATATTGTTTTCAGATTTGCCGTTAGAGTCGCGGAGGGCCTTTAGATTTTTATAAAGCCCGCCGTGGGTTTCAGCTATTGCCTGTTCATTGTCGTTTACCACCACAATGAAATTTGAATTAAGTTCGCTTCCTGCAACGCTCAAAGCTTCCAGTGCCTCTCCGCCAGAAAGAGATCCGTCTCCAATGATGGCAACGATATTTTCCTTTTTGCCGAGTATGTCTCTTCCTTTTGCAAGACCTAAAGCCAGTGCAATTGAAGTAGAAGTGTGCCCGATGTTAAAAAAATCGTGTTCACTTTCATCTGGATTTGTATAGCCAGAATCTTCTGAAAAGCGGTTGTCGTCAAAGTAGCCGGCCTTTCGACCTGTGAGCATTTTATGGGCATAAGCCTGGTGGGAAACGTCAAATACAAATTTATCATTTGGAGAATCAAAAACATAGTGCAGGGCAATTGTTGCTTCTACAAAACCAAAGTTCGGTCCAAAGTGTCCGCCTATTTTTGTAAGGCGGTTGAAAAGACCTTCGCGGATTTCATTTGCTACTACTGGAAGTTCTGAAACAGAAATCTTTTTCAAATCTGCCGGTGAATTAATCTTATCTAAAATCATAATAATCTCCTTATGTTAAATCTATTACCAGTTTTCATAACGACGCCCTGTATCGAGTGCGTTTAGTTTTTTCATTTCATTCTCAGTAAGTTCAAAATCCCAAACATCAAAGTTTTCTGCAATGTGATCAGGGTTTGAACTTCCGGGGATTGCGATGTAGCTCGACTGCAGGTGCCAGCGGACGATGATTTGTGCAGCCGACTTGTCGTGGGCCCGAGCGATTTCCAGCACGGTCTCATTTTGCAGGTGCTCTTTTGTGTGGCCGCGACCGCCGAATGGATAATAGCTTTCGATATAGATTCCCTTTTTGGCTGCCCAGTCACGCAAAGAATTATTCTGATACTTCAGATGGTTTTCATTTTGAATGACTGCCGGCGGAATTTCAAAATCCTTTATGAAATGTGAAACAGTTTTTTCGGTGTAAAAATTTGAGATTCCGATTGAACGGATTTTTCCGTCTTTAACTGCACGAATCATAGCTTTGTAAACTGCATCATCACCCGAAGCCGATCCATGCTGATGAAGCAGACAAAGATCAATATAAGAAAGACCAAGCTGTTTAAGCGAATCGTCAATATCACGATCAGGATTGTTTGACCAGGGAACAAGTTTTGTAGTTACAAAGATTTCTTCCCGCTTACAGATTCCGTCTTTTATAGCACGACGAATTGCGTTTCCAACTTCGCTCTCGTTGCCATAATATTTTGCAGTATCAATCAAACGGTAGCCAGATTTGAGCGCGGCATAAACGGCGTTTTCACAAGTCTCGCCTGTAAGCGTCCATGTGCCCAAACCGAGCACAGGCATATTGAAACCCGAATTCAGCCGGATTGTATCTGCGTTTTTTTTCATGTGTTTTTCCTCAGCCATAACAAAAGCCATCATAAGCAATACCACAAAAATCAGAAATAGTTTTTTCAAAAGCATTTCCTCCTATTCCATTACAGAAAAGACTGCCGTCACGTTGCCTTTACCAAGAATCTTTTTGAGCTCGGTCTGAGTCGTGCCGTCAATTTTCCCAAGCCGGGTAAAGTTCCAGCTGTTGACATCGTAGTAAATCGTTATCTGATTTCCCTGATACAAAATGATGTCGCCTGCGCTGGTCGTAATTTGTGTGTCATTTCGTGGAAGAGAAGTACCAAGAGCGCCGACTTTTTCAAAGCCACCGTAATCGTGCATATCGACTGTAACTGCCCTTTTTCCCAAAAGCTCGTAAAAGGCCGTAGCCGAAGAATTGGCTGCTAATGTCGCCGTGAGCGTGTGATTTCCACTGTCGTTTGTGATGTCGATTTGTATTTTCATGTTCCCTGCTCCTTGTTTTTCAGTTGATGTTGTTTCGACATTCCCTGCCGCACAGGCGGGAAGAAAACTAATCAAAAAAGCTAAAAGTAATGTAAATGTCTTTTTCATGATTCAATCTCCATTTTTCAGGCGCATTTGCAGCTGCTGATTCTTGCCATGATTTCAGTTTTGCCCGCATCGCAGATGTCTTTTTCAAAAATCACTTCGCCAATTTCATCAGCAATGATTTTTCCTTCGAGCGGATTTTTTACACTGTCGATTCTGCCAGCGACTTTTACCTGCACAGAACTTCTTTCAAAAGCAAGGTCGCAGTTTTCCATCGTGCAGTTTTCGAGAACAAGATTCTTGCAGTAACAGAATGGCTGAGTTCCAATAATCTCGCAATTAATAAGCGTGAGGTTTTCAGAATACCAGCCCAGATACTCGCCCTTCACAATGCTGTCGCGAACCGTTACATTTTTCGTGTGCCAGAAGGCGTCTTTTGTATCCAGCTCTGAATCAGTAATTTCAACATTCTCGTCGTACTGAAAAGAATACTTTCCCTTCATTTTGAGCTTTGAAATTTTCGCATTTTTCACCTCAAAGAAAGGATATTCCGATTCTTTGATTTCAACATTTTCGACGGCAAGATTGCTGCACTTCCAGATAAACTCAGGCGAGCTGACAGAAGAATTTTTAAGCGTAATGTCCTGGCACTCCCGCAATGCTTTAATGCCATTGAACTTGCAATCGTCAATCGTGACATTCTTATCATACCAGAGAGCCGCCCGACAATTTTCAGTGAATTCAGTTCCGCTGATTTTTGCATCAGTTACATGCCAGAAAGGATAGCGCAGATTCATAAAACATCCGCTCACTTGGAGCCTGCCCGCTTCTTTGAGGGCAGATTCTCCGTCAGCCTCACCGTCAAAGCGACAGTCTTTTATAGTCGCATCGCGCAGGCCGTATAAAGCTCTTTCCTGGTCGAATGTCTGGTTTTCAAAAATCATAACAGAACCTCCATCATCGGCAAGTTTTATTTCAGATTTGCCGCAAAAAATTCCTGTAGCTTGTTCCATGGAATATAATTGTCCTTGCCGCCGTCATAAAGATCGCAGTGGGTGGCGTTCGGAATAATCATAAGTTCCTTGTTGGCCGCATATTTGCTGCCCTTTACCATGTCGTTGTAGGCAGTCTCGCCCATGTAGCGGCTGTGAGCCTTTTCGCCATGAACGATGAGCACAGCTGAACGGATTTCATTTGCGTAAGTAAAAAGGCTTGTGTTCATCAGACTTGTTGCGGCGGTCAAAGCCCAGCCCATGTTTGAGTTGAGCGAGCGTGGATGATAGCCGCGGTCTGTCTTGTAGTAATCCCAATACTGGCTGAAGAAAGTGTCTCCTTCCGGGCGCTGGTCTGGGAGTCCGCCGACTGTCGGATATTCGCCTGTTTCCTGAGCCTTTGCAAAATTTTCTGTGCGGGCCTTGTTCACGGCAACGCGAGCCTGATAGCGCGATTCTTCGCTGTCGTTTTCGTCGAAGTAGCCTTTGTTTGTTACGCGGCTCATGTCGTACATTGTCATTACTGCGGTTGCCTTGATTCTTGTGTCGATTCCCGCAGTGTTGAGAGCCCAGCCGCCCCAGCCACAGATTCCGATAATACCGATTTTTTCAGAATCAACGTTTGGCAGGTTTGAAAGAAAATCTACCGCTGCCTGAAAGTCTTCTGTGTTGATGTCCGGGCTGTTCATGTAGCGTGGCTGTCCGCCAGATTCTCCGGTAAAGCTCGGGTCAAAGGCAATGGTGATGTAGCCGCGCTTTGCCATTTCGTGGGCGTATAATCCGCTGGCCTGTTCCTTCACGGCTCCGAAAGGTCCTGCGACTGCGATTGCGGGAAGTTTTTCGCTGCTAAGTGAAGCCTTTGGTGTGTACATATCCGCCGCCAGCGTAATTCCAAAATGATTGGTAAATGCTATCTTTTTGTGATTAACTTTATCTGAAAGCGCAAATGTCTTGTCCCATTTTGTGTCGAGTGTAAGTTTTTCCATGTGTTTCTCCTTATGTGGGGCGGTCTTTGCGCAGGTCGCTCCCTGCCTCACGCTTTAAAAATATACGAATTACGACCATATTACAAATACTTTGTTTTTATGACATATTATGCCTTTTAGGCATAGCGTATTTCCGGTCGCAATGTTATACTTTTTCCATGGAACTTCGCGTATTAAAATACTTTATCACAATCGCAAACGAGCAGAATATTTCCAGGGCGGCAGAGATTATTCACATCACTCAGCCTACACTCTCCCGCCAGATTATTGAGCTTGAAGAAGAGCTTGGCGTTCAACTTTTTGAACGGAACAAGCAGAACCGCAAATTCATTCTCACCGACGAAGGTGTTCGTTTTTACAATTACGCAGTTCAGATTACTGAGCTTTCAGAAAAATCAATTGAAGAGTTCAGAACGAATTCCTCTCAGATTTCAGGCAAAATCTACATCGGGGCGGGAGAATCAAAATCAATCTCAGACGTTGCAAGGGCTTTCAAAAAAATCCGTGGAAACCATCCAAAAATTGAAATCAGTCTTTTTTCAGGAAATGCCGGAATTATATGTGAACGCCTCGACCGTGGCTTGTGCGACTTTGGAATTTTTATCGGATTCAAGAATGTCGAAAAATACAATCACCTCACCCTTCCGCAAAAAGACCGCTGGGGTCTTCTGACACGAAAAGACAATCCGCTTGCAAAATACAAATCCATTAAAAAAGAAAATCTTCTGGAACATTACGAGCCGCTGTTTTTATCGGAACAGGCTTCACGTCACCGAGAGCTTTTGCACTGGTTCGGCGGTTCAATGGAAAAATACAATATAATGGGATCTTATAATCTTATTTACAACGCAGGTATTTTCACAAAAGAAAACATCGCCTCATGCATCACGCTGGAAGGGCTTGCTGATATTTCTTCTGAAAGCCCGCTTTGTTTTGTTCCGCTGGAGCCTGCCATTTACAGCGAAGTTTATCTGGCCTGGAAAAAAGACCGGGAACTTTCAAAGGCCGCAAAGGTGCTTCTGGAAGAAATCAAGAAAGCGTAAGACCGCAAAGCTCTACAAGCCTCATTTCAAATACATCACATAAATCGTGCAAAGCTGCAATGTTTCTATGGAGCTGATTGTGTTTCTGGAAACGCCGGGCTAGTACAGAATAGGATAAATTATTATAATTCTATATCACAAAAAAAATTAAAGGGGTTTCTCATGTTTAAAAAAGTCATGAGTGCGGTTGCCGTGGTAGAAAAATACCTTCTGGCAATCACGATGTCCGTTACGCTTGCCTTTACTTTCGCAAACGTTATCGGAAGGTTTGTTTTCAATCATTCACTGGCCTTTGCTGATGAGCTTGTGATTGCATTGTTCGTTCTTGTTTCGCTTATGGGTGCGGCTCTCTGTGCCCGCGAAAATGACGGTCTGATTGGTCTTGCCCTTGTTTCAAGCCGTCTCAGCGGAACTAAAAAAACTGTCCAGAAATTGTTTTCTGGCATCATCTGCATTATCTACTGTATAATTCTTACATGGCAGGGATTTATCCGCATGGTTTCAAGTATGCAGCAGGGCGAGCACACTTTCGTAATGCATCTTCCACGCTGGATTTTCTGGTCTTTTGTTCCTGTTTGCGGCATCTGCCTTATCCTTCACTTTATCGAAAATCTTTCGGATTTTATCAAATCAAAAAACAAGGAGACTTCTAAATGATTACAGCTATCCTTTTTGCAGTCTTCTTTGTTCTTCTTATCGTTGATGTACCTATTGCAATCTGTTTGGGCGCTTCTTCTGTAGCGGCAATCCTTGCAGCAGGCCAGAAACTTTCTGTCGTTGCCGTAAACACTTATTCTGGTATCAGTAAGACTTTGCTTCTTGCCATTCCTTTCTTCGTTTTAGCGGGAAACATCATGGCTAAGGCCGGAATTTCTAAGCGTCTTATCGCATTCGTAAATGCTTGTATCGGTCACACTCGCGGAGGCATTGCCATCGTCTGCGTTATCGTTTCTTGTCTTTTCGGTGCAATTTCTGGTTCAGGTCCTGCAACTGTTGCGGCTCTGGGTGCGATTTTGATTCCTGCAATGATTGAGGCCGGCTTCTCGGCTCCTTTCGCAACTGCCCTCATGGCGGCTTCTAGCTCTATCGCAATCATCATTCCACCGAGCATCGCTTACGTCGTATATGCTTCGATTACAGGCGATGATGTCGGAAAGCTTTTCATGGCTGGTGTTGTTCCTGGCATTTTGATGGGTGTCGCTTTGATTGCAGTTGTTTTGATTGAAGTTCACCGAAAGAACATTCAGTCTACAAAACCCCGTTCAAGCGCAAAAGAACGATGGGATGCATTCAAAGACGCTTCATGGGCTTTCTTGATGCCGGTCATCATTTTGGGCGGAATTTACGGCGGCGTTTTCACACCGACTGAGGCTGCGGCTGTTGCGGCTGTTTATGGTCTTATCGTTGGCATGTTCATCTACCGCGAAGTAAGCCTTCGTGACATGGCTCGAATTCTTGTTGAATCAGCAAAGACTACGGGAAGCATCATGATTATCATCGGTTCAGCTACCCTTTTCTCTTATGTCTGTACGCTTTTTGGCATTTCTCATGCCGCAGAGGAACTTCTTGCCACCGTTTCAGCAAACAAAATCGTATTCCTTCTGGTCATCAACATCATTTTCCTGATTGCAGGATGTTTTATCGACGCAAACAGCGCAATGTACATCTTCATTCCGGTTATGATTCCTGTCTGCCGTATGCTTGGATTCAATTCAATCGCATTCGGAATTATCGCGACTGTAAACCTTGCAATCGGGCAGGTAACACCACCGGTCGGAATCAACCTTTTTGTCGCAATCAGCCTTAAAATCAAGAACACAGTCAAAGTCACTTTGCCGCAGATTTCTCATGCAGTTCTCCCGATGATTTTCGCAAGCCTTGTTGTTCTGATTGGTTACACATACTGGCCGCGGGCAAGCGTTGCCGTTCAGAAAGCAAACAGTATTGCAGGAGACGGAAGTCAGATTGCACTTTATGACAGCGAGCAGTACGACGCTTCAAAAGATGCCGCCCCTGCTACCGTTGAATGGAAGCCGATGACATGGCACTTTGCCTGCTCTCCGGGAGAAACCTGTACATGGGCAAAAGCCGGACGATATTTTGCAGCACTGATGAAAGAATCAACCGGCGGAAAAGTAACTGTTCTGGTAGACGGATTCTCTGATCAGCTTACAAACGGAAGCCAGCCGGACGGTATCGCCGCCCTTCGCGAAGGTGACCCGATTCAGCTTTCTATGCACTCAAATTTGATTTATTCGGCACTGGACGACCGTTTTAATGTCGTTTCTCTTCCATATATTTATGACAGCTACGAAGATGCCGACGCAAAATTCGACGGCGAGGCAGGAGCTCAGCTCAAAGAAATCCTCGAAGGCTTGAACCTCCACTGCTTCGGTATTGCAGAAAACGGTTTCCGCCAGCTCACAAACTCACGCCGCCCGATTAAGAGCGTTGATGATTTGGCAGGCCTTAAAATCCGTGTAGCAGGAAGTAACCTTTTGATGCAGGCATACCGCTCATGGGGTGCAAACGCAACCAACATGAACTGGTCTGAGACATACACTGCCCTGCAGCAGAACACCGTCGAAGGTCAGGAAAACCCGCTTCCTTCAATCGCTTCGGCTTCAGTTCAGAGCGTACAAAAGTACATTTCCCTCTGGAACGCTTATTACGACTGTCTCTTCTTCTGTATGAACGGTGACGTTTACAATTCTTTGAGCGACGAGCAGAAACGCATCGTTGACGAAAACGCTCAGAAGGCCGTTGATTATGAACGCGCAATCAACCGTTACGAGTGCGACGAGCTGATTAAAGACTGGAAGGCAAACAATATAATTTCTGTAGTAGAAACCGAAGAAATTGATACTGAAAGCTTCCGAAATGCAGCTTCTGGAGTTGCAGACTGGTACAAGAAACAGCTTCTTGCAAACGGTCACGACGCAGAATCTGTTGAAAAGCTGATTAAGGCTTTCACGGAGTAAAATCCCGCTAAAATGAAAATGGCTGCCTGATTTTGAAGTGCACTTCATTTCAGGCAGCCATTTTTTTTATTTACGGAAGAGTTTTTCCCGAAGAAAGATAGAGCTTGTACCATTCATTGTGGGTCAGCTCAACTTTCGTTGCATCGCAGATTTCCTTTAAGTGCTCCGGATTCATCGTGCCTGCGATTGCCTGCATTTTTGCCGGGTGCCGCAAAATCCATGCGATTGCGATTGCGGTCTTTGAGACTCCGTATTTTTCGCCAAGCTCGCCGAGGACTTTATTCATCTCCGGGAAGTCCGGGCTGTCAACAAAGCAGCCCTTGAAAAATCCGTGCTGCAAAGGCGACCAGGCCTGAATCGTAATGTCATGCAGGCGGCAATAATCCAGAGTGCCGTTGTCCCGGTCGATCGAGCGCTCAGTCGTCAGATTGTTCACATACAAAGTCTGATCGATAAGCTGTGACTGCTCCAAAGAAAACTGAAGCTGATTGAAAACAAGCGGCTGCTTCACGAATTTCTTCAATAATTCAAGGGTCATGGGCGGAACATTGCTCACGCCAAAATGCCTGACCTTTCCGTTTTTTTGCAGGATGTCAAAGGCTTCGGCGACCTGCTCAGGCTCAAAAATCAAGTCCGGTCTGTGCAAAAGAAGGGCATCCAGATAGTCCATCTGAAGGCGAGAAAGAATCTGGTCAACGCTGGCAAGAATGTTTTCCTTGGTCCAGTCGAATTCACTCCGCTCAGGACAGATGCCGCACTTGCTCTGAATAATCACATCTTCCCGCTTGATTCCAGACTGCTTGAAAGCATCCCCGAAGCGTTTTTCTGCCTCACCCTTTACGCCGTAACATGTTGCATGATCAAAAAAGTTAATTCCCAAATCGACAGCGGTGTGAATCATCTTTTCTGCCTGATCGACAGAAAGAGCCGGCATCCTCATGCAGCCCATGATAATGGCCGAAACATTTGAAGGTCCGTTAACAACATTAATTTTTTTCATTCTACCTCCAGCAGAATTGGCGTATGGTCCTGGCGCGGACCTGAGTCAATCATTTCAGATTTTTTGATTTTATCCTTAATTCTTTCGCTGACCAAAAAATAGTCAATACGCCAGCCTGAATTGTTGATTTTGCTGGTTTTGATTCTCTGGCCCCACCATGAATAAACTGACTTGACATCTCCGTGAATGAAGCGGAAAGTGTCGACAAAGCCGCGGGCTAAAAGTTTTGTGAATCCTTCCCTTTCTTCATCAGTAAAGCCTGCTGAAAAATGATTGCTGGCAGGATTTGCAAGGTCAATTTCCTTATGGGCTACGTTAAAATCTCCGCAGGCGATGACAGGCTTTTTTGAATCCAAAGAAGCAAGATAATCCGCATAAAGCTGATCCCATTTCTGGCGCTCAGCAAGACGCTTCAATCCGTCACCGGAATTTGGGGTATAAACGTTTACAAAATAAAAGTCGTCAAATTCAAGAGCGATAAGGCGGCCTTCGTCATCCATTGTGTCAGGAGCGCCAAGCTTTGGAACTATTTTCTGGGCGGTCAGACCTTCCTTGTACAAAATCATGGTTCCAGCGTAGCCTTTTTTTGCCGGAGGAACTGAAGAAACCCACTCAACCTTGTAGCCGGGGAAGTATGATTTTAAAAGCTCAAGATGCTTGTCAGAAGGGCCCTCTGCAGGAAGTTTTGTCTCCTGAATCGCAATTATGTCCGCATCATAAGTCCCCAGTTTTTTGAGCACATCCTGAGACAAGACCGCCCTGGCGGAAGTTGATGTGAGGGCTGCATTAATGGAATCAATATTCCAGGAAATCAGTTTTGCCATTTTTCCTCCGGTTTAACGATGATTACTCACCGACCTTCAATTTTGCTGTAATCGGCACAGTCCATGTCCAGCGGTATTCTGAATCTGCAATCTTTTTATAGAAGGCATCCCATCCGGCAGTGATTGTCCATTTTTCGAATTCAAGCATGACGCGCGGGTAAAATTCCCAGGTGTCGAAAGATTTTGCTGAATCGTTTGTATCGTATGCCGCATAGTAGCCTGCCATCGGTTTGATTGCAAAAATTCCGTGAATCGGGGCGTAGACTTGCAAAGCCGTGTAAAGCGGAATCATGTCTCCCTCGACTGAATGGCCGATTTCGCTTTCACTTGTAATTCTAATTCTACCAATTGTCGGGCGGATTGCAAGTGAAAAGAGATTAGTCTGCTTCAAGTCAGCAACTTTTTTGTTCTGAACAGGGCTGAGCATGGAATTTGCGACGTATGGCTCGGCATTGTGTGAGAATGCCAGAAAGACTGAGAAAGTCTTGAAAATGCTGAAATTTCTTTTTGAAAAATTAGCGGCAAAGCACTCAGAAAAATCTTTTTCAGAAACTGAATTTACATCGGCTTCTCCATCGGCTGTGGCTCCGTACTGAAGATCAAAGCCCAAAGTCAAAGGAAGTTCCTTATTAATAGAAGAAAAATTATAACTTGCGGCAAAATTCAGTCCCCAGTCTTTTTTGAAGGCGACATAACTTTCCGTGAGGGGCATTGCGGCTCCCACTGTAAAACCATTGTACTCGCTTTTTACGCCGATTCCTGTCTTGCCCCAGCGGCTGGCTCCAGTGTAAGTCTCGGTGAGGGCAAAATATCCGCCAGTCAGGTAATATGAATACAATTTTCCGAGGGCGAATTCAAAAATCTCGTTTCCGAAAGGGCGGACTTTTGCAAAAGCCCTCTTTACTTCGAGTTTCTGAGATTCTTCTTCTTTTGAATCTGTTTTGTTGAGCCGGTAATAAAGCTTTCCGCCCAAAGTCACATAGTCGTCATTCAATTTTGAGTCAACGAGCAGGTAAGAACCGCCGAACTGAACCTTGTCTTCTTCGTCCTTGTCGATTGGAGTGACGGAAAATGTTACGTCCGTGTCATTTTTCATTCCGGCAGAAAATGCGGAAGAAAGCCCTGCCAGTGTTAAAGCCAAAAGCAATATGTTTTTTTTCATAGAAACCTCTTTTTAATTAAGAGACTATACACGACATTTTATTTGTTGACAATCGCTTGCCCGGGCCCGCAAAAACTTTCCACGTAAAAATTTTAACCTTGGCCGTAAATTTTCAAACTTTTTTCTTCTATAATATTCAATTTTAATTCAAGACTCCTAAAAATTTCAAAAAAAATTCCTAAATATTTCTATTCAAAAACCGACAAAGCGGGCTTAACATTAACATCGTAATGCAAAACATCTAAAAAAGGAGGATTCTTAGATGAAAAAAGTAATTGCATGTTTGATGGCACTTATGTGTCTCACTTCTGTGTTCGCAGCTAAAAAATCAAAGAAAGCTGCTGACGGTAAAATCAAGATTGGTATTATCAACAACCCGCCTTCAGAGTCTGGCTATCGTGCTGCTAACGTAAAAGACTTCGAAAATGTTTTCACAGCATCAAAATATGATGTAAAGACATTCTACAGCCTTAAAAACGACGAACAGCTCAATGCTGCTTCTCAGTTCATCACAGACGGCGTTGACTACATTCTTCTTTCTGCAGCTGCTACTGACGGTTGGGAAAAAGTTCTCAAAAATGCTCAGAAAAACGGCATCAAAGTATTCTTGTTTGACCGCATGATCAACGTAAAGGACAAGTACTATGAAGCTGCTGTAGTTTCTGACATGGCAAAAGAAGGTGAAACAGCTGTTGCTTGGCTCAAAGCTCAGAATCTTCCAGAATACAAAGTAGTTCACATCCAGGGTGCTATGGGTTCAGACGCTCAGATTGGTCGTACAGGTGCTTTGGACGCAGAATTCGCTTCTGGCAAAATGAAGAAAGTTGTTCAGCAGACAGCTACATGGGACGAAGCTGAGGCTAAAAAGATTGTTGAATCTGTAATCAACTCAAAAGAAGACTTCAACGTAATCTACGCTGAGAACGACGGTATGGCTAAGGGTGCTGTTGCAGCTTTGGACGAAGCTGGTATCACACACGGTGTTAACGGCAAAGTAGTTGTAATGGGCTTCGACTGCAACAAATGGGCTCTCCGTGAGCTTCTCGCTGGAAACTGGAACTATGACGGACAGTGTTCTCCATTCCAGGCTGCTGTAATCGAAAAAATGATTTCAAGCGGAAAAGTTCCTTCAAAGAAAATCATTTCTGACGAAAAGGGATTTGATGCAAAGAAAATCTCACAGGCTGATATCGATACTTACGGTCTTGGTGACTAATCAGAGACCTTTTAAGACGGTCTGATTATACGGCGTAAAGTGTGTAATTGCATATTTTACGCCGTTTTTTTTAAGTCAAAAAATTACAGGTTGTAATAATGGAAAAAAATGATGTTGTTTTGTCAATGCGCGGAATTTACAAGGAATTCCCTGGCGTAAAGGCACTTCAAAACGTAGACTTTACTCTTCGGGAAGCCGAAATTCATGCGCTCATGGGTGAAAACGGTGCCGGAAAATCAACTCTGGTCAAGGTTCTCACTGGCGTTCACATCAAGGATGCCGGTGAAATCAGAATCGCAGGAAATGACGGTCCTGTAAATATCCGTTCCCCTCAGGATGCTCAGAATCTGGGCATTTCTACAGTTTATCAGGAAATTACCCTCTGCCCTAACCTCACGGTAGCAGAGAATATGTATATTGGTCGCGGAAATTACAAATTTGTAAACCGCAAGGCACAGGAAAAGAACGCAACCGAGCTTTTGAAAAGGCTCAACATCCCGGCACACGCAAGCCAGCAGCTGGGAACCTGTTCTCTCGCCGTTCAGCAGATGGTCGCAATCGCCCGCGCAGTCGACATGGACTGTAAGGTTTTGATTTTGGACGAACCGACCTCTTCTCTGGACGACAACGAAGTCGAGCTTTTGTTCACTTTGATGCGGGTTTTGAAGAGCCACGGAGTTGGAATCATCTTCATCACTCACTTCCTGGAACAGGTTTACGAAGTCTGTGATAAAATCACGGTCCTCAGAAACGGCGAACTTGTCGGAGAATATACCGTAAGCGAAATGCCGCGAGTAAAACTGATTTCAGCAATGCTGGGAAAGGAAGCCGAGGACATGACAAACCTCAAGAACATGAAGCGGCCTCTTCCACAGACAAGCGAAAATGTTTACGAGGCGACAGACCTTGCAACAACCGAGGGAGTCCGACCATTCGATTTCAACATCAAGAAGGGCGAAGTCAACGGCTTTACAGGTCTTCTTGGCTCAGGCCGAAGCGAAAGCGTCCGTGCCATTTTTGCCGCTGACCGGGTTACCAGCGGAAAAGTCAAAATCAAGGGAAAGGATGTAAAGATTAGCAGCCCGAAAGACGCAATGAAAAACGGAATCGGATATCTGCCGGAAGACCGAAAAGGTGACGGCATCATTCAGGATTTGTCTGTCCGCGAAAACATGCTTCTTGCCCTTCAGGTTCTCAAAGGCTTCTTCCACCCGATTTCAAAAGCAGAATCAGAAAAGATTGCCGACGAGTACATCAAGCTGCTTGAAATCAAGACGGCTTCAAAAGAAACCCCGATTAAGTCACTTTCGGGCGGAAACCAGCAGAAAGTCATTCTTGCCCGCTGGCTTTTGACCCACCCACAGTACCTGATTCTTGACGAGCCGACACGCGGTATCGACGTCGGAACCAAGCTTGAGATTCAGAAACAGGTTCTTAAGCTTGCAGAACAGGGCGTCAGCGTCACCTTCATTTCTTCGGAAATTCCAGAGATGCTTTCAGTCTGCCAGAGGCTCATCGTCATGCGCGACCGCAAAATCGTGGGCGAGCTTAAGGGCGAGGAACTTAGTCAGGATGTAATCATGCAGACTATTGCGGGAGGAAAAGCAAAAAATGCCTAATAAAATCATGAATCAGACGAAAAAACTTTTTCAGTCTCAGCTTGCAATCCCAATCGTAGCCTTGCTGATTCTGGTCGTGTTCAACCTTATCCGCGACCCAAGTTTCTTCTCTATCGTCATCAAAAGCAACAACTTCGGAAACACTGTCCTTTCCGGCAACCTTGTCAGTATCCTGAACGGTGCTTCGGAGCTTGTAATTCTTTCGATCGGTATGACCCTGGTAACATCTGCCACAAAAGGTCAGGATATTTCTATCGGTGCCGCTGCCGCAATCGCAGGTTCGGTTTTCGTAAAAATCCTGCGCGCCGGCACAATCAATCCGGGAACAATCCTCGTGGCTTTGATTTTTGCCTGTGCCGTAGCAGTTATCTTCTGTCTCTTCAACGGTATCCTCATCGCTAAATTCAACATTCAGCCGATGATTGCTTCGTTGATTTTGTACACAGCAGGACGACCAATCGCTTACTGGATTAACGGCGGAGCTACCCCGAACGTAGAAAGTCCTCTTTTGACATACATCGGCGGCTTCATTCCCCACATTGCCGTTCCAACTCCTATTCTTGTGGTCATTGCCTTCATCATTTTGATTAACCTTCTTCTCAAAAAGACGACCCTCAGCCTCTACATTCAGTCTGTCGGTATCAACGAGAGGGCTGCAAAACTCAACGGTATCAACCCGGTAATCTGGAAGCTCGTAGTTTTCGTAATTCTTGGCGTATGTGTCACAATGGCCGGCTCAATCAACGTCTGCCGAATCGGACTCATCAACCATGAGACAATCCTTCTCGACATCGAAATGGACGCAATCCTTGCAGTCGCAATCGGCGGAAACTCACTTGGCGGCGGAAAGTTCAAGCTTTCAGGCTCGATTTTGGGCGCATACATCATTCAGGCACTCACAATCACCCTGTACGCGATGAAAGTTTCTTCAACGGCGGTCAAGGCTTACAAGGCAATCGTCATCATCATCATCGTTGTCGCTGGCTCCCCGGTCGTCAAAGCATGGCTCGGAAAGCTCAAAAACAAGATTATGGAAAAACGCGCTCTCGCAGCAAAAGTGGAGGCTAAATAATTATGGCAAACATCATCGAAACTTTGCAGAATTTTAATCCTTTTGCAAAAGGAAAGGACAAGCAGCCTCTTTCAAACACTACCCTCCTCCTCACGATTACAGTCTGTACCTTCGTGGGAATGTATTTGCTGGCTATGCTGATTTGGGGCGGCGGATTTTTGAACCCCCAGCAGTTTTTGGACTTGTTCAACAACAACGCTTACCTTATCGTAACGGCCTGCGGTCTTACAATCGTAATGATTACAGGCGGAATCGATATTTCGGTCGGCGGCTCAGTTGCCCTCATCACGATGGCTTCCGTCGTCTTCATGGAAGACCACAACGGCGGCATTTTAAGCTCGGTTTTGATTGCACTTGGAATCGGACTTGCAATGGGCTTGATTCAGGGCTATTTCGTAGCCTACCTCAAGATTCAGCCCTTCATCGTTACCCTCGCCGGCATGTTCTTTACACGCGGCATGACTACAATCGTCAGCAAAGTTCCGAGAACAGCGACAAACGAACTCTTTGAGGATCTTAAGGATTTCGAAATCGATATTCCTTTCATCGGAACTTACGCCAAAAACGGCAACTGGATTCCTTCTTCAATTGAAGTCGGCGTCGTAATTGCTCTTCTTGTGGTTCTCATCCTCTGGGCAATGCTCAAATGGACCCGCTTCGGCCGAAACCTTTACGCAGTCGGCGGCAACAGTGAAAGTGCCCTCATGCTCGGTATCAACGTCCGACGAACTCAGTTCTTCGCTTACGTTTTGTGTGGCCTTCTTGCTGGAATCGCGGGCTTCATCTACCTTCTGCACACAGGCGCGGGCAACGCATCAAACGCAACCGGAGCCGAAATGCAGGCAATCGCATCTTCCATCATCGGCGGAACATTGCTTTCAGGCGGTGTCGGCAGCGTAATCGGAACCCTCTTCGGCGTTATGTCGCTCAAGACAATCAACAACATCGTCGTAGCATCGGGCTTGCGTGAGCCATACTGGCAGAGCATCACGACCGGCCTCATGCTGTGTTTCTTTATCCTGCTTCAGAGTGTAATTCTCGCACAGAGAAAGAAAAAGCTCGGCGCAATGGCAGGCTAAGTCTTCTGGCTGTCCCAAAATAAGGGGCAGCCTTTTTTTTTACCCTTCAAATATTTCATTATACCCTTCCTTTGTTGCATCTTACCGAAAAGCTTATTGTTTTATCGGGCCTTCTATTTTATTCTGCTCATATCTGAAAAATTGGAGGCTGATATGATTCTGGAAGCGATTTTACTTGGGCTTTCTACCGGAACTTACTGCACTATGTATTGTGCTCCCGTACTGATTCCCTTTTTGTTCGGCTGCGAAAAATGCGGACACAAGAGGAACGCGGGACTGGTGGCGACTTTTCTTGGCAGCAGACTGACCATGTACTTTATTCTGGGTGCGGCTTTTGCAGGACTAGGACTGCTCGTAAACGAATACATGAACCCGGTGCTTGCAAGGCACCT
Source organism: Treponema ruminis (assembly GCF_014201975.1). Taxonomy (NCBI): domain Bacteria; kingdom Pseudomonadati; phylum Spirochaetota; class Spirochaetia; order Treponematales; family Treponemataceae; genus Treponema; species Treponema ruminis. Next base: position 48,915 of record NZ_JACHFQ010000008.1, on the reverse strand, counting down.
TTCTGTTTACGCCTATATTTTCTGCGGACTTTCGCTTTTGTTTAATTCGCTCGGACTTAAATTTCCCTGGGGCTGTAAGGACGGCTGCCACTCACCAAAATTACGCCGGATAGGAAACGACTGGATTACAGCTCTTGTGACTGGTCTTGCGGTGGGGCTTCACGTCTGCCCTCCCCTTTGGACTGCAATCCTTCGCTCGGTTTTCGGCGGAAATGGAATCTCAGGCTTTTTCTACTTCGTCTTCTTCTATCTTGGAACCCTGCCATTTTTCATTCCTCTTTTGGGAATTCCTTTCGTGGCAAAAAAACTGCCTGTAATCAAGCGGGTTTCACGGGTGACTCAGTTTTGTGTCAGCCTTTATTTTCTGATTTTCCTTGGTCTTCTTCCATTTTTCTTTTCTTAACAGGAGTTTTTTATGATTTCAAGTTTTGTTTTATGCGGACTGATGAGCTGCCTTGTATTTTTCTTTGGCGTAGTGATGAGAAATTTCGAGCCGACCAGCATAATTTACGCGCTTTTCCTCATTTTCCTTTATACCCGGATGACTTTTGCCGAGCGGAAAAGAGTTGGAAGCGGCGTCATTTACCGAAGGATTTTTCAGACTGTCTTTGCCGTGGGATTCTGCATTGCCTTTATCGCTGATTTGTACGCCGAGCGCGGAAGCATGGCAATCACCAGCGAGGCGATGAACAACTCCGAGCTCCCCTTCTGCCACATCGCGATTCCACAGGTCTTAGTTCCTTTTTTAATAACGAAATCAATCATCTTCCCTGCAAGAGTTTCCGGAATGTACGCAGCGGCGGCAAGCATGATCTGTATCTGGCTGGCCCTTGTCCTCACGGTCGGCCGAGGCTGGTGCAGCTGGATTTGCTTTTACGGCGGCTGGGAAGAAGGATTCAGTCATGTGGCAAAAAAACGCCGCCTCATTCTTCTTCCAAAAAACAAGGAAATGCGGGAAATTCACTTCGGCTTTTTCTTTTTCATAATTCTTGCTTCAATCTGCCAGCTTTCCTGCATTTATTGCGAATGGTTCTGCCCCTTCAAGCTGACCACGGAATATTTCCCCATGAATTCAATTCCGACCCTGATTGCGGGAGTCATGTTCATCGGTCTTTTTCTGGGGCTTGTCGTAATCCTTCCGATTCTCACAAAAAGACGGACTCAGTGCAGCACACTCTGTCCTTTCGGAGCCTTTGCCTCGCTGACAGACAGAATCAGCCTCTTCACCATGAAAATCGACACAGACAAGTGCAAGGGCTGTTTAAAATGCGCAAATGCCTGCCCATTCGGAGCGATTGACATCACTACAATTCAGGAAAAAAAGGGGCACCCGGAACTCAACTGCGCCAAGTGCGGTGAGTGCGTAAATGCCTGCCCGGAAAAAGCGATTTCCTACGAATTCCGCTTCAACATGAAAAAAGGAAAGTGTTCCTGCGGCAAAAAAGAGGCAAAAACTGCTTTCGGCCGCGTCCTTCAGGAAATTTCAGAGCCGGCCCAGCTTTTCCGCTTTGCGGCTTTCACTTTCGGCATGATTATGTCTTCGGGCTTTGTAGACAGAAGCATAAAAATTGTTTTCGATGCGATTAAAGGAGCCTTGTAAAATGATAAAGAAAATTTTGACCATAAATGCGGCATTTATCTGCCTTTTCGGAGTAAGTCTCTTCTTCTTTTTTGACACTCAGCTCGATTCCTTACTGGGTAAGCACCTTCGAGTTCACCCGAGCTTTACCGGTGGCGAAGTCGCGGAAGAATTTATTGAGACTCTTGATGAGGGAGATTCACTCGATTTCGTAAAGTACACTGTTTTCCAGCCGGTGATAAACGCAAAGTGGGTGGATAATTCTGAATACTGGCAGCTGGTTCTTGACTATAAAAAAAGAACGGAGACCCTAAAAAATGCCGTGATTTACATTGATTTTGACAATATTTCGGAAAATCAGACCTGGGATTATGAGGTCGAAGTTTCAGAAAATGGGGCAAAAATCTATGATTACGCTAAAAATTTTGTCTGTGACGCTCAGTTTCTCTATCTGGAAGAAGGAAGCCAGCTGAAAATCAGGATTCCGCTCAAAGACCAGGGGCTGCAGAGAGTTCTCGGCGCAAAAAAGACCCGGCACTACATTCTTGCAGACGGAAAGCCCCTCTTTAACGAAGAAAATTCCAGTCCGCTTGAAGTTGAGATGAAAGTCCAGAAAAAGGATAAGGCCAGCGAAAAGGAAGACGAGGCTTTTATAAATCAGATGAAGGAAATCTTTGAGGAAGCCACCAAGTCCTATTCAGGCTCAGACAGCATTGAGGAAAATCTTGCCTGTTATAAGCAGAAAATTGATGAAAATCCCGAAGATTTTTCGAGTCTTGCAAATTACGGCGCAAATCTGGCAAAAAAAGGCGGAAATTCTTCGGTAATTCAGGCCGTCATGCTTGTAAACGAATCCTACACATATCTGGATAAGGCGGCAGAACTTGCTTTCGGTCAGGATGGCGAAATTGAAGTGCTTTTAAACCGGGCCAGCGTGAGTGCATCCGTTCCAGAAGGAGTCTTCGGAAAATCAGAATCCGGGGCAAAAGATTTTATCAGGCTGGCTTCCCTCTCCGATGATTCAGGCTTCAAGGCTTACTGCTGGGCGATGGCTGGTGACTGCTACAAAAAATGCGGCAAATCCACTCTTTCAACAATTTCCTTACAAAAAGCAAAAAAGAGTGCTAAAATAAAGCTAGAGAAAATGTCAAATGAAAATAACGATTCTTGAAAAAGCTGCTGACGAAGAAGACGAGATAATCATAAAGTGTGCTTACCTCGACGAAAATCTTACCCGGCTCATAAATCAGTTTAAGGGCGGCAAGGGCAAAATGAATTTCTTCAAGGACTCAAAAATTGTCCTCGTTGATCAAAGCGAGATTCTATATTTTGAGTCCGTTGACGACACTGTTTTTGCCTACACCAAGGACTGCGTATACGAAACAAAGTCAAAACTCTACCAGCTCGAAGAAGAACTTCCTTCAAGCACATTTTTCCGGGCAAACAAAGCCGTCATCGTAAATCTGGACAAAATCGACAGTCTTCTTCCGATTTTCGGCGGCCGTTTTGAGGCAGTTTTGCAGAACGGCTACAAAGTTGTAATTTCAAGAAATTATCTAAGCACATTAAAGGAGCTTTTGGGCTTATGAAAAACGAAAACCGATGCGAAATGTTTACTGTAATGCTGAATATTTCAACCCGCGTCATCACGCTCATCATATTAATCTCTTCAATAATTGACAGATCGGACTGGAGGAAGGAAAGCATCTGGGGAATCATGTTTATGGGTGCATTTTCCGGCCTGGCTTACGGCTTGTTTTACATCAAAAAGAATATGACGAGAATCCAGACCTTCATTTTTTACCTTCTCTACATTGCCCTTTTGAACGTGGTTCTGTTCATTGTCGGCCTGAACCTGGGCTGGATTCAAAAAGACTTGTATTCCTGCGCCAAACTGGAAATCATGTTCCTGCTCGTATTCTTCGGAGTTTATTTCCTCACCTATCTCTTTGATTTCCACGAAGCCCGGAAAATCAACCAGAAACTGAAGGACAGAAAGAATCAAAATCAGCAGTAAAATGCAAAATTCGGGCTACTGACCCACGCTCAGCTTGTATTCCCTCGGTGAAAGGCCGGTATTCTTTTTAAAGATGTAGCTGAAATAGTGGGGGTCAGAAAATCCGCACTCGTAGGCTATGTCGTAGCCCTTCATTTCAGTCTCACGCATGAGCCTTTTGGCGTTTTCCAGGCGCACGTTTGTAAGATATTCGATGAAGGTCGTCTTGCACTCCTGGGAAAAAATCGTGCTGAAATGATTGGGACTGAGTGCGACCGCTTCGGCCACCGTGGTCAGCGTGGTGTTCTGGTCAGCATAATGCTCTTCGATGTAGCGCTTGGCCTTTAAAATCACGTCACCGTACCTTCCGGTCATTTTTGAATCGCGGAATTCCAAAGCAAAGGAAAGAACCTGCTCAACGTTCTTCCTGAAATCCCTCTCGTTTCCAACGGCATCATCGATAAATTTCCTCTGCAAAATTTCCGGCTTCAGTTCCTTAATGTCGCCGCCCAGCTTTTCAACCAGTTTGGACACGGCAAAAATCAAATCAACCAAAAGATAAGAAGCAAAAACACTGAACTGACCGGGATTGTTGCGTATCAGCTCCATTGATTCATCGATAATCGCGGAAATGTCATTCTTGCCAGCGTATTTAAGCCTGTCCACAAGCGGGTCATTTTCCTTCAAATCAAGAAGTCCCGCCGAAGAATCAGCATTCGCCTCAGAACCAAGCCCTCCTTCCAGGTCTTCCGAGCTGATAATCCTGTTTTTCTCGCCCTTTCCGCCAATCGCAAGGATTTTTTTGGCATCATCATAGGAAAGATTGAGCTGGGAAAGATGCTCAACCGTCTTTCCGATAGCCGTTAAAACCTCGCAGTCGTCGTTTTTTGTGGCGATGTGGGCAATTGCCTCTGCCGCGTGGAAAATGCTCTCGTCCAGTTCTTCCCGGCTGCTTCCCTTAAAAATGCAGACAAGCAGGTTCGAGTGATGAAAAAAACAGTCCGCCTGCTCCCAAAGTCCGGAATACGAATTGAGCAAGGAACAGGCTTCTTCCTGATTCTGAATATTGTCGGTGCGGCTTTTAATCCGGCTGATTAAGACTTTGTAAAAGCGGGAAATGAGATTCAGGTGCAGCTCCTGGGATTTTTGCATCACATCGCTCATGTTTTCAGCCGCGTGAACGAGATTGTTCAGGAATTCCTTCTTTTTGAGAGCCTCACTCGATTTCAGTTCTTCTTTGAGCCGGGAAATGTCAGAAAGCTGCTTGCGTTCCTTATCAATCTGAAGGGCCGTCTTGTTGAGGCTTTTTAAAAGCTCGTCCGGCGTGAAGGGCTTTAAAAGATAGTCCTCGATTCCGATTGAAATTGCTTTTTTGGCGTAGTCAAATTCATCGTGACCCGAAAGAATTATGATTTTAATCCAGGGCTGAATCCGCTTTACCGCCTGGGCAAGCTGCAATCCGTCCATGAAAGGCATTTTAATGTCAGTAATCAGAATATCCGGCTTGAGTTCGTGAAGCATGGAAAGGGCAATCTCACCATCAGTGGCCTCACCGGCAAAGGTAAAGCCGCTCGATTCCCAGTCAATTTTGGAACGGATTCCTTCGAGAACAATAGGCTCATCATCAACAACAAACACGCTATACATTTTCTACCCCTGCCGCCTCTCCATTTTCGCATGGAATCTCAAAAGAAATCGAACTGCCCTTGCCCGGCTCAGACTCAATCACAAGACCTTCCGTCTGCTCGCCATAATAAAGTTTTAGCTTTTTATTCACATTGTAAAGGCCGTAGACAGAATTCAGTTTTTCCGAAACCATCAGGGAAAGTTCCAGCCTCACTTCCGCAAGTCTGGCCTCAGTAAAGCCCGCTCCGTTGTCCTTTACCTCAAAGCGGATTTTCTTTTTATCCTCACCGGCGTACTTCACCGAAACAGAAAGCTCTCCCCTGCCCCTCTTGTTTTTTATTCCGTGATAAATGGCGTTCTCGACCAGCGGCTGAAGGACAAGTTTAATCATCTTCAAGCCCAGTAAGCTTTCATCCGCCTCGATTTTATAATTCAAAATGTCTGCGTAACGGATTTTTTGAATCGTCAGGTAATTTTTGATGTGGTCGAGTTCCTGCCCGATTGTAATCCATTCGTGGCCCCGGCTCAGTGAAATGCGCAGAAAGTCCGAAAAAGCCTTGGTAATGCGCACGACTTCATCAGTCTTTTCTTCCTCGGCCAGCCAGACAATCGTGTCAAAAGTGTTGTAAAGGAAGTGGGGCGTAATCTGAGCCTGCAAAGCCTTCATTTCCGCCTTCTGAAAATTCTTCTGCTCTTCCAGAATTACTCCCGAAACCGTAAGGAAGCTGTTGGCGGAAACAAAAAGGGCAACGACCGTAATGAAAAACTGAATCACGGTCAGAATAATGGAGGCATTTTTAATCGAAAGGTTGGTCTCCGAAGCAGATTCACTTTCCGCCACGATAAAATCCTGCATGATGTCCGAAAAAAGCACGGCAATCGTGCGAATTTCATCAAGACTTTCCTCGTTCTGCCTGACCGTACTGCCAAATCCCATCTGCTCGATAAGAATGTGGATGTTGCGCAAAAGAGTGGCACTGGCACGTGTGGCGACCTCAAGCTTGTCCCGGCTTTCATTCGATTTTGTACTTCTCAGCATTTCCTCAAGCCCGAAAGTGATTTCGTTCATCATTTCGTACTGGCGGCCTTCCTTGATTTCCTTTTTGCCGCAGATTATGTTCCAGAGTTCTTCCGGGATGTCGTTTTTGGCGATGCTGTTGATTTTGTTGGCCTTGCTGACGTTGGAAATGATTTTGTTGTAGCGCTGAGTGTGGATTTGCGATACGACGATTGAGAAAATCGAAGGAATCAGCGTGATTGAAAGCAGAATGATGTAGGTGAATTTTACGGTCTTCCTGAGGCTCTGGTTTTTCATTTAGTAACCCCTGGGCTCGTATTTTGAAAAGTCATCGTATTCGGTGAAGATTTTTTCTTCGTTGTAAGTGATTCGAGGAATGGTCTTTCCGGCCACAACCTGTTTTACAAGCTGCATGAGCATTTCGCCGAGGTTGGGATTACATTCCACGACGCAATTCAGTTTTCCTTCGACAAGGGCATCGATTGATTTTTGCTCGGCATCAAAAGTGATTATGATTGTGTCCGCAGAGTTTATGCCGTAATTTGCAAAAGAATCCAGAAGTCCCAGAGTCATTGAATCATTGTGGGAAAAGATGACATCGATTTTTTTACCGTCGAAATAAAGCTGGTCGTTTTTAAATTTGCCAGAATCACGCGATTTCTGAATCAGATTTTCGGCGATTTCCTTGCCCCGCGAGCGTAAAAAATCCCCATTCTCCGAATGAATTATGTTGAATTTGGAATCAGAGTCAATCCCTTCCCTAAAGCCCCTGGCCCTACCCTTCACAATCGAAGAATTTTCAGTTCCGGAGATTTCAAGAATGTTGACCGGCGAAGAATTTCCAGAAGTTTTTTTCAAAAGATATTCAGCAGCCCTGTGACCTTCTTCAAGAGAATTCTCGCCCAAAAATCCCGAATAAAGATATTCGGGCGCATTAATCTGCCTGTCCACGATTATCACAGGAATTCCCGCATTTTTTGCCTCACGAAGAACATTATCCCAGCCGTCCTCAACGATGGGCACGAACGCAATCACATCAACCTGGTAAACGATAAAAGAACGGATTGCCTTAAGCTGATTTTCCTGTTTTTGCTGTGCGTCATCAAAAAGAATTTGGATTCCATTTGCCTCTGCCGCCTCAAAAATTGACTGGGTATTGCGGGTACGCCAGGCACTCTCCGACCCAATCTGAGAAAATCCAAGAATAAGCCTCTTGCTGCTCTTTTCCGGCTCCTTATTATTTAAACTGAGAAAAATAAACGAGAAAAAAAGAAAGAGAAAGACAAGAACAAGCGAAGAAATGATAACGATGAAAGAGAATTTTTTTTTGAATTTCATTTTTAACTTTTTGTAAGAATTTAATTTTAAGTGTGAAATTTTAGAAAGTCAAGTTTATATTTTTCCGCCCTGTTTTTTGCAAAAATCAAATTGACATGCATGACAAAAATCTCTAATATGTCAAACTGACATTTTTCCCAAAAGTGTCAATCTTATTAAGGAGTAAAAGACAAATGAAAAGATTTGCCACAGCTGTGATTCTTATTTCAGGTGCAGCAGCAGTTTTCGCAAGCGGAGTAGAGAACAAAACCAATATGAGCACGGGTTATCTTCGTAATCCAAGCCGCAACACTGAGGCAAAAAGACCGGAAGCTTCTTATTACAATGTCGCAGGAACAGCTTTTTTGACAGAGGGTCTTCACATCGAAGCAGGAAACCAGTTCGTTTTTAAAGAGTACGGCAACGAAATGAAAACAGGCAACGTTTTTGCCTCTGCCCCACTCGAAATTAATGACTATTACTCAAATGACGAGACAACGGTCTGGTTCTATCCTGATGCAGATTTCGTCTACAAGCACAGCAATTTTTCTGTTTTTGGAAATTTCGGCGTATACGCAGGCGGTGGTGCCCTTGAATACAGCGAGGGAACAAGCGCAACGACAATGCTTTTCGGCGGAGCAGCAGCAACTTACATGAAGCAGGCACAGGCTGCTATGGCTGCCCAGAATCAACAGGCAGCGCAGACAGCTCAAAAAATGGGACAGGCACTTACAGAAGCCGCAAAAAATCATAAACTCAACGTAACGTCAATAACTTACGGTGGACAGCTCGGCATGGGCTACCTTTTCATGGACAATCTTTCTTTCGCGGCAGGCTTGCGTTATGTTCATGGAACACAGAAAATGGAAATCAAATCTGACGCATTCACCCTTCTTGGAAACGGCGGAAACACGATTTCTTACAAGGCAAACGGCTACACGGTCAGCGGCGTTTTCGGAATCCACTGGCGTCCGATTGAAATCGTCGACCTTGCAGTACAGTATCAGTCAAAATCATCAGTAAAATACAAGGTAAAGGATGTTGATGGAAATCTTGCTTCTCAATTCGGAATCACAGACGGCAAGACCTTCCACACAGACCTTCCGGCGGCCCTCAATTTGGGAGCAGGCTGCCAGCTTTTGGACAATCTTTACCTGAGCACAAGCTTTAACTATTATTTCAATTATTTTGCCGATCAGGATTCAATTCTTGGCGAGACAGACTATGCAAATTCTTGGGAAGTGGCACTCGGAGCAGACTGGAAATTCTGCAAATGGGCTTCGTACAGCCTGGGCTTACAGTACGGAAATCAGGGCACAAAAGATGACTCGAACAGCACCTTCAACCCGGTTTTGGACAGCTTCTGCGTAGGAACCGGCATTGAATTCTATCCTGTAGAAGAGCTGACTGTTACAGTCTCTGGACTCTTCGCAAAATACTTCAACACCGATTACTACCTTTCTTCGGGCTCGGCTTCATACAAAACCGAGCTGAGCAAGAAAGTCACAAACCTTTCAGTAGGCGTAACCTACCACTTCCCGAATCTGTAAGGGAAATTTCTAAAATTATTTAGCAGAAAGGGTTCCTGTTCCAGCATTTGCCTTAACAAAGTCAGGCACCTGCTCAGCAGGAATCTTTTCATATTTATAAGGGATTTCAAACAAAGGACCGTCCGACACTTTGAATTCACTGGATTTTTTACCGCTTTTTGAATTGTCGGCTTCCCCAGAAGAATAAACCGTGCCGTATTTGCTTGAATGTCCGGCGTAAGAATTTTTGATTCCTGAACCGTAATAGTTGTTTTCAGAATTAATCAGAGAATTGTAGCGGACGCCAAGAGCGTAAGAGTTTCCGTAAGGTGCAGAAGATTCAGCATCAAAATAATTGTTGTAAGAATGAATCCAAGAAAGGCGAACCATCGGCAAGCGTGAAGCACAATTGTAGAAATAATTGTGATGGAGAGTGACTTTTCGGTTTTTAGCCGAGATTTGCTCAGAGTCGCTTGAACCAATCAGCATTGTCTTTGAATGATTCATAAATTTGCAGTATGAAACCGTAACATTGTCGCTGCTTTTCGTGATGTCGCAGAGACCGTCATAAGTCTGCCACTTTTCATCAGTTTTTCCGCCAGTCAATACATGATCAAGGCTTTTTGTATCAGCAAAAGTACAGTGGTCAACCCAGATATTCTTTGAATTTTCGATTGAAACTGCATCGTGCTGGGCATTGTAGCCGTCGTTTTTTTCGTGATGAGGGAAAGGATCGTAAGCATCCACAATCTTCAAATTGCGGAGAATTACATTTGAAACACCGCTGACTGAAAGGCATCCGCCGGAAAAGCCGGAATTGTCGTTCAAACCGATCAGAATCGTGTTGCTTTTTACAGAAAGTCTGATTACATCACGATACTTTGTGTTCAGCGTGTGCATGGTTTCATAGTAGCGGCTCTGGGGCCCCTTGCTTGAGTCTTCGGTTTCCACTTTACAATTAGCAGCATAAGCTTCGCGATACTCTGAATAAGTAGAAAAAGAGCTGTTCTTTTTGACAAACGCGTCCAAAGCCGGATTTGAACCGCCGCCCACTTCCGGAAGCATTCCGTCAGAAAGGTCAATCATGCCGTCAACATAAATCACCCCGCCCTTTTTGATGGCAGCAAGCAAATCTATTTTGTTGTTTACGGTTACGGAAGAATCAGTTTTAATTTTTTTGAATTCAGTACCCGCAAATCCATCCGGTAAATCCGAAGCCGAAAGTGAAAGAGAAACTGGAGTTGAGTCAGAAGAAGCAGAGCCAGAAGTTGAGTCAGAAGCAAAAGCACATGTCGAAAAAAATACTGATAATCCAAGAATTGCTAAAAAAATCCTGATGCATTTCTTCATAAAAAAAAATCTCCTATAATATAGAAATGAACTGTAAGAAGTTTACATCAAGAAGAAGGAAAATTTAAGATGAGTATTAGGAAAAAAGAGTTATCCGCGATTAACTTAGTTTCCATACAATTTATTCATCACCTCATTGAGCTTTGCCTCGTTATAAAAATCTTCGCAGGGCATTTCAATATCTACAGGAGCACCATATTCCGTACTCGTACCGTCTGCAAAAACAGTTCGACTTGCATTTGAGTAACTGCATGGGAAACCGTCCGCAGTTGCTGCCACCCTTACATCACAACTTCCACCACCAGATCTTTCCCCAATAATAGGGATTCCTGCCTCTGCACAAGAACATGGAAAATAATTGGCACAAGAAAATGACTGGAAACTCGTAAGTACGGCAAACTTAAATTTCTCACGAATTTTTTTACCATATTCCAAATCTTTTTCATCCAGTTTACCGTCAAGATTTAAATCAGCATTACTATGATACCTAGTTTCTTTAAGTCCTGTGTTATCCGAGATTGCATATTGGTAATACGGGCCTTGTATAGCCAGGAGAAAATACGACAAAGATGCTGTAAAACCACCTCCATTGCAGCTTATATCTATAATGACATTTTTTACATTTTTATAATTATTATCATTTAAAAGAGCGTAGAAAGATTTGTATACAAGACCACAAGTATCATCAGCAATAACTGCTTCCGCTGGATTTGGTTCAGGCTCAGGTGAAGATGAATAATATTTTTCCCATTCATCAATTGAATAAGTAAAATTGTCAAAGCGAATAACTGCCGTTTTTCCCCCAGTCAAAAGTTCCAGACCTTCTTCTTTACCAGAAACCTTTCGAATGCTCTCTAGAGAAGGAGTTCCATCTAAACCATACATTTTTTTTGCTTTATTACTTGATTTTATCTTCGCTCTGCTTTCTTTCAATACGTCAGAGCTGTCTAATGTAAAGTAGTTTGAAATCATCAGGTTTGAATGAAGATCTCCATATGTATAATAAAAAAGCGAATATAATCCAATTATGTATTCCACATAAGAAGATGAATGAAGCATTTTTTTTACGTCTGGATCATACTTATTTAGAAGCTCGTCAAAACTGAGGGCATCTGCTTCTTTTACAATTTCCGGGTTTGCATATCCATTTCCTTCTGTATCAGCAAAACCATAGTATCCCGAATGGCCATAAAGATAATCGTGAGTAAAACACAACAGATTATAAGAGGCATCTATAAGTTCCTGTGGTCTTTCCTTTATTTTCCCATTTTCGTCTCTATACCAGGAACTAGATTGAAAACTTTTATAATTATAATCACTATTAAAGGCAGCATAATAAACAGCCTCTCCATTGAAAACATAATCAGCATATTCTTTGCAAGAAAAAAGTTGATTCATTATGAACAAGGGAACATAGGCATCATCTGTAGCTTCATAAATCTTAAAACCATATTTTTTTAAATCGAAAGTTATTGATTTCTCGCCCATATAAAAAACACTGCTTGTCTGCATGAGCTCATAAACTTTGCTTACCATACCATCTGAGTTTTGATTTTCTTCAGCTGTCGGAAGTCCAAAACAATACCAGTTAGGGCAGAAAATCGTATCATTTTTCGCATCAACAATAAGATTAAAAAATTTACCTGCAATTTTTGTACTGTAATACTTATATTTATGCTCACTGTATGACTCATTTATTACAACTACATCAGCAAAAGTTTCCAGATAGTACTTAACAGCAACATAAGGAATATATTTGTTTTTGTCAAAAAAACGTACAAACATTGAACCAGAAGGTAAATCTACACTTTTTTTGCCGTTATAAACCGGAATAGCCTCGGAAATAAAGTCATTTGACTCCTCTTCGGCGTCTTTATAGACAGTGTAATAGTTGTTAATAGTATCCGGCTGTTTGCAGGAAGAAAAAAGGATTAAAAAAGCCATGACAGAAATGAATGTAGCAGCAAATAATGAAAAGATTTTTCTCAAAAGTGTTTTTTTCATAATGACTACTCTCCTTAATGATATTTACAAAATTTATTAATATTAAATTAAGTATGAGGCCTTTTTCCGATTTTTGCAAGGCTTAATCTTCTCTGTAAAAAAAACGGAGCCTGCTTATGCGCAGGCCCCGTCCAGCTAGTTTTTAGCTGTTATCTTATTTCTTGCACTGTTTTGAGAATGTCTTAACACCCTCAATAACGAGTACGATTGCAAGAATTGCCATTGCAGCTGCGAACAAGAGCTGGAACCAGTTGCCCCATGCAGGATTTGCAGCTGTGAACTGACCGGCAGCAATGAATTTTACTTTGCCGATTACAGTAAGGATAAGCTGTGTCAAAGTTGCAGCGAGCATGAAAATTGTTGGGATGAAGAACATTTTGTTGTTCTTTCCAACTTCACCGAGCCAAGCGGCAACAGCCATCAAAGCAATACCTGCCAGAAGCTGGTTTGCAGCACCAAAGAGACCCCAAATCTGAGAAAGTGAGAGACCGCCCAAAATACAGCCGACGATTACCATCAATGCTGTACCGAAGAATGGGTTTGCAAGAACTTTTCGAACCGGGCTTTTTGCGTCTTTCCATGTTGGCTCATCATCTTTAAGGAAAAGTTCTGAGAACATGAATCGGCTCAAACGAGTTGCAGAGTCCAGAGATGTGAGTGCGAATACAGAAACTGCGAGAGTCAAAAGTGCAGAAATTGTATTGTAGATTGGAGTGCCTTTTTCACCGAACAAAGTAGCGATACCGGCACCAAATGCAGCAGATGGAGAGCCGAATTCTTTTTTGCCCCAAGCTTCCCAGACAACACCGACAGCAATCAAAGAAATGATGCCGAGTGCTGATTCAATGAGCATTGAACCGTAACCGATAGCCTTTGCGTGTTTTTCGTTATCAAGCTGTTTTGAAGAAGTTCCTGAAGCGATGAGTGAGTGGAATCCAGAGCAGGCACCGCAGGCAACAGTGATGAACAAAGTCGGGAACATATAGTTGCCGTTAACTTTCCAGCCGTTGAATGCAGGAATTGCGAAACTTGCGTTTCCGCGTACAGCAGAAGTAACGATTCCGACAAGAGCAACGAGCATCATTGAATACAAAAGATATGATGAAAGGTAATCGCGAGGCTGGAGCATAATCCATACAGGAATAAGCGAAGCGATTGCGATGTAAAGACCGATGATTACAATCCAAGTGTTTCGGCTGAGGGCAAGACCAACGTTTAAACCGAGAACGATGATTGCTGCGATTGCGATGATTCCGATGATTGTAGCCGGCAAAGTCTTAACGCCGCAGCGGTTTGTAAGAACGCCATAACCGATTGCAAGGAAGATGAAGAGAACAGAAATGATTGCTGTTGTCTGGTTGTTTGTAAGTCCCTGTGCTTTTGTTACGAAGCCAGTTACAAGATTTCCAGCTGCATCCGGTTTTGTGAGGAATGTACCTGCAACAACGTTTACGAATGAAGCGATAACCAAAATCAAAACAAGAAGGGCGAAAATGATAAAGAGCTTTTTAGAAGTCTTACCCATTGAAGCCTTGATGATTTCACCGACTGATTTTCCGTCGTTGCGTGCAGAAGCAAAGAGTGAACCGAAGTCCTGCAAGCCGCCGAAGAAAATACCACCGATTACACACCAAAGGAAAACCGGAACCCATCCGAAAACAGCAGCCAGAATCGGACCGTTAATCGGGCCGGCACCAGCGATTGAAGAAAAGTGATGTCCCATCAAAACAGCTGGTTTTGCGGTAACATAATCAACACCGTCTGCCTTTTCTACAGCAGGCGTTTTTCGTGCAGGGTCGATACCCCACTGTTTTGCCAACCATGAGCCATAGAAAACATAGCCACAGAAAAGCAAGGCGATTGCAGCAAGAATGATTAACAATGCTGTCATTTTTACATTTTCCCCCTTTTGGAAACTTTTTTTATAGCGAAGCCACGAGCTTTTTCAAGTCAGAGCCACGTCGATTTGTTGCGGCACGACCTGTCGAAGTCTCATAAGCTAATGCCCGAAAAGAACTCCAGCCATAAAGGCCGAATTTATATGATTTGTAGAGATTTAATTTTTTGATTTTTTTGAAAGATTCGTCATCGATTTTGTCAGAAAGAATAATCAGTGTGACGTCAGAATTGCGATGACCGTAGTAAGGAGTGACCCGGGAAAGCCCCCTCTCCCAGGCGATATTTGAAAGTTCTTCAATTTTGCCTGCTGTCATTGCCGAGTTTGCCCCTGCAATTTCACCATTATAATAGAAGAAAACGAATTCGTTTGAATCAATATCCGCGGTTTTTGCGGCTTTTACTAAAAAATATTGTTCACTGTGGGAATTAAAAATAGCTTCGGCTGAAAATGGAGCGGCAACGCCTTCTGTCGAGACATTGTAGTAGCGCTCAAATGAATGTAGAATTTTCTCTAAAGCTCCGTTGCTATTCATAGTAACAAAATTGTAAGAGTATTACTAAATTCAGTCAAGACAGTAGGGGAGCCGGAGAAAACAAATTCTTCTATTTATCTCCATAATTTAACAAAAATTTGCTAAAAAAACTTAGAATTTTTTCTTCAACTGGAGTATAATTAATGCCATAAATATAATTTTTCATAAAGTAGGAAACATTATGAACGCAAACGTAAAATCTTTCTTCGAAAAACACGGATTTTATCAGGACTTTGATTTAAACGCACTGGTAAAAAGTTTTATTTCAGACATGCATGAAGGTCTTTTGGGCCACAAAGCTGATCAGGACATGATTCGCACATACATCGACCCTTCAACAATCACCATGCAGGACAAATCTGTCATCGTAATCGATGCCGGCGGCACAAATTTCCGCTCTTCACTCGTAACCTTCTCAAAAACAGCAGCCCCAACTTTCTCAAATTTCGAAAAAACAAAGATGCCGGGCACAGAACGCGAGCTTAGCAAAAAAGAATTCTTCGATCAAATCGCAGGCAACATCGAACGCTTCAAGAACACTTGCCGTGAAATCTGCTTCTGCTTCTCATATGCCATGACAATCACTGAAGAAGCCGACGGAATCCTCAAATCATTCTCAAAAGAAGTAAAAGCTCCAGAGGTTGTAGGATGCCACATCGGTGCAGAGCTCAAAAAAGCCCTTGTCGAGCACGGCTGGACAAACGACCCGAAAATCGTTCTTCTCAACGACACTGCTTCTGCCCTTCTTGCAGGCAGCGGAAGCCCAAAATATTCTTCTTACATCGGATTTATCCTCGGAACAGGCCTCAACGCAGCTTACGTTCAGAGCGAGCGCGCTGATTACCCGGATCTCAAAAAGCAGATTATCGTCTGTGAGAGCGCAAAATTCGGTGGCTACAAAAATTCTGACTTCGACATTCTCGTTGATGAAAAGAGCGTAAAACCAGGCTACGCACCATACGAAAAGCTCTGCTCAGGCGCATATCTCGGTCCTGTAGCACTTGAAGTTCTTCACATTGCGGCAAAAGAAGGCCTCTTCTCTGCACAGTTCGCCGATTCAGTCACTTCAATCAAGGCAATTTCTACTATCGAAGTAAACGAATTCCTCCACAAATACTCAGAAAGCAAAACTGTTGCTCCAGAAACATTCGCAAAGGCAACAGCCGAAGATGCGGCAGTTCTCTTTGAGCTTTTTGATGCACTCGTTGACCGCATGTCAAAACTTGCAGCAATCATCCTCGCTTCTTGTATCATGCAGTGTGGCGAAGGCAAAGATGCGGCAAAACCAATTTGCATCGCCTGCAACGGAACGACATTCTTCAAGACTTACAAGGTTATCGACCGCACAAAAGATTACCTTGCAAAGATTATCGACGGAAAGTTCTTCTACGAGTTCCTTCCAGACGAAGTTGACATCACGACAGGTACTGCAATGGCAGGCTTGAGATAAAAATCACCAATACCAGAGGGGCGGCACTAATCATGCCGCCATTTTTTTTATGGAAACAAAAGTTACAATTGTAAAAGATTTCACAAAGGGCAAAGTTGACGACAAACTTTTCAGTTCATTCATAGAGCAGCTTGGTCGGGCTGTTTATACAGGAATTTATGAGCCGGGTCACCCAAGTGCCGACGAGCAGGGCTTCCGAAAAGACGTAATCGAGCTTGTAAAAGACTTGCGGGTTGGTTTAGTCCGCTATCCGGGCGGCAATTTTCTTTCTGGCTACAACTGGAAGGACGGAATCGGGCCACGTGAAAGCCGTCCAGTCCGCCTGGACCGGGCCTGGCACACAATCGAAACGAACAGCATCGGAATCGATGATTTTGTTGACTGGGCAAAAAAGGCCGGAACGGAAGTCATGGCGGCGGTAAACATGGGAACAGGCACCCCCCAGGATGCAGCCGACCTGGTCGAATACTGCAATTTCCCCGGCGGAACTGCCTGGAGCGACCTTAGAATCAAAAACGGACACAAGGAGCCTCACAACATCAAATACTGGTGCGTCGGCAACGAAATGGACGGTCCCTGGCAGATTTGTCACCTCGACGCCAGCGATTACGGCAAAAAAGCCCGCGAAACAATCAAACTCATGAAATGGACCGACGAAAACATTCAGACTGTAGTATGCGGAAGCGCTTCAAGTGCCCTGCCCACCTACCCGGAATGGGACAGAATCGTTCTCGAGCACACTTACGACGTCGCAGATTTCATTTCAATCCACAGATATTTTGAAAATCAGGGAGATGATGACGACTTCCTTGCATCTTTCTACGACATGGATCAGTTCATCAAGACAAGCTGCGCCACCTGTGACTATGTAAAAGCCCTCACCCGCAGCAAAAAAACGATGATGCTTTCTTTCGATGAATGGAACATCTGGTATCAGAGCCAGCAGGAGCCTCATCCCTGGGTCCAGGCCCCGCGAATCCTCGAAGACCACTATTCCCTTCTGGACGCCCTTGCATTCGGCGGTATGGCAATCACACTTTTGAATCATGCTGACCGCGTAAAGGTGGCCTGCCTTGCCCAGCTGGTCAACGTAATCGCCCCGATTTTCACTGAACCGGGAAAAGGTTCCTACAAGCAGGCAATTTACTTTCCCTTCCGTGACGTTTCCCTTTTTGGCCGGGGAACAGTCCTTGCTCCAATCGTAAAGACAGAAAATAAAGTCACAAAAGCATATGGCGAAGTTCCGGCAGTCATTTTCAGCAGCGTATATATTGAAGAAAAGGACGAAATCACAGTCTTTGCCCTCAACACAAGCAAAAATCAATCATCAGAAACTCAAATCGACCTTTCTTCATTCGGAAAAACTGAGATGATTTACCGGAGCGAGTTGTGCGGAAGCGATTTGAGCGCAAAAAATTCCCTCGAAAATCCTGACGCTGTAAAAACAGTTGAAATTCCGGCAATTCAGAGTGACAATAGTATTTATGCTGCAACTTTAAAAGCCGCATCCTGGAACGTGCTGCGATTTAAAGTTAAAAAATAAAAAAAGGAGAATAAAAAAATTGGCAACGGAAGAAATCAAAAAACTCATCGAATCCGGTAACGCTATTGTCGGCATCGAATTCGGTTCAACCCGAATCAAAGCCGTTCTTATTGATTCAAACAATGCACCGGCCGCTCAGGGAAGCCACACTTGGGAAAACTCCCTCATCGATGGCATCTGGACTTACTCTCAGGAAGAAATCATCACGGGATTGCAGTCGGCTTATGCAGATTTAAAGCGTGACGTAAAGGAAAAATACGGCATTGCCCTCAAAAAGATTCGTGCCCTCGGCTTTTCAGCAATGATGCACGGCTATCTTGCCTTTGACAAAGGCGGAAATCTTTTGGTTCCTTTCCGAACATGGCGAAACACAATCACAGGCGCTGCTTCAGAAAAACTTTCTGCCCTTTTCGGCTACCCTATTCCAGAGCGATGGAGCATTTCCCATCTTTATCAGGCGATTTTGAACAAGGAGCCGCATGTAAAGGACGTCGCATTCTTCACAACACTCGCAGGCTTTATCCACTGGAAGCTTACAGGCCAGAAAGTGCTTGGAATCGGTGATGCCAGCGGAATGTTCCCGATTGACACAGCCACAAAAGACTACAACAAAGATTTCATCGCAAAATTCGACAGCCTCATAGCAGACAAAAAATTCTCTTGGAAGCTCGAAGAAATCTTGCCGAAAGTTCTTCTTGCAGGAGAAGATGCGGGCACTTTGACAGCCGAAGGAGCAAAAATCCTCGATCCGACAGGCGAGCTTGAGGCAGGAACAAGGCTTGCTCCACCAGAAGGCGATGCCGGAACAGGAATGATTGCCACAAATGCAGTCGCAAAACGCACCGGCAATGTCTCGGCTGGAACTTCGGTCTTTGCAATGGTCGTTCTCGAAAAAGACTTGAGCAAGGCTTACAACGGACTCATTGACCTGGTAACGACCCCGGACGGAGCCCTCGTTGCAATGGCTCACGCAAACAACTGCATGGGCGAGTTCGACCACTGGGTAAACCTCTTCGACGAAGTAATCAAGGCAACAGGCTGCAGCGTTGACAAGGGCAAGCTCTACGGAACCCTTCTCAAATCAGCTCTCACAGGCGACAAAGACTGCGGCGGCTTGCTCCCCTTCAACTATCTTTCAGGCGAAAGCATCACAGGCCTCACGGAAGGACGACCTCTTTTCGTCCGCACACAGCACGCCAACTTCACAATGGCAAACTTTATCCGTGCACAACTTTTCACGGCACTCGGCGCGCTCAGGACAGGCATGGACATCCTTTTTGACAAGGAAAACGTCAAAATCGACAGCCTCACAGGTCACGGCGGCTTCTTTAAGACTGCCGAAACAGGCCTCACGATTATGTCAGCAGCACTGCACACACCGGTTTCAGCCCTTGAAACAGCAGGCGAAGGCGGTCCATGGGGAATGGCCGTTCTTGCAAGCTACCTCGTAAATGCAAATGGCAAGCCTCTCGATGTCTGGCTCAATGAAAGCGTATTTGCCACAAGCAAGAAGACAACAGTCGAAGCAAAGAAGGAAGATGTTGACGGATTCAACGAATTCTTCGCTCGCTACACAAAAGGCCTTGCAATCGAAAAAGCCGCAATCGAAAATATTGAGTAAGATTACCGGGACAAGCCCGGTAATGACAAAAGGAGAAAAAAATGAGTATGTTTCAGACAATAAAAGAGCAGGCCTACGAAGCCAACATGCAGATTCCGGCTCAAAAGCTTGCAATTTACACCTGGGGCAATGTCTCGGCATTCGACCCGGATGCAGGAGTTTTTGCAATCAAGCCGTCTGGAGTTGCATACCCGAAACTTACGGTTGACAGCATGGTCGTAGTCGATTTGGACGGAAAAGTCGTTGAGGGAGAATTGAATCCTTCGAGCGACACGAACACCCACCTCGTCCTTTACAAAGAATGGGCTGTAAAAGGCGGGGCAAAAATCGGCGGAATCGTCCACACCCACTCAACTTATGCGGTTGCATGGGCACAGGCTCAGCGTCCTATTCCGCTTTTCGGAACAACCCACGCAGACCACATTCAGTCTCTGGTTCCATGCACGCCTTACATCACAAAAGACGCGCTCACAAGAAACTACGAGCTTGAAACCGGCAACCTGATTGTAAAGCACTTTGCCGACGAAGGCCTTCATCCGGCTGAGACAACAATGGTTTTAGTCGCAGGCCACGGTCCTTTCACCTGGGGAGCAAGCGCCGACAAGGCCGTTTACAATGCCGCAGTCCTTGAAGAAGTTGCAAAAATGGCGACAATCACCCTTCAGGTAAATCCGGCTGCCACCCAGCTTCCGGCCTACATCATCGACAAGCACTACCAGCGAAAGCACGGTCCGAACGCATATTACGGTCAGAAAAAATAACTCCACAGAGAAGTCCAATCGGGCTTCTCTTTTTTTAAATCTTTTTATTATAGAAAAAAATAGAGCGTCATGTTATAATATTCGATTGAAAAAATAGGAGCAGCAATGAGCAACAAAATCATTCTAAAAGCAGAAGATTTAGACGGTTATCTCACAAACGAAGATAACGAGGATCTTGCCCGCCTTGATTCAATGTTTAAGGACACGATGAAATCATTCGATCCTGTCGACAAAGAAAAAATCATCGAGGGCTACGACAAAATGGGTCACGAAATGCACGCAATCTGCAAAAAGCATCCGCAGATTAAAGTGTATTCCTTCGAGACGGAGCAGCAGGCACAGGCCGAAGCAAGCCGTGTTATTTCAAAACTCCGCGACGAAAAGACTGACCATCAGGAATTCATGTATTACAGCCAGCGGGCTTACGAAATGCTTTTCCGCATGGCTTACATCAACCAAAAGACCGACAAAAAAGGTCACATCATTGTAAAAACTCCGGTAACTTACCCGGTTCAGAACTACGCAGTTCACAAAATCCCAGACATCGACCACAAAATCAACAACACAGTAATGTGTGTTATGCTCCGCGGCGCACTTTTGCCAAGCATGATTGTCTCAAAGGAAATCGAAGAATATTCTTCTGATTCATACCTTACACCTTTCGCACTCTTCAAAATCAGCCGAAACGACACCAAAAACGAGAGCAACATGGAATACATCCTCGATTTGGACAAGTCTTTCTTCAACATCGAGCAGCTTAACGGCAAGGATTTGATTTTCGCCGATCCGATGAACGCAACTGGCGGCTCTCTCGTTACTGTCGTAAAATACCTTCAGGAACAGGGAGTTAAGCCAAAGTCAATCGCTTTCTTCAACACAATTTCCACCCTCAAAGGTGCAATCCGCGTAACACGAGCCTTGCCAAACCTTACATGCTACACCCTCTGGATGGATCCTGTAATGAACGAAAAGGCTTACATCATGCCAGGTCTTGGAGATGCAGGCGACCGCTTGAACGGCTGTGACACAAAGGAACATGCCCGCAACATCATTCAGCTGCTCGCAGACTACGGCCACAACATTTCAAGCCTCTACCGCAGCCAGATGTTCGAAATCGAACGAACTGTATTGGGATAAAAGATTATCGGGTCAGCCCGATAATGACAAAACTGTCATTGCCGGGCCAAACCCGGCAATCTAATTTATAAACAGGAGTTAAAAAATGGAATTAGTTTATGGTATCAAAGACCGCCCTTCATTGGGAAAAGTCTTCTTGTTTGCAGTACAGCAGCTTCTTGCAATCATGGCAGCAACAATCGCAGTACCAGCAATCGTCGGTAACGGACTTACAGCATCTGCAGCCCTCTTTGGCGCAGGCGTTGGTACTTTCATCTATTTGATTTTCACAAAAAGCGCAAGCCCGGTCTTCCTCGGAAGCTCTTTCGCTTTTATCGGCTCAATGTTCTCAGCTTTCGGCGGTGCGGCTTCTGTCACAGTCGGCTACTGGGGCTTGATTATCGGCTCAATGATGGCAGGAATCGTCTACATCATCATCGCACTCGCAGTCAAATTCTTCGGCGTAAAATGGATTGACAAGCTCATGCCACCAGTCATCATCGGTCCAACCGTCGCAATCATTGGTCTTTCCCTCTCTGGAAACGCAATCGGCGACCTCATGAAGTCAAATATCGAAGGCGGAAGCACTTATGTTGCCCTCATCTGCGGTCTTTTCACTCTTTTCGTAACAATGATGTGCTCAACTTACGGCTCAAAAATCGGAAAGCTCATTCCTTTCATCCAGGGAATCCTTGCAGGCTACATTCTTGCGTCAATTTTCGCAATTATCGGGCACGTCACAAACAATCCGAGCCTCATCGTAATCAACTACTCTGCCCTCACCTCGCTTGATTTCTCAAAATTCTCAAGCTTCCTTTCACTTCCAAAGTTCACATTCGCTTTGGGCGGTGTCGAAGGGCTCAAAGGCGTTACAGGCACTTACCTTCTCACAATTTTTGCAGCTTACGTTCCTGTAGCATTCGTAGTTTTCGCAGAGCACCTTGCTGACCACAAAAACCTTTCTGCAATCGTTGGTGTCAACCTTCTCGAAAATCCAGGCCTCACACGCACTTTGCTTGGTGACGGCGTTGGCACATTCATCTCAACACTCTTCGGCGGCTGTCCAAACACAACTTACGGCGAGTCAATCGGCTGTGTCGCAATCACCCGCAACGCTTCCACAATCTCAATCTGGGGATGTGCAATTCTTTGTATTATCTTCAGTTTGATTACTCCTCTCGTAGCTTTCCTTGAGACAATTCCAAGCTGCGTAATGGGCGGCGTTTGTGTTGCACTCTACGGCTTCATCGCAGTCTCAGGTCTCAAAATGTTCCAGCAGGTTGATTTGAACAAAAACCGCAACCTCTTCGTAGCCAGCGTAATTCTTATCACAGGTGTCGGCGGCATGGTCGTAAAATTCGGCAAAGTCGAAATCCGAACAGTTGCCTGCGCTTTGATTCTCGGAATCATAACAAATCTTCTTCTTTCTCCAAGCGGTAAAAAAGAAGCATAAATTTAAACTTATTTTCATAAACCCTTGAAAATAAGTTTAAAAGCATTAAAATAAACAGTGGAGGGGAGGAAACCTTATGAAAAAAGTTAAAATCATAGCATCTATCATGATTTTCCTGAGTTTCGTTTTCTCCGGCTCCATTGTCTTTTTTTTGACAATCAAACACATCGAAAGTGATTCAAAAAAGAATTTAGTAATCGCAGAGCACGTCTACGATTCGGTCTACAATCAGTTAATCAAACCAATCATGGTCGCAAAGACCATGGCCTACGACACTTTCCTTCAGGAAAAACTCCATCTTGAGACAAGCCAGAGCGAAAACAAAATGGCGGACATCATGTCTGCTTACCTGAGGGAATTAAAAACCAAGCTCGATTATTCTTCAGCCTTTGTAATTTCCGAGCAGACAAAGAGATATTACACACCAAACGGAATTGCAAAAGTCGTAAATCCTCAAAAAGTTCCCTACGACATCTGGTACCAGATTTTCATCGACACCAAAAAAGAATACGACCTCGATACAGACCGCGACCAGGCCAACGAATACCGCTGGACAGTCTTTGTAAACACTCAGGTCAAGGATGAAAACAAAAAATTGCTGGGAGTCTGTGGTGTCGGCGTCATAATGGACGAAATTCAGGAACTCTTTAAGAATCTTGAGCAGGAATTTGACATTAAAATCAATCTGATTGACACGGAAGGTCTTGTTCAGGTTGATACAAACGCCGCCAATATCGAAAACGCCTACATTTCAGCGGCGATTCAGGACAAGGCCGGCAGCGACACATTCACATACAAGCGCCGGGGCTTCAACGGCGTGCGAATGGTCCGCTTTATGGAAGATTTGGACTGGTATCTGGTAGTTCAGGGCACTCTGGAACACGCAGAATTCGGCCAAAAACTGATTTTGATTCTCATCCCCGTATTTTTACTCACTCTGGCAATTTTCTTCATCAGCTTAAAGATTTGGACAAGAAAAGACTCCATCATTCACAGCGATGACTCACTCGAAGACCCGGTAACAGGCCTTCCAAACCGCAACTACTTCAAGGAAGCCTATGGAGAAATGGGAATTTTCACAACCACCCGCTACAAGACAATGGCTTTCTTTGACATCGATAATTTTGAAAACAGCAAGAGCAGCCAAAACGGCAACGAAATCCTCAAAAACACGACTTTAATCGTAAAAAGGCTAATCCAGGATAAAGGACAGATTCTCCGCTGGGAAAAGGACAGTTTCATGGCTCTGCTTGAAATCAATCCTGATGAAACCCAGCAGTACTTCAATGAAATTTGCGCTGAATTAAAAAGCAAACTCGATATAAAAATCTCAGTTGGTGTTATCGATATCAATCTTTCTGATACCATCAAGGTTAATTATTACCGTGCGGTTCAGGCTTGTTACTCAGCCAAAGAAAGCGGTGGCAACGGAGTAAAGTACAATGAGCCAAAGTAAAAAATTAAACAAATTACTCTCCATCCGCACCAAACTCATTTTCTTCATTTTCAGTCCCACCGTCTTGTCTCTCATTCTTCTTCTGCCCCTGCATTCTCATTTTCAGAACAAACATTACACGGAAGAAATAAACAAAAACCTCAATATTGTCGCTGAGCAAAAAAAAGAAGAATTCAACAACTGTTTTTCTTCCGTCGAAAGGGCCGTCCACAGCATCAGTGATTATGTAATTGATACAATCGATCAGGATAAGCTTCTAAAAAATCCGGCTTCCCTACAAAAATACTGCCAGCAGCTTGAATCAGTCCTGCCAAACATAGCGGCCGTCGCAAAAGATTCAGTCGCCCTTTATTTCCGATTTGATCCCAATGCATATGGAGAAAAAGCCGGCGTCTTCCTTACCGGAACCACGAAAACGGGCTTCATAAGCATCAGCCCCACAGATTTAAGCCTTTACTCGCCCACTGACATTGAACACGTCTGCTGGTATTACACTCCAGTCTGGGCCGGTCACCCAACATGGATTGAGCCTTACGTCAACAAAAACATCAACATGCACATTCTGACCTATGCCATGCCGGTTTACAAAAACGGAATCTTTCTCGGTGTAGCCGGAATCGACATAAACCTGGCCACAGTCAAAAATATCTCAGATACCCTTCCCTACGAGGAATACAGTGCAATTCTCCTTACATCGACCAACACGATGGTTTACAACACCAGCTCAAAGAATTCATCTTTTTCCCCGCACTCAAGAGAAGAAAACAACGAGCAGAGGAATTTAAAGCCCCTTCTCAACAACCGGAAGACTTCGTCTGCCCTCGAATTCATACACAAGAACTCGCCCCACCTAGGCATCAAGAAAATCCTCAAAAACGGCATGATTCTGATTATCGCCACTGACATTTCAACAATAACCAGGCGGAACATCAGTCAGAATATCTGCCTCATCCTTGTTTTGATTGTCATTTTCCTCATTGCCCTCCTAAACACATACCTGAGCCACACCCAGATTATCAATCCGATTGCCGATTTGACAAAATCTTCTTACAGACTGTCCCGCGGTGAGCTCGGAATCCAGATTCTCTACAAATCAAACAATGAAATCGGCTCCCTCGCTGACTCCCTGCGCAAAATGGAAGTTCAGCTCAAGGAATACATCGAATTCATCCGCGAGCAGACAAAAAACGAGCGCGCCGCAAAGGAAATCGCAATCAACGCTTCAAAAGCAAAAAGCGACTTCCTTGCCAACATGAGTCACGAAATTCGAACTCCTATCAACGCGGTTCTGGGCATGGACGAAATGATTCTGCGCGAAAGCAGGGACGAAAATATCCGCCAGTACGCCGCCAACATCAAACAGGCGGGAAATTCTCTTCTCGCGATTATCAACGACGTACTCGACTTCTCAAAAATCGAATCGGGCAAGATGGAGCTCATTCCAGAGACTTACGACATCTCTTCTATTCTTATCGACCTGATTATTATGAGTTCCGAGCGGGCAAAAAACAAAAATCTGGACATCGTCCTCAAAATCAACCCGGAAATTCCAAAGCTTCTGGTTGGTGACAGCATCCGAATCAAACAGTGTATCCTCAACCTGCTCACAAATGCCGTAAAATACACCCCGGAAGGCAAAATTACCTTTACCGTTGATTTTGTTCCGGTCGAAACAAACAAAATCCGCCTGTCAGTCAGCGTTGAAGACACCGGAATCGGCATCAAAAAGGAAGATTTGCCCAAACTTTTCTCGCCTTTCGAGCGAATCGAAGAAAACCGCAACAAAACCATCGAGGGTTCTGGCCTTGGCCTTAACATCGTCCAGCAGATTCTCGCCCTCATGGACAGCCAGCTCGTAGTTGAAAGCGAATACGGCAAGGGCTCAAAATTCTCATTCGAAATAGAACAGACCGTTTCACATGATGAAAAAATCGGCGACATAATGGAAAATTACAAAAAAGCCGTCTCATTCATGGAAAAATACACGGAGACTTTGATTGCGCCAGCAGCTCACCTGCTCTTTGTCGATGACACGGAAATCAACCTCGAAGTTATAAAAGGTCTCCTCAAAAATACAAAAATTCAGATCGACACGGTAATGAGTGGAGAAGCAGCCCTCGAAAAAGTCTGCGGAAATGTTTACGACATTCTTTTCATCGACCACAGAATGCCGAAAATGGACGGAATTGAAACCCTCGCCGCCATGAAAAAGCTCCCGGGCAACCGCTGCAAGGATAAGCCATGCATCGCACTCACCGCAAACGCAATTTCAGGCGCAAGGGAAATGTACATCAATGCAGGCTTCACGGATTACATAACCAAGCCAATCAGTCCGCGCTCACTTGAAGACATAATCCGAAAATACCTTCCAAAATCAATGATTGAAAATGTGGAAGCCCCACAGGAAGCCTCTGAAAGCAAGAACGAGCCAGAGCCTCAGACTTCTCAGGAAGAACTGCCTCAAATCGAGGGAATAGATATTGCAACCTGCATGGAATACTGCGGCACACCTGCAATCATGACTGACATGCTCCTTCGTTTTTACAAGGCAATCCAGCCCGCATCCGACGAACTGGAATCCATGCTTGCCAATGGTGATTTGGAAAATTTCCGCATAAAGGTTCACGCCCTCAAAAGCTCGGCAAAACTTGTCGGAGCCCTGGAACTTTCTGCACTGGCAGCTGAACTTGAGCATGAAAGCGAGGCAAACAATCTCGAAGTCGTAAACGAAAAGACCCCTGCCCTGCTGGATTTATACCGAAGCTATCTAGAAAAATTATCGAATTTTGTAAATAATATTAAAATTACTGATTCTGAAAAGACACCAATCTCCCCAGAAGAATTTTCTGAAAAACTTAAGTCACTGGAGAAGGTTGTTGATGATTTTGACAGCATCCAAATGGATGAGTGGCTAAAAGAAATGTCAAAATTTGCAATACCGGAAGAAAGTTCTGATTTGTTTGAAAAAATCAAGACCAGTATTGAAAACATTGATTTTGACGCCCTTAAAAAATTGTTAATGGAGTAAAGAGAGTGAATACAAAAAAAGAAGTCTACTTGATTGGCGACATCAAACGTCTCGTTGTACAAACTTTGGTAAGAAATCTCGAAGATAACGGAATCGAAGTTTTGCCAGTTGATCCAAATCCAAATTACATTGCCTCAATTCCAAATCTTCCTGTCCATGTAATGCTGAGCTTGTCCGAGGACGTTACCCCGGAACTTCTTCAAGCTTTAAAAAGCAAGCAGCAAAAATGCGGTCTCCATATCTACATGGCGGGAACCCTCAAGGCACTGTCTTTGGTTCAGGAAGAATACGTCAAACAGGTTCCGGCCTTTAGATTTACCACCTGGCCGATTGACGTTTCCCTGCTTTTAAAGGCAATTGAATGGCACGACCGCAGCCGCAAGCGCATTCTCGTCGTAGATGACGATCCAAACATCCTCAGAACAATAAAAACCTGGCTCGAAAACGAATATGACGTTTACCTCGTAAATTCCGGTTTCAACGCCATTGATTTTATTGCAAAGCACAAGGTTGATTTGGTTCTTCTTGATTACGAAATGCCAAACCTCAACGGCCCGGAAGTCCTCAAAAAACTCCGCCTGCACAAGAATTCTTCAAAACTGCCGGTTATTTTCCTTACGGCTAAGGGTGACAGGGATTCTGTAATGACGGCAATCGAGCAAAAAGCTGACGGTTATATTTTAAAAACCCGAAAACCTGCCGAAATAATAAATACCATCAGAGAGTTTTTCAAAAAATACATTGTCAGCGCAGAGGTTTTAGCTTAAATCATGGGAGAACCATTCTATAAAAACGGACTTTATTTCGGATGCCAGCGGTGTTCATTTTGCTGCGGGCATTCTCCTGGTTTTGTCTACCTTTCTTTACGCGATTTAACACAATTGAGAACTCACCTCAAAATGAGCGTAACCCAGTTCGTGCAGAAATATTGCCGCTGGGCAGATTACTACGAGG
Organism: Treponema ruminis; assembly: GCF_014201975.1. Lineage (NCBI taxonomy): Bacteria > Pseudomonadati > Spirochaetota > Spirochaetia > Treponematales > Treponemataceae > Treponema > Treponema ruminis. The sequence continues at coordinate 20,682 of NZ_JACHFQ010000008.1, read as the reverse complement.
GCGAACAGGTTCTTGCCCTTCTCGAAAAAAAGAATTATGACTGCATTCTCTGGGAAAGCGGCTGCTCCTGCTATGAGGCCCGCCCCGTTCAGTGCTCAACCTACCCTTTCTGGTCATGGATGGTCAAAGACAAGGCCATGTGGGAAGAATGTGCGCAAGACTGCCCGGGAATGAACAACAAAAATGGCCGTCTCTGGACTTTTGAGGAAATTGAAGCAAACAAAAATGCCTACGATGCCAACAAACCCCTAACCAGGGCACAGGTCGAAAAAATGATGGCCGAAGAGGCAATTTAAAGCAAATAAAGCTCTTTTGCCACGATGATGGCACGGCTTTTTGAATTAACTCCAAGTTTTTTATAATTCTGCTTGATGTGATAGCGGACGGTCTCAAGCTTGATGTCGAGATTTTTAGAAATTTCGTCGGCTGAAAGACCTTCGCTTTGCAGCCGCAGGATTTGCCTTGCCGTCTCAGAAAAATTGCTCGGAGCCATAACCGGCGGGGCACAATACTTTGGATACATTCGGCTTAGTTTCTGGCATTCGCGAATAACTTTTGAAAACCAGTTCCTGTTGAATTCTGGTATATTTTCAAGCTCATCCTTGATTTTAAAAAGAAGAGGCTGGATTGCGGCTCCTTCGTCACTGATAATCCGCACGAACTGGTATTTTTCGGCAGCAAAAATGGCATTTTTAAGCGTTTCCTTCCAGTCAGAATCCATACGATAATTGATGATTGCGCCAAGCACGTCACACTCAATCGAAATATAAGTGCGGTGATAGTTTTCGGCGTACCATTTCATCTTTTCTTTTAAAGAAAAAGCTTCGTTCAGCCTGCCTTTTGCAATGTAGCAGCGGATTTTGGTCATGTACTGAAAGCGCAGAAGGGCAAAAATTTCTTTATTTTCGTCTGGAGCAGAATTTTTGAGCCAGATGTCAACCGCAATCGAATCATCACGGTACAAATCAATCCGGCACTGAAGGGCAAGGAGATTGGGGAAGAATTTCGTCGATTTAAAATCCCGGCATTTTCGCTCAAAGGCATTGTATTGAAGCAAAGCCGTATCAAGCTGGCCCGTCATCAGGTAGAACCTTATAAAAAGACCGGCCGCAACAAATCCCATCTCCAGATTGTCATTCAGTTCGGCTTCAAGCTGGCCCCGGCTCAAAAGAGCAAGAACTTCCGCATTGTCTCCGGCCTTTTCCCAGAAACTTTCTGCAAGGGCAAGATTTACAATCGGCTTTCCGTTTTTGCCCAAAGCAAGTGCAATCAGGCTTCCGTATTTTTTGGCGATTGCCCTGTCCTTTAAAGTCCAGTCACAAAAGTCCTTTCCGCCGTTCATGGCAGAGGGAAGATTTGAAGTAACGGAAAATTCGGGCAGTTTAAGGCCTTTTGTAGTCAAAAGAAGACCAAAACTCTTAATTGACTCAAGAACCGTCGTGCTGCCCCTGTGCGGAAGGGCTATATCCAGATATGCGACCCGGCGTTTTGCCTCGGTTTTCTCTTCACCGCTAAGCTGACTGACTTTTTCCTTTAATTTGTCGTACCAGTATTCACTGAGAGTGGTTTTAAAAAGCATGGAACAAATCATGCTCATTCCGCTCATGAGGACAACATTTTCTTCGATTTCGGCCGTGCTCAATTCAAAATAATAACGGCTTAAACCAAGATACTGACCGTTGCTTGGGTTTTGCGAGGAATTCTTTATCAGGATTTCCTTAATTTTTGAATAACAGTGATTTTTTGAGTACAAAAGCATTGCTTTTTCAAATTCTTCGTGCTTTTCATACCATTCAGCGGCTTTTTGTGATGCTTCCCGGATTTTTTCCGGCTCCAGCTGAATTCTGGCCTGATAGCGGAAACCTTCAAGCGGAATCGGGCGAATCAAATATTCATCATTTTTTTTATAAATGAAATTTGCAATGCTTCTTGCTTTTTCGATGTAAGCCGATGCATAGGCATTTTCTGTAATATACTCGGCCAGCTCAACCGTAAAGGAATCAACAACCGACAGGTGAACGAAAAAATCTAAAAAATCGGCCGGCCATACCTTTGTGACGGAAGTCATCATGTATTTTGCAAAAACTTCCCTCAGATGAGGAATCAAAGTCTTTGCATCAGGATTATTTTGAAGCCTTGTCGCCGCAACTTTTAGCGCGTAAGGATTTCCGACTATAAATTCCTGAAGTTTTTCGACATTTTCATTTGAAATCAGGATATTTTTGCTGAAAAAGAACTCACGGATTTGGTCAATTGTTAGGGCCAGATCATTTTCATCGATTACAACGAAATTATTCTGGGTGTAGTAAGGAACAAGCCAGCCGAGCAAGGGCGGCCGGGCAATAAAAATCGGCCAGACATCAGCACGCTCTGCAATCTCAAGAACCCGATTGCGGCATTCCTCATCATTTACAAACTGCAGGTCGTCAAAAACAACAGGCAGGGGCATCTTCCGGTGGGGATTAATGTGAGACTCGAAATCAGAAAGATGCTCGGAATCATTGGAAATCGGGGAATAATAACAGTAAGTTTTGCCTGAAAAGAACTGGCGGACACATTCGGTTTTGCCGTAGGAGGCCATACCGTAAATGTAGACAGGCTGAAGGGAGCGTCTTGCATTAAAAAGACGGTTCAGAGCTGCTTGCGGAACAATATAATCTGATTTCTCCCTCTTCATGAAAATATTATAGCAAATTTTTGCAAAAATTTCAAAGCGGGTTTATAATAATCGTGGCAAGTGTTAATCGACACTCACCTAATTTTGTTCATTAAAAGGAGTTAGCATGAAGAATTATTTCGATTTAAAAAATCAGGTCGCTATTGTAACTGGATGCTCAACAGGTCTTGGAGTACAGATGGCAAAAGCCCTTGCAAATCAAGGTGCAAAAATCGTGGCCGTTGCCCGCCGAAAAGAATTGATTGACAGTGTTGCCAAAGAAATCGCAGACACATACAAGGTTGAAACACTCGCCGTTCAGTGTGACATCACAGATACAGAAAAAGTAAACGCCGCAGTCGACGAGGTTCTCGCAAAATTCGGCAGAATTGACATCCTCATCAACAATGCAGGAACAGGAGCCGTAGCACCAGCCGAAGACATCACAGACGATCAGTTCAACGGCGAAATGAACGTAGACCTTGCAGGCACTTTCAAATTTGCCCGGGCAGTCGCCAAAAAAGCAATGATTCCGGCAAAATACGGAAGAATCATCAACATCGCTTCAATGTACGGCCTTGTCGGCAACAAAATCGCAGGTTCCGCTCCATATCATGCGGCAAAAGGCGGCGTAGTCAATCTCACACGCGCACTGGCAGCCGAATGGGGCAAATACAAAATCACAGTCAACTCAATCTGTCCGGGATATTTCTATACCCCGCTCACCAAAGAAACCCTGGACTCAGATTTCTTCCAGCAGAACGCCCGCACAATGATTCCGCTGGAGCGTTACGGAAACGAAGGAGAGCTTGATTCAACAGCAATCTTCCTTGCAAGTCAGGCTTCAAGCTATGTCACAGGAGTCAACCTGCCTGTAGACGGCGGTTACACCTGCATGTAGCAAATTAAATTTTCCCAAAATTCAAGCCCGATAGTTCAAAATGAATTATCGGGCTTTTTCATTATATTTTAAAAGTATTTGACTTAAACTTAAAAAAAATTAAAATAAAATTAGTTAAAAATTTTTTTCCATAAAAAAAGGAGGAATTTTTCTTTATGAAAAAATTCATCAGTTCCCTTGTTGCTATCACACTTACTGCAGGAGTTTTTACAGCTTGTAATGACAAAAAAGTTGTCCCAAACAAAGACAAGCCAGTAATTTTTTTCAACCGTCAGCCATCAGATCCCAAAACAGGAGAAATTGACATGTCTTCCATGAACTGGAATGACCAGACTTTCTACGTTGGCTTTGATGCCGCCAGTGGAGGAATTGTTCAGGGCAAATTGATCACAACTTTCCTTGCTTCAGCAGATCCATCTATTGACCGCAACGGCGACGGAATCATCGGCTATGTTCTTTGCATCGGTGATGTCGGCCACAACGACTCAAAGGCCCGCACAGAAGGTATCCGCAAAGCCTTGGGCACATGGAAGGGCACAACAGACCCGCAGACAGTTAAAGAAGGAAGCGTAAAAGTCAGCGGCAAAGAATATAAAGTCCGTGAGCTTGAAGGCAAGCCAATGACAGGTGCAGACGGCTCAACATGGAATTCTACTGCCGCAACTGAATCAATGAACAAGTGGGTCGAACAGTTTGGAAATGAAATCGACATAGTTATTTCAAATAACGACGGCATGGCTATCGGCTGCTTGCAGGCAGAAAAATTCCCTCAGGGGCTTCCAATCTTCGGCTACGATGCAAATTCAGACGCAATCGAAGCTATCGGCGCAGGTAAACTCACAGGCACAGTTTCACAGAACGTTGATGCCCAGGCAACTGCTACCCTTCAGCTTATTCGCAATGCTCTGGACGGTGTCGCTGCTGACGAAATCGTTAAAAACGGAATCCAAAAAACAGACAAATATGGAAACAAAATCACTGCCCCAATCGATTATATTCCGGCAATGAAAGCCCTGCTCGCTCAGAACACAGGCGTAAACAAAGACAACTGGATTTACTACACGGCAGGAACAAGGGATGTCGCAATCAAGCACACAAATGCTCCAGAAAAGAAGGTTCTTCTCACCCTCTACAATGGCGCAGACGACTTCCTGGCTTCTTCATATCTTCCAGCCCTCAACTACTACGCTCCCCTTCTGGGGCTCAATCTCACAATCGTTCTGGGCGACGGTCAGAATGAATCAAGCTGTCTCAACGACTTTACAAACGTCGATGACTACGATGCATATGCCATCAACATGATTAAAACTAATTCCGGCCGGGATTATCTCCAGAAATTAAACTAAAGCATAAAAAAAGGCTGTCCGTTAATGAAGTACACTTCACAAAGGGCAGCCTTTTTTCGTCTCAAATCAATTATTGCCAGACTGAATTTAAATTCGGAAGGGCCAGAAGCACCGGCTTTCCCTTTTCATCGGTAACAAGAATTCCCTCGCTGTAAAAATTGAGTGGGCTTGCACCGTTAATCGCAACGTCACTCTTCTTTTTGAGGGTCAGATTCTTGTCAAAGGCGGCAAGATAATTCTTTCCGTTTTCGACGATAATTACATAATAAGCATCCCCGGCCTGCAAAAGCGAAGAATCATCTGATAAAGTTTCATCACTCTGCTTTTTGATTTCAAGTGTTTCTGAATCAACCAGACAAAGCTTTACCGCAGAATGACCGTCATCAACTCCGCACACAGCCACAAATCCTTCGGCAACAGGGTAAATTGTCTTTTCACGGATCTGCTTGATTGAAGATTTTTTGACAATCTCGCCGGTCTGAGGATTTACGGTCATCAAAGAATAAAGCTTGTGCTTTTCATCTACAATAAAGAGGCTTGTGAGGTATTTCTGACTTTCACCAGCCTTTTCCTTTTTGACTTCGGCCTTGTCCTTTTCAATCTGCTCCCGCTCGCTCTTTACCTCGTCGTTCTTTCTGTCAGCAATTTTCTGCTGCTTTTCTGACTCTTTTGCAGACTCAGCCGCCTCGGCCTTTTTGCCCTCTTTCTTTTCCTGGGCAGCTTCTTTTTGAGCCGTCTTTGCCTTTTCGCTGGCATCACCGGCTTCCTTTTCTTTTATGTCAGCCATTTTCTCGCGGACTTCGACATTTTTATCTTCTTCAGAACGCAAAGCCTCGATTACCTTGTCGTCACTGATTTCAGAAGTCTCGACAGAAGCAGTTCCCTCAGCCAGAGCACCAAGAGGAATTACAATCTGAGTCTTTCCAGCCCACTCTTCCCAGTTCGTGCTCAAACCGACAGAATCTTCCGTAAGGTAAGTGAGGACAGCAGCCTTGTATTTTGAAGAGAAGGCTGAAAGCTGACCCCGGTAAACTGCATTATAAACCGTGATGAAAACAGCAAGAGTCTCTGAGTCCTCGCGCGAATAGCCGTAAGCCGCCATGAGGAAGCCTGTTACAATTCGGCGCAGGTTGTTGATGTGGTCAACGCCGGCAGTCTGATTCAAAAAGAGGATGTCAGCATCAAGGCCCTTCTCCCCTTCCCCACCGACAACATGATATAAAGAATATTTTGAATACGGTTCGACAGAAAGAGGATTTTCCACGTCTGCGGCAACCTGACGGCCAAGATTACTTCCGATTCCCATGATTGCGTCAGCAGTCTCAATCACGGCATGAGGACCGCCGTAATTTTCGAACATAATGGAGTCAGTCTGGGCAGATTCCAGTTCACCTTTATTGACGTCGACAGCGAAAAGAGAAAAAGAAAGTAACAAAAATCCAACACTTGCCAATAATTTTTTCATATAAACTTCCTATTTGAGCAATTCCTTTGCGCTAGACAAGAATCCCGCCATATTCTGAATGTCTGACGGAATGATGATTTTTGTAGATTCGCCCTTTGAAACTTCCGCAAAAGTCTCCAGGCTCTTCAATTTGATTACGGCGTCATCTGCACCGGCTTCACGAATCATCTGGATTCCCTGAGCCGTAGCCTTCTGAACTTCAAGAATGGCCTCTGCCTCACCTTTTGCCTTCTGAACGGCTGCTTCCTTCTGGGCTTCGGCTTCAAGAATCAAGGCCTGCTTTTTGCCTTCTGCCTCAAGGATTGCACTCTGCTTGTGGCCTTCCGCAATAAGAATCTGCTCGCGGCGTTCCCGTTCGGCCCGCATCTGCTTTTCCATCGCTTCCTGAATTGCCTTTGGCGGATCGATGTTCTTTACTTCAACTCGGGTAACTTTGATTCCCCATGGGTCAGTCGCCTCATCAAGAATGCTGCGCATCTTTGTGTTGATTACGTCCCGGCTGGTCAAAGTTTCGTCAAGCTCCAGCTCACCGATGATGTTTCGCAAAGTTGTTGAGGTGAGGTTCTCCAGGGCGAAATTCGGGCTTTCAACGCCGTAAGTGTATAATTTTGGATCCGTGACCTGACAGTAAACCACAGTATCAATCTGCATGGTAACATTGTCCTTTGTAATCACAGGCTGCGGAGGAAAGTCCATAACCTTTTCCTTGAGGGACATGGTGTTCGCAATGCGGTCGACAAAAGGCAGCTTAACATGAAAACCGACCTGCCACGTTGTACAATAAGCGCCAAGCCTTTCAATAACGCAGGCCCTGGACTGAGGCACAATCCTGACGTTAGCAACAATCATCACAAGGACGACAAACAAAATCACAGCTAAAATTGGAATCATCATTTTTTTTTACTCCATTTATTTTTCATTTACGACAAGAGTATTGCCCTCAACACGAGAGACCACACAGACCTTGCCTTTGGGAATTTCTTCGCTTCCCTCCCCTATCGCCGTCCATACAACGCCGTTTGCAGCCTTGACCTCGCCCTTCTCGAACTTTGAGATTTTCTTGACGACCAGAACTTCCTGACCGTCAAGCGAATTGACGTTGGTTGTCACCCGGCCAAGACGAAGTTTTTTAACCGCAAAAGGCCTGGTGAAAATCATGAGAATAATTGTGATGAGGAAGAAAATCAAAAACTGCCAGCGGAGTGGCAAAGCAGTGCGTGAGAGGAAAATCATGAGCAGCGCAGAAACTGCCGCCCAGACTGTAGAGAGCGTAAAAGTGACGGCCTCAAAAATAAGGCAGACGACCATTATCCCCACCCAGAACCAAGGAAGATGAGAAAGAATCAGATCAAAGAATTCACTCATTCTTCTATTATAAAACTAAATTTAAATTTTAGAAAGAAAAATTTATACGCGCTCGAAATCTTTGGAAGCGTAAAGGTGGTCCACACCGTATTCGTTGATTACAAAAATTGAGCCTTTCTGCGGGCCGTCAATAATTTCACCCACACAAAGATAGATTTTATCGCGCTCGAAATAGTCACAAGCGTCACCGATATAACGAATTTTGTAAAGTGTCCTTTCTGTCTTGTTTTCCATAGTAATTCATTATCGGTAATTCCTTATAAAATCTTTAATTAGGGGCGAATCCCCTTCCTCCAGGCTTTGCGTGGTTCCGTGTTTCCACACTCCATTGCTTCGCAACGGCTGCGCCGCCACTCCAATCCAGCGCAAAAGCTTTTTATACTAAAAACGAGGCTTTCTCCTTCGGTGATGAAAGTACATGGATTAAATTCTTTGAATTCGTTAAATTCAATTTTTGTGCTATATTTATATAAATATATACTTTTACATATATCTATATCTTTTATCATAGTATTTATACTATCTTTTTTACTATTTTATTTTATATTTTCATAGTTGATTTTATATAAAAAATACTATATAACTATAAATATATAAAATTGCTGATTTTTACTAAATTCAAAAAGGTGGGAATATTTTATGAAATCATTTGTTTTTTTAAATCGAAAGGGCGGCACTGGTAAAACCAGTATTTCCGTTACATGTGCAATCGAACTTGCCCGCCGCGGCTTCAAGACAGTGCTGGTAGACTGTGACCCTCAGGGCAATTCATCATCATGGCTGTCAAAAAATTTTCAGTACGAGCTTTCTGACGTCCTCAACGGAAAAATCAAAGTAGGGGAGTGCCTGGTTCAGACCCACTTCGAAAATCTTTTCCTCCTGCCGACGTTCGCAATCAACGGCGGCCTTCAGAGCTTTGCCTCAAGCACACGAAATTACTACGTTTTTGAGGACGCAGTTTTCCCATCCCTCAAGGATTTCGACTACCTCATTTTTGACACCTCACCGGCTTTCGGCGACTTCGAAAAGGGAATCGCAAACTGCGCCGATGTAATCGTTCCTGTCCTCAAGCTGGACCAGTTCTCAGCCGACGGATTCCAGACACTGATTGAAAACCTCATCACCACGACAAAGGAAATACGCTGCAAGGATCTTCTTGAAAAAATCTCATTCGTAATCCTAAACCAGCAGGACAAGCGAATGAAGTTCCAGTCCCTCTTCGCAGAAAATTTCATGAAGAATTTCGACGACACCCAGTTCCTCACGATTCCGACTGACACATCTTTCGTAAAGGCACAGATCCTCAAAAATTCCATTCAGGACAAATCAATCACTGCCCGAAAGGAAACCACAGACGCAATCGACTCAATCATCAGGGAGATGACCAAATAATGAAAGTTCCACAGAATTACAACGCAGGCGCAACAAAAAAAGCAAATCTTCTTGAAGAAGCGATAAACAGCAATTTCACAAACCAGCAGACGGCAAAAAATACCCTTCCAGACGCACGAGAATCGATTTTGGCAGGCGAAAAGGCTGTTACAAGTCATAGTTCTCAAGCAGAGCAGAATTCTTCCATTACAGGCAATGTTGGGTCACAAACAGTCAACGCAGAGCCGGTCCGGGCAGTTGTAGCACAGGCAATTCCAGAAGCTGAGCCAAAAACTCCGACACGACGCGAAGTAAAGGAAAAATTCCTCGTATCAATGTCAAAAGGGGAGAGGAGCATCTTCAAGTCATTCTGCGCCCTCAAAGGCGTCTCAATGAACCACTTCGTAATGTGCGCTATGGACTACTTCAAGGAAGACCTGGAAAACGGTAAAGTTTCAATCAGCTCACACTCTTACAAAAGAAAGGAAGGCTAAAATGTCGGAAGAAGAAAACAAATACCTGCAGGAACTTTTTCCGATTGAGGCTTCAACAACTGAAATCATCAAAAAGTACCGGAGTTATATCGCAAGTCCTTTCATCGCGGCGGCATTGCCCCTCAAAGACGTAAAAAAGAACGTATTCGAGCGAAAGTACAACAACATCAACTTCAAGCTCACCAGCGACATCAAGGTTCCTTACGGAAAGAACGGACGTCTCCTTCTCACGATTATGACCACTCACGCAGTCCTTGACAAAGAGGCCAGCCCTGACAAGCCGGTAATCCTTCAGTATTCGTCATTGCAGCAGCTTCTGGACGAGCTTCAGCTTCCAAAGCAGCGGGGCAAGGAAGTCAAGGAACAGCTTGAGTGTTTTTCCGGCGCATCATTCGTATTCCGCGAGAAAAAGGTTCAGAAAACACAGAAATACCTTTTCAAAGAATTTTTCAGCGAGGACGAAAAGCTTGACGGCGAAGTCACGGCTACATGGCATTCAAGCGGCGTAGTTCCATTCTTTGAGTCAATGAGCTATGTTGACATCGACGAGAACGGCAAGGAAAAAAAGAGCATCGGCCTTACAATCGTTCTCTCGGACAAATTCACCAAGCTTTCCAAAGAACATTCAGTCCCGATTGACTACGGCGTTTACAAGGAAATTTCCAGCGTTGTCGGCAAGGATCTGTATGCATGGTTCGTTTACAGGAACAACAGCATCACTGAGCCGATTTTCATTTCACGCGAATCTCTTATAAATCAATTTTTGCCAATCAAGGAAAAAAGCTACGAATCCGAGGAAAGGGTAAACTGGAACACATTGAAGGAACAGATAAACCTTATCAAAAAGAAGTATTATCCCGACCTCAATGTATCGATTGCAAATGATAATTCAGGCATAACTCTTTCAAAAAGTAAGCCTGTAATTTTGCCAAATGATAAGCACTATGTTCTTGTCACGGCAAACTTGTAGTCACAAAAACACAACGTTAATAAACATATAAACAGATTTTACTATTTGTTTATATTTAAAAATCTATTTGAATTCTATTTGTTTATATAGAAGAAGTTGTGAATTTGTGACGATGTCGTTGAGAAAGTGTGACCGCGAAATTTGAGGAGTTTTGATAAGTCTTTGTAAAATAAGGATTTATTGAACTCCTTTTTTCGTTGAAAAAATGTGACTTTTCTGAGGCTTTTCCACAGTATTTTGTTTATAAGCGTTGAGATAGCGTTACTTTTGGCCGCTTTCTTCTATATAAATGTTGATTTTCGTTGTTCATTTGTTACTGATTTCTGGATTTTGTTTCTGTCCGAAGAATTTTTTAATTGTAAAAAACTTGGAAAACCGTTGAGAATTTGTTACTTGCCAGCCTGAGACCTCATTTAAGTCCATTTTATCCAAAATCCGTTGAAAAATTGTTACCAAATCCCCTTGAATCGTTGAAAGTCTGTTACTACCGTTCGGTAAATTCCCTGATTCTTGGTCTGCGTTGAAAATTTGTTACTCACTTAAATTTTTGTAATTTAATGAAATAGAAGAATGAAAGGGGCTAAATTCGAAACTTTTCCCTGTCACTGACTAACGAGTGTTATTTTGCCTTTCCGTTGATTTTTTGTTACTAAACTGTATGAATTTGTAGACGAATTCTGAAAAAACTCCTGCCAAATCCTGCGTTGAAAATTTGTTACCATAAAAATTTGCAAAAAATATCTTAATTTTTTCTGTAAAAAATATTAAGATGTGATATAATATAAATACTTTATGGAGGAAATATGGATATTAGTAAAACTTTGAACGGAACAGAGGCATCTATCAAAATCGGAGGTCGCCTTGATACTCTTACGGCACCAGACCTTGAAAAAGAAATTGCTTCGATTACAGAGGCGGCTTCCCTCGTAATTGACTGCGCAAAACTTGAATACATTTCATCAGCAGGTTTGAGGGTTCTTCTTTCGGCTCATAAAGCTTTTGCAAAAAAAGGCGGCATGATCGTAAAGAATGTAAACGAAACTGTTCTGGATATTTTTGATGTTACAGGTTTCAAGGATATTCTTGACATTCAGTAAAATCAGGAGAATTAAATGAAATCTGATATTTGTAAGTTTTCTCACGACAAGGATTCCCTTTCCGCTTTGCTTGATGAGACGGAAAAGGCTGCGTCATATTCAAATCTTGATAAAAAAGAGACTGGCCGCCTTCGTCTTCTTGCCGAGGAACTGGTCGGAATGCTGCCTGAGCTTCTTGAATTTTCTGACGGAGAATTCTGGGTTGAGAGCGAAGGCAAAAGTTTCGAGCTTCACACAGCCTTGTCTCCTGATGAATCAATGACTGAGGAAAGGCGGTCAAAACTTCTTGCTGTTTCAACTTCCGGAAAAAATGTATCTGCTGTCGGAATTATGGCAAAAATCAAGCTGGCCGTTGAATTCATGCTGATTGATTACGAAAGAAATGTTGCAGAGCTTCCTGCTGATTATTGTTTCTATAGTGAAGGAATCGTTCCTGCTCCATCTTTTTCGGGTCACGCCTGGTCCCTTGAAATTTACCGACAGAATGCCCAAAAAGAAAAAAACGAAAAATGGGATGAGCTTGAGCGTTCAATAATTGCCAACATTGCCGATGAGGTTCTTGTCGGAATTCAGGGCAAAAAAGTCGAGATCATCGTAAAGAAAGCCTTTTAATTTATGAATATTTACAACACAGTCGCTGATCTTTGTTCTCTGATAATCAATTCATGTACGGAAGAATTTTTCGTGCATTACAGTTGTATCTCAAATGCCGAAAAATTCCGGATAAACGAGCTGGTTCTGGAAAAAGTCCCGCTTCTTTTTGAGACAGAAACTGAAAGGCTCAGGATTTTTGAAGTCCACCAGCTTTCAGAAGAAGATTTGACCGAAGAGCTTTTTGAGAACATCAATGAGCTTTCGCAAAGATTCTACAAGAACAAATACTATTTTGCGATTGTGGGCTTAATTCAGATTCTTGATGAGGCGCTTGAAACCTTGTTAAAGAAGAAGATTGCCGAATTCCAGGCGGATGATTTTTCTGTCGTCTTAAACACTAACCGCGAGACGACGGGAATCGGCCTTCTGCCTCGTACTTCCTGCGTATGGGAACGAAAGCACAGGCTGAGCCACAGTTACAACCGCATGGATAATTTCTTGTTCAATATGCTTTTAATGGAAAATACGATTCTTGGAGAGCTTATTGACAAGCATTTCTTCCTCAAAAAAGACTTGTTCCCAAAATTCGGAGAAAAGCGGGCCTTAAAAATTGCCGCCACGCCTCTCCGGCTTGAAAGGCGTTTTGAAGTCGTTCCTTATTCAGAAGATAAGGTTCAGTTTTTCAAGATTGCTTATGACGAATCCGACCACGAAAGCGAAAACAAGCTTGTCTGGGAAAAGATTTTGGCGGCCTCAGAGCAGGAAAGCGACATCGTCGTCTTCCCGGAAATGCTGGGAAATCCTGAGATGACGGATTTTATCACTCAAAAGCTCAAGGCCCTTTCAGACGAAGAGCGGGAAAACATTCCATCCCTCATAATTTTGCCCTCATTCTGGGAAAAGAAGGGCAACACGGTCACGATTCTTGATAAATTCGGTGACATCATCTGCCGTCAGAGCAAGCAGAATCCTTTCCGTGCTGACTTGAACGGAACCGGTTACCTTGAGGGAATTCTTTCAAGTCTTGTGGTCAATATCTTCCATTATGAAGGAATTGGCCGGATTGCCATCCTTATCTGCAAGGACTTCCTCACTACAAAATACATGGAACAGCTCATGCGCTGCTTTAAGCTCACGCTGATTATTGTTCCTTCCTTCTCAACAGGTTCATATGATTTTCGCCAGTCTTCTGATTTGTGCGCCCACGATGACTGCAATGTCGTCTGGATCAACACATGCGCGGCTCTCGAAAAGGGCAAGGAACAGAATTTTGAGAATATCGGCTATGTTCGAAAGAGAATCAGCCGCACCGATGACGAAGCCCAGAGGCTTTGTAAAATGCCGATTTGTAACGGAGCCTTTAAAGGTCAGTGCAGCCATAAGTGCATTTATTACGAGACAATCAGTGGTGTGTAGTCTATGAAATACAAATCAATAGAGAAAGTTCATCAGGGAAAATTTATTTCCCGATACAATATAGAATATGAGACCGTGAGCGGCAGGGGCAAGACCTACGAAATGATCAGCCGCAACCCCAACATCACGAATTATGATGAATTGCGTGGCGGGCGGGTTGATGCCGTCGTTATGATTCTGCACGATGAGAGCAATGAGCAGATTCTTCTTTCGCGCGAATTCCGCATGGCGACAGGCGAGTGGGTTTACAATTTTCCAGCAGGCCTTATCGACAGCGGAGAGGATGCGGCTTCGGCGGCAGAACGTGAGCTCCGTGAGGAAACTGGCCTCAAGCTCACCCGCATCGATGAAATCTGGTTTGAAAGCTATTCTGCAGTCGGTTTTTCCAACGAAAAGAATATCGTGATTGAAGGAAAAGCGGCCGGCGAAATCAAACCAAGTGATTCAGAAATGGAAGAAATCGAAGCCTACTGGTACACAAAGGCTGAAATCCGCGCACTCTTAAAGGTGGCCCGCTTTGCGGCCCGAACTCAGGCCTATTGCGTACTTTGGAGCAGGGAGTAAAAGTAATGAAACGTGCAATTTTCAGAAAATCTGCCTTGGATAGAATCGCTTCTCTTGATCAGCTTGATCAGACTATGACCGTCGTAAAGCCGTCAAGCCTTCTTGCTTTGATTTCAGTTACGATTATCATCGTTGTTGCCCTTATGTGGGGCATTTTTGGTACGGTTCCTGACACAGTGAACGGAACCGGCGTTCTTGTAAACAGCGACCACATCACCAGCGTAAAATATGCGAATCAGGGTGCGGTCAAAAATATTTTTGTTAATCACGGAGACACAGTCCACAACGGTCAGATTATTGCGCGAATCGAGCGTCAGGACATTCTAGACCAAATCAAAGTGCAGGAAAAGAAGCTTGAAGGCTATCTCAAAATGCAGGAAATGGTCCGCTCTACACGCAGGGGCGGAAGTGAAAATCAGTGGATGATGAAAAGTCTTTTTGAGCAGGGACTTATCACCGAGCAGGAATATTTCAATTCCCGCCAGACTGAAATGAACCTCGACCAGCAGGTTACGGAGCTAAAGCAGCAGATTCTTCTTTTAAATGATAAGTATCAGACGGCAACTCAGGTTGTGGCTACGGCAAGCGGCCGTGTAATGGAAATTCCTGTGCGGCGCGGCGATTATGTCCAGCCGGGCAGCACGATTGCGGTTATTGAGTCCGGTGCTGGTGATGCTACAATCGGTGCCCTGGTTTATTTTCCGGCGGTTGAAGGCAAAAAAATCCGTCCTGGCATGAAAATCGGGCTTGCTCCGACTACCGTCAAGCAGGAAGAGTACGGCTTCATTCAGGGCTTGATTACCGACGTTTCTGAATTCCCGGTAAGCGACAACTATCTTATTTCCAGCCTGCAGAATATAAGTCTTGCCAATACTTTCCATCAGATCCAGAACCCAATTGAAGTGAAAGTGAGCATTATCCCGGATCCAACGACTTATTCCGGCTACAAGTGGTCTTCATCAAAGGGGCCAGCGCAAAAAATCGGTTCGGGCTACATCTGCTCGGCAAAAGTCACCACGGATTCCAAGCGGCCGATTTCGCTCATAGTTCCAACCTTAAAGAAAAAACTGCTTGGCGTGGGCGAGGACTAAAAAAGGGAGGTAAAATTCATTCCGTGAAGAAGAGTCTTTCTATAAGTGCATTAGTTGTCATTTTTGTTGCTCAGCTTGTCGGTATCTTGGGAATTGTTTATCTCAAATATTGTATGGACGTACAGGCGTCTTTGTACAATTCCATGGCCAACCAGATTTTTGAGGAAGAGCGTGATGTCGAAGAAATCCGGAGCCTCTTGTATAAATATGAGTACAACGTGGCTTTGATTATGATTTCCTCTGAATCGAACCAGGCAGGGGAAAACGAAGAACTCGCCAAAACAGAACTCGAAATCCGCAATCAGCTGATAAAACATGCCCAGATAATGAAAAGAATGGAGCTCAATTCCGAAAAGGAGCGGCTTTTCAGAAGCGTAAACGACGATGTCCTCAATTACCTGAATTACAATGTCGTTCTTCTTTCGATGAAGTCCGTTGAAAGCACGGAGTCAATTTCCCAGTTTATGAAAAGCTTCGTTTTTCCACTCGTGGTGCGGGTAAATTCCAGCATAAGCAGGCTTTCTGAAATGTCCAAGGTCTATATCGAGCAGTCAAAGGCCGAAATGGACCGTCATCTTGATTCCACCAAGTATTTTTCAATCATCGGCTTCGTCGTGCTTATTTTTTCACTGGTAATCAGCACGATTTACACTCACAGGGTTTTAAAGGAACTCGAGGAAAAGAACAAATTCTTCCAGTCCAAGTCCGAAGCCAACGAAATGCGGATTCTTGAAATTCAGAATAAGACGATTATGGGAATCGCCGACCTTGTTGAGAGCCGTAGCGGCGAGACAGGCCTTCATGTAAAGAGGACCAGTCATCTTGTAAATATGATTTTGCTGCAGGCCAGAAAGAAGGGTAAGTGGAGCGAAATCCTTACTGATGAATACATTGATTATGTGACCAGGGCTGCCCCGATGCATGATTTGGGAAAAATCGTTATTCCTGATGCGATTTTGAATAAGCCTGGAAAATTCACGCCTGAAGAATTTGAAATAATGAAGACCCATGCAAGCGCCGGTGGAAAGATTGTCTATGACATCATCGGTGGCGTTGCTGATAAAAAATATGTGGACATTGCTTCGGATATTGCGAGCTATCACCACGAAAAATGGAACGGCAAGGGCTATCCGAACGGAAAAGCCGGTCAGGAAATTCCTCTTTGTGCGAGAATCATGGCTGTAGCTGATGTTTTTGACGCCCTGATTGCGGAACGCTGCTATAAAAAGCCTATGAGCTACGAGGATGCCTTTGCTTTGATTGAGCGGGAGTCGGGCGAGCATTTTGACCCGGAAGTCGTGGAATTGTTTATGGAGCTGAAGGATGAAATCTATGCGGAACGATAAGTCATTTCTTTCTATTATATTGATTTTTCTCTCTTTGCTTCTTTCCGGCTGCGGGAAGAAGGCCGAAGAAAATCAGCTTCGTACAATTAAGTTTTCCTGGTGGGGAAGTGAATCCCGTGCCGACTACACGCTTAAGGGAATCGAAGCCTTTGAGGCGGAAAATCCTTCTGTCAAAATCGAGGCGGAATATGATACCTGGAGCCGTTACGAAAAAACTTTTGAAGAAGACGTTGCGGCTGGTCAGTCTGCCGATGTGATGCAGATAAATTTTGACTGGCTCGATAAATATTCGCCTGATGGAAAAGGGTTTTATGACATCAATACTCTTGCGGAGTATGTTGACCTTTACAATTACACTCTCAATGATTTGGATTATGGCACAATCAAGGGCAAGCTGAACGCGATTCCGATAGCATTCAATACGGCAATTCCTGTTTTTGATAAGACTTTCTTTGAAAAGAATTCGCTGAAAATTCCTTCGACCTGGGACGAACTTTTTGCTCTGGCAAAAATTTTAAAGCAAAAGGACATGTATGTCTTCACGCTGAGCAACAGGCACCTTCTTTTTCTGGCAATTGCATGGTTTGAGCAGACTTTCTCCAAAAGGGTCTTTAATCAAAGCGGCGGGCTGAATATTTCCGAGGAAGAAGTCGGGCAGATTTTTGATTTCGTCAGGCGGCTTGTGCAGGAAAATGTGATTTATTCGCCGACGAGGGGATTTAAAATCAGCGCGCTGAGGGAAGGCAAAATTGTCGGTGCCCTCTTGTGGTGCAATGAAATTTCTTTGTTCGTTAAGGAAGTTGAGTCTCTTGGCGGAAGTGCGGCTCTTGGCAATTTCATCACCACTCCTGGTGCCAGTGAATCCGGCTGGTATTTAAAGCCCGCGTCCATGTATGCGATAAAAAAGGACTGCAAGAATCCAGAGGCAGCCGCAAAATTTTTGAATTATCTCCTTAATAATCAGGATTTTGCCCTCCTGCAGAAAAATGACAAGGGCGTTCCTGTCAGCAACAAAAGCCTTACCGCCCTTATGGAAAATAATCAGCTGGAATCCCTTCAATATTTTGCCCTCATGAAAATCCGCTTCAACCGGGGCTCAATAAACGCCATGATTCCTGTCATGGACGACAATACCGTAATCAAGTCCTTTGCGGAAAATGCTTTTGATTATGCCGATGGAAAGGCGTCAAAGGCTGATTCCGTAAAATCCTTCCTGGAAAACTGGTAAAAAAGTTCAAATTTTTTTCAAAAAATTTTAGCCCTTTTTAAAGCTCCTTCGTATAAATTAATGAGTGGATTTCAAATCTCTTATGACTTTTGAAGCTTCTCGAATTTCAACTCAAATTTGTACTTAAAATGGAGAAAAAAATGAAAGGTCTTATTTTTTACAGTGTCGTTGTAAGTTCAATCGTATTTTTCGGTGGCTCTTATTTGTTTACCATGTTTATATAGGCTGAAATGCCGCTTTTTTCTGTTTACTTTTTTGCATTATCTATTTTCACACTAAAAAATTTCAAATATTATTTGTTTAATAAAAAAAGTCAGGAGAAAAATATGAAATCTGCTAGCAAGCTGTCTATCCTTGCCGCAGCGCTTTTTGTCGCCGTCGGTTTGGTTGCAGTGTCTTTTGGGTCGGTTCTTTTGTTCAGAAAAAATGCCAGAACGCATCTTGAACAAATGAAGTACACTAAGGTTCTTGAAATGGAAAAGGGCCTTCTTCCGGAGCGGAAACTTGCCGTTCAGCTGGCCCAGTCGCCGGCCGTTGTCGATTACATGGCAAATCCTTCCGATGAAGAAGTTCGTGCGCTGGCCTTCAGGGATTTTAAAACCTTCCAGGATTCTTTCAGTTCCCACCGCACATTCTGGATTTCTGATTCCGATTTGAAATATTATTCGAATATGGAATTTATTTACGACCTTGATAAGTCTGATCCCGCAAATGCCTGGTATAAGGCGACAATCGATGCAAATCTTCCCTTCCAATTCTATGTTGATTATGACCTTGGCCTTAAAAAGACTTTCATGTGGATAAATGTTCTTGTTTATAATGAAAGCAGAAGGGTAACTGGTATTACGGGCACCGGTGTCGAGCTTACGGATTTCGTTCAGTCAATGTATGCGACCCTTGAAAAAGGAATAACGATGTACATGTACAACTCCAAGGCTGAAATTTCTGCTTCTACGGACATTTCTGATCTTGAGAAAAAGATTCCGATAACGACGACCATGCCTGAGCTTAAGGAAGTGAAAAATCTTTTTTCCAACCACAATGTCTTCCATTCAACTTTGCATGGCGTTTATATGATTTCACCGATTGAATCTTTGCGCTGGCAGCTGGTTTTATTCATTCCTTTTACTGTAAAAGCTTTCTTTGCAAATGCCCTTGTTCCTTTCGCCTTTTTTATCATTCTTGCCGTCATAATCTTGATAGCCTATTCAATGCACAATCTTTTTAAGCCGCTTTCGGAAGTTCATACAACCGTCAAAAATATTGTTTCCGGGGAAGCGGATCTTACACGACGACTGAACACGGAACTTCATACACCTTTCAAATCAATTCACAATATCATAAATCATTTTAATACCTTCATGGGAAAACTTCAGGAAATGATCGGAACCATCAAAACGTCCAGCTCTAATCTTGATGTGGTTTCGAAAAACATGAAGGAAAGCGTTTCATCCGTATCTGACTCAATGACCCGCATCCGTCTGAGTATTGGAAACGTTCAGGAGCAGATTCATAATCAGTCACAGGGATTTAATGAGGCTACTGATGTCGTGCGGGAAGTTGCTTCCAGTATCTCGACCGTAAACGAAATGATTGATTCTCAGACAAAAAGCATTCGTGATTCCTCGGCCTCTGTCGGTCAGCTTGTAAAAAGCATTGAGGAAATCAGCGGCTCGATGGAAAGCATGGCTTCTTCATTCAATATTTTGGACAGGGAAGCCCAGAGCGGAATGGCAAAACAGCAGAAGGTAAACGAGCGGATTTCTCAGATTGAGGAGCAGTCACAGATGCTTCAGGAAGCGAACATGGCTATCGCTTCAATCGCCGAACAGACAAACCTTCTTGCAATGAATGCTGCAATCGAGGCGGCTCATGCCGGTGAAGCGGGAAAAGGCTTTGCTGTCGTCGCAGATGAAATTCGTAAGCTTTCAGAAACTTCGTCGGGTCAGTCAAAGACAATCGGCGACCAGTTGAAAAATATTCAGGACAGCATCGGGGAAATCGTTGCAGCTTCTCAGGAATCAAGTACGGCTTTTTCAGGAGTTTCTTCGCGAATCCAGGAGACGGACGTTCTCGTTCAGACAGTAAGGGCTGCTCTTGAAAATCAGAATCGTGGATCAAGAAGCGTAATTGAGTCTCTCGCCGGTATGGATAAGACTGCGGAAAATGTCCGGGATGCTTCCCGCAAAATGGCTGGCGGCAGTTCTCATGTTCTTGAAGAAATGGATAAGCTCAGATTCTCTCTTGAGGCTGTTCAGGAAAGCATGGCTACAATGTCAGAGAATGCGCAGAGTGTTGTTAAAAGCGGAATGAAGCTGGATGGCTGTGTTGAGGAACTTGATTTGAATGTAACTCAGCTTGGCTCTGATGTAGGCCGCTTTAAGACGGAGTAGAAATCGGGCCCTTCGGGGCTGGATTTTAGCCCCGCGAAAAAAAATGAAAAATTTTTGAAAAAAATAAAATTTTTTGTTGACAAAAAAAAGATATGGTGATATATTCTTTTCTCGTCGCCGACAACGAGCGGCGCACAAAAAGTTCTTTGAACGGCATATCAGTGAAGGAAAGAAAAGACAAGAACGTGGAGCAGGCTTTCAAAGCCTGGTTCATCGTGTGGCATTAACGCATACATACAAAACAAGCCAGCGGGGAGAGATCCCCTGTTGGAGTTCCTAATCAATTCAAACTTAAATGAAATGATAAGGTCAGGCAAAGATTTATGGTGAAATCTTCAGTCCCTCGGGACTGTTAGAATAATCATGGAGAGTTTGATCCTGGCTC